>JAYUHW010000323.1:0-39833 GCA_043766615.1 Fibrobacteria bacterium | reverse complement strand
TGATGGTGCTCGACGGGGAAATCCTTGGACAACAGTTCCCACTCAATGCGGCGGCCTTCCACCATGCTCTGGAAATAGGCGAAGACGTCGCTGCCCCATTGGGGTTCGTAGGTTACAAAAGAGCCGGGAGCGTGCAGAATACGGTCGGGCACATGCCACCCGGTTCCCGGCTTGAGGCGATAGGCCTTGGCCAAATCGATGATGCCGTTGTCGCCCTTATTCCAGTTTTCCAAACAGCGACGGATGTCGGATTTGGTGACACCGGGTTCCAATCCAAAATAGGTATGCGGAAAATTGTTGCCGATGGCGTTTAACTGCGGTGGGAAATAATAGCCTTCCGGCTTGCCTTCCCGGCCTACCTTCTCGGCCTGTTCCGCGCTTTGATGCATATGATGGGCGATGGGTCCCATATTGTCGAAATACTTGGAATAGACCGGCCAGCGCTTGTACTTGTCCCACATGGCTTTTCCGATAAGCGTGGCACCTTCAGAGGCGACGGCTTCCAGCAAGGTAAAGCGTTCATTGTCGTTCACTACATAGCTCAGGCCTTCGTCCAAAGCCCGGTTTTCATTGCCTGCTTCAGTTGTAGATGCAAACCAGCGTTCGCATAAACCGCCGCGATGCGCGCCTAGTGCGTAAATATCGTCCGGATGGAGTTTGATACGCCTGCCGGGAATCATAAAAGATCGTGGAACCCAAGCGGGTGCCAAACGAAGGATGCCCTCACCGGATTCAATGGCGGCTTTGACATTCGGCTTTTTGCTTATTTTCGGTATCGACATTATATCGGTCATGGTGCTGCTTTCATGGCTTTCGGTTTCGATTTTCGCTCACTCAAATATAGGCAAAAGACTCTTTATCGTACAAGATTGGCCAGTCGCACCTCCAACACCCCGACCCTCCGAAAGTTCAAAGCTCTTGGTGGAAGATTTATGCAGAAGTGGATTTGAAAATGACTTCCAATTATGTATGCTCTCATTGCATGAAATACAAAAATTCGACCTACTTTGCCTCGACCCATTTCCGGTTGCCATCCGCCGCCATTCTGGCCCTGACCATGCTGGTCTCCACGGTTTCCGCGACCAACTATACTATCAATACCCTGAGTGTTAACCAAGTCGATGACGGCAAGTGCAGTCTGGCCGAAGCGGTCCAGGCCATCAACACCCTTTTGGCAGTGAATACTAATGATTGCCCGGCAGGAACTCCGACCGACAACTTCATTTTTTTGCAAGGAGGGAGTTTTACCAGCCCAGTAGTGTATAAGGCCTCCGGCGAGCTCCGTTTGCGACGGAGCGCAACTATAATTGGCGGGGGCATGGACCGGACCATCATCGCCGCGGATTTCCCCTTTGACAACCAGCTTCTGTTTTTCGACGGAGGCTTGCGGAACACGAATTTCCTGGTCAAAGCCCTAACCTTGCGCGCGGACAGGCTGGATTTCGCCGCCTCAGGCGTGCTGGCCGAGGCCCAGGGGTTCGGAACCAATGTCCGACTGTCCCAAGTCAAAGTAAAAGGATTTACCTACAGCGGTGTTTATGGCATCGGTGCCAGTTGGATCCTCGACTCCTGCAGCATCGACGGCAATTCCGCCCCTGGCAATGGCGGGGGCATTCAAGTACAGCATTCACCTGAGTATGGAGGCGGCCTGACCATGAATGAATCCAGCGTGACAAACAATATCAGCGGTTGGGGCGGAGGCGGCATCTATTACAACGGCTCCTTGAATTCCAATATCCACAACATCACCATCTCCAACAACGAAGCAAAGAACGGCAGGGGAGGAGGCATGCTCCTCGAAATCTACCAGGGCGGTTATTTTGACATCTATGGATCCACCGTGGTCAACAATAAGGCTTCGGTATCGGGTGGTGGAATCGCCAACCCTCAATTAGGAAGCACCCCTCCCCATATGTATCTCTGCCTGGTGGCCAAGAATACCGCGCCCTCCGCCACGGATACCTATGGCTATGTCTATGCCGAAGAAAGCATGATCGGGGACTATACTGGCAATATCGCGCCGAAGGGTCCAAATCTGATCACTCCGGTAACCAATCCAGGCATCGGCACCTTGACGGAAACCGGATGGCCGCTAAACATCCATACCATTCCCCTCGACTACACTAGCGTGGCCATCGATGTCTCACTGAGCAATTCTGATCGGTTAAAGGGCATTGACGGTCGCGGGCATCCGCGCATGATCGACGGCAATCAGAATGGAACTAAGACCAACGATTTCGGAGCCTATGAGTGCAACCCCCTGCACAAGGAAACCGAATCCCTGGCCTTCACAAAATCCGCGGAAGCACATGCGGTCTTCACCAATGCGGAATACAGCGGAATGAAAGGCTCTAATCTGGCATCCACGGCCGTGGGTTCATACGTGACCTACCAATTTCCCGTTGCCCTGACCGGCACATACAATATAAATGTGCGCGTCAAGACCAATACCAACCGGGCCATCATGCAATTGGCTTGGGCCGACTCAGAGAACGGCGTCTATACCAATGTGGGAGGACCCCTCGATATGTGGTCCACCGGAGCCTTCTATTCAGTGCTCTCTATCGGTAACGCAACCTTCAATGCATCGGGAACCAAGTTCCTGCGGTTCAAGGTGACTGGCAAGAACGTATCCAGCACCGGGTACCAAATGTGGTTCGACTATATCAGACTCATCAAATCCTGAACTATTTCGCTGCAAGAGTCCGTGATTTTTTCGGGCCCAGGTGGCATTTAAATAGTTGCATAAATGCGTCAACCGTACAAGAAAGACCAGTCCACAGGCACGATAACGGTTTGACCTCCGGAACTGGTGACTTTGATTGACTTCCCATCTATGTCTTTTTCCACCAACTCCACCCGGCCGAATTTTTGGGGGACGGGATGGACCACGTGTATCAGACGAATCGACTTTTTCTCCTTGGCTTTAAAGGCCAAAGTGGTGGGCACGCCTTTTGATTTCAAAAGATCTTTGCGTGCGGTTTCCAGGCCATCGGAAAAATAACTGCATACTTCTTCCAAACCCAGTCGCCTTAAGTGCCGGCCGCTCCAAGGAGCAGCATGACGGCCTCCATTCGAGAGCCAAAACATCGTGCTCGGCAAGGTGCGCGGGTCCTTGAGGGAAATCCACACGTATCCGTCTAGCGTGGCTGCCGTCCAGGCAAAATCACCAGGCTTGTTGGTCATCATGACCAAATCTTCAAAACCTTGACGCGCCGGGTATTCCTGCAAAGAGGTGTAGCCACCTTGAGCCAAAGGCACTTTCGCCAATGAGGTAAAGCGTGCGCCTGTCTTGAGCGCCCCGTACTCGCGCGCCAAGGGATTGGAAAAAGCATCCGGCTTGACACTGCCATATCGGAATGGGCTGGTGTTGACGTGATAAGGACCGCCATTTTCGGGAAACAGCAAGATGGCGTGGTGGCCAAAATTGAATCGTCCTTGCAAGCCCTCGATCAGATGTTCCTGATACACGGCCCGTTGGCCGGCTTTAATGCTCAAGGTTTTGCGCACCCGGCACTTTGGCGCGGTAACCGCCATCTCCAGAACCAGATGCTCGGCATCTTCTGATACAAACTTCCACTCTGCATTCGCGGTCTCACCATGCACGTCCTTGATCCCCTGGCTGGAACCAAAGGGCAGGCAGAAATAATCCCCGCGCAACACGCGCAGGACGGGAGGCAAATCTTTACTGAGGTCTTCCGGTTCCCAAGGCGCTAAAGCATAGGGCTGCACCCAACGCTCGCCGATACGAAAGCGCACCGGGGCCATGTGGCCGCTGCGAGGAGTGAGATAAAGCTCTACATCCTTATTGATGAGAGGCAAGGAAGGTTCGCCGTGGACAAGGACGTTTTTGCCGTTGCGGCCGGATGTAGTCAGAGTTTTTTTATTTAGGGATGGCATAGGTTGTTCAAATTACCAGAAAATGATCAAATCTTCTAGTTGAATCCAAAAAAAGGCATATTATCCCTCTGGAAACTTAGCATGCGAACTTTTTCTTTACAGCCCGCCTACAGATATGCCTGCGCCATGCCTGCCAGCCAATGGCACGCGTGCTTTTTACTGGCCTGCATTGTACTTCCCAGCTTATTGATGGGTTGTGGGCGGGAAAAAGTGGTCGAAACATTTCCCAATAATAAACCCAAGGTCATCCGCACCTACGGATTATGGGGCGGAACGTCACCGGAAAATCTAAAACGCGAACAGGTTTTCTCCGTCAACGGCCATAAGGAAAAGGATACGTACTTCTCAAAGGGACTGCGGCATGGGGCCTATTTCGATTATTGGCACAATGGCCAAAAAAAGTCGGAAGGGCGTTTTACAAACGGCCAAAAGGTCGGTACCTGGACCTTTTTTTACAATCAGTTCACGATATCGGCCAAAGGTGACTTCAAGGCGAATCAAAAGGAGGGCGTCTGGCGGCAATTCTGGGAAAATGGCGATGCCAAAGCCATCGGATCGTTTAAGGCTGGTAAGGAAGTCGATACCTTAAAAGAATGGGATGCAAAGGGTCAACAACTGGTGGAAAATTCCTGTTTCGAATCCAATGAACTTGGCTACTACCGAACCTTCCACGCCAACCAGACGGTAAAAGAGGACTATGCTTGCCAGAAAGGCGTGCCCGTTGGCGCGTATGCGCGTAAAGACCCAGACGGAATGATAATAGAGAAAGGCGCCTTTGACCCCGATGGTAAAAAAACGGGAATATGGGAAACCTTCGGTGCCGATGGCAAACGAGCCTCCCTCAAACACTACCAAGCTGGAATGGAAAACGACAGTTCCTATAGCTGGGACGCTGCGGGACGCCTGCTGGAACGCGGCTTTTTTGTTTCCGGCACTGGGGAACGGTTGCGGTACGATTCGCTGAATCATTTGGTAGAACGGCAACATTTTGCCGAGTCTCATCCGGAAGGGGAAGCTTGGGTGTATTATCCATCTGGCAGCAAGCGCTCGTTGATGCTGTATAAACAGGGTCAACCCGCGTCCCTACAGAAATGGCACCCCAATGGAAACCTGAAGTTGACGGGTCTTTATCTAGGAGGCCAGCGCACGGGAGACTGGCTGGAATATGGGGCAAATGGCAAACTCCTGGAGTCCTCTCAATACCAAGCGGGGGTATTGCATGGGGATCAGCTTTTTTACGATTCCCAGGGCAAGCTGATGCGCAAGATGCGTTATGAACACGGGTACCCGGCCGAGGGGAAAATTCCCGCCAGCATTGCTAGGTGATGGAGCGCGCACTTAATTAGATTTATCGGCTTGCACCCTTAGCTCAACTGGATAGAGTACCGGCCTTCGAAGCCGTGGGTTGGGGGTTCGAATCCCTCAGGGTGCACCACTTGTTCAATTCAAGGTCGAAAAATTTTCAGATCAAGATCTTTAATCGGCTTGAAATGCTTGCCGTTCGAGCTGACAAGAGTCAGATGGTTTTCCGTAGCTGTCGCCGCAATTATGGCATCACCAGCTCTAATGCCATGGCCTAGAGAATATTCCTCAATATAGATGGAGGCTCGGCGACAGCGTCATTGCCTCTTTGAATCCAGATGAACATATCCGTATCAAAGAGCATTGTACCTTCCGCCGCGCAGGCCCTCCAAGACTTCCTCTACGGAATGTTTGGCTTTCCGATCCATTCCGAAAAAAGGATGTTCCTTGACACTTTGCCCAGCCTGCTTGTCTACGGGAATAATGACTCCCTTTTCCTGCCCATGAAACAAAATCCGCACCCGATCCCGGTTAAAGATTTTGTGCTTTATTGGAGCATGAATTTCTCTGCTATCTTGTTTCTGCCGTTGGTGACTTGGACAAAGGCCAATTCGAGAATCGGATTGAAATCCCCGTACGTGCATTCATGTATGGCATCTTCATAAATCACATAACGGCCTGCCGCATTTCCGGATACAGAAAAATCTACCCTGGGTAGGTGCATGTTTCTGTGCGATAGCCGTTCGGAATCAGGGGATTTCAGACAAGCCAAGCAGGCAAAAAATAACCTGCAGGGCCCATCATCAAGGGTCTAGGACGCGTTTTTGACGGCCGCGATAAAGCTTTCCTCATCCCCTTTGAACTTCTTAGCCTTGGCCCCAACGCGAATGATGCGGAGGCTATCGATGCAATCTTTCATGGAAATGGCATCGACGATATCCTGCCCTGACACCACATAGCCAAAAACGCTATGCTTGCCATCCAGATGCGGTGTAGGTCCATGAGTGATGAAGAACTGGCTGCCATTGGTGCCTGGTCCTGCATTGGCCATGGAAAGCGTGCCGGCCTTATCATGCTTTAAACTGGGATGGAACTCATCCTGGAATTCATAACCGGGTCCCCCAGTGCCATTGCCTTTAGGATCGCCGCCCTGAATCATGAAATTGGCGATGACCCGATGAAATTTAAGTCCATCATAAAAAGGTTCACCGGCTGGCTTATTGGATTTTTTTGTTCCTTCCGCTAAACCGACAAAATTGGAAACGGTAATCGGGGTCTTTTCAAATTCAAGCGCCACGGTAATGATGCCTTTGGTTGTATCGAACTCTGCGTAGACGCCGTCTGGTAATACGTTTGAGATAAAAGCTCCTTGCTGGTGTTGAAATTCTATTTCCAGAAAGGTAAAAAACAAGGCTCCTGTTTAGGAAAGCCAATGGATCTAAGAATGATTCTGTGATACTATCCAAAGCGTGGACACCACAAAGCGCATCTTAAATAGAATAAAAAGGCTGACGAAGCCTGCTCCCAAAGCGGATACCAGTCACCATCTGCCTGATGACCCTTTGGTCGCCCTGCTTGCTCATAGTCAAAAATTTGACCAGGAACAAAAAGCAATAAAAGAGAGTTTAAAGTTTGCCGACCCGTCACATGTCTGGTACCCGCACAGTACCCTGGGGACTTTCAAAGAATGGGATCGGTTATTACGCGCCCGGTATCGCGATATTCTGACATTGATTGGAGACAAGCCCATCGGAGATTTCGGAGCGGCCGATGGGGACATGGCCTTTTTTCTGGAAAGCGTCGGTGTCAAGCACTTGCATGTTTTCGACCACATCCCCATTAGCTGCAATGGGATGGAAGGCGCTCGGCTCTTGAAACAGGCACGGAATTCCCAGGTTGAAATCCACGACCTGAATCTGGACAGTTTCTTTACCCTACCCATTGATCGCTTCGGGGTCATCTTTTTCGCTGGCTTGCTTTATCATCTGAAGAATCCGTATTATTCCCTGGAATATTTTGCTAAACATACTGAATACATGTTTTTCAACACCCGTATCTTTTGCCGTCTGCCAGGAAGCTCAAAGGATATGCGCAATGAACCGGTTGCCTATTTTTTGGAAGCGGACGAACTGAATGCGGACGCATCCAACTTCTGGATTTTCACCGAAGCCAGTCTAAAACGGCTTTTAATCAGGACTGGCTGGGAGATACTATTATTTGGTCCGGTAGACAATACTCGCGACGCCAGGCCCAGTGCGGTGACAGAGGGTGAAAGGGCTTTTTGTCTTTTAAGGAGCAAGACTTTTAAGTACGAACAGCAGTAATTCCCATCGACATCGAATCACGAAAGTTGTGGTGGAACGCTAGTCCGTTAGGTCAAACTCGTCCAGAATACCTTTTCCTACGGTCCGCATAATCGCTCCAACCACCCGGCTAAAAGCCTTGTCCACAACCAAGGTTTGCTCATGCAAATCGCCTTTGATCGCACAAGGAATGCGGGGAAGCGCCCGACCATTCACCACAAAAGCTCCGCGAATGATGGGGTTTAATTTTCGACAATATTTTGGATTAAAGGCGCAATTGAGGCGAAGCGAATGGAGGCCATTAAGCCCCACACGGCCATGGCCCGTGAACGATAATGGATTTCCTTGTCCGCGCAGACTGGGCAATAGTATCTGGTTTTCCTTCCAAGAAAAATCTGAAATTTCCAGCGAGTTTAATCGTATGTCCTTCAAGTCCGGCAAATAATTGAGTATCAATTTGTCCTGCTGAACGGGAAATTTTTTCAGCCTAACCTTGGCTATTTTGATATCCCCTGTGACTTGAGCGTCCTGCATACGGGTCAACTTACCTGCAACGCTCACTTTTCCCAGCAAAAGCCCATCTACGCTCGCATGTCCAAAAAACCCCAGTGCGGTAAGTCGACGCAAATTTATTTTTTGGAGATCGATACGAGCATGAAAGGGAAAAGCGCTGTCGCTGTGATCCACGCCAAAGCTGCCTTGGATAGTACCGTCCGCCCATTTACACCGCGCATTTTCAACAATCAGGGATTTGGAATCCAAAGTGAATTTAAGGTCCACACCCTCCGCGTCCGGCAAACCATTCAAGCCGAGGCGAGGCGCCTTAACCCGCCCCGATAGGGCTCCCGAACGCGACCTATCGATTTGAATCTTCAGCATTCCCATGTCGCTGAGAAATGGACTCCATCGCTGAAAATATTTTTGATCCAAATTACAGTCCAGTGAAACAGTTTGGATTCCGTGCTCGTCCAGACTGGCATGACCGGAAAAAGAAAATAAATCTCCCTGCCCCTTTAGATTGGCCACTTCGATTCTGTTTTCTCTTATGGAAATCCCCGAAAACTCCAGCGCTTGTAGTCGCAACTCTGTGATTTCGGGTAAATACTTTTCGACAAGCGCTCCGCGCTGAAAGGGCAAGTCTTTCAGGCTAACTGTGAGGACTTTCAAACTCCCGTCTGCTTGAATATCGTCCAGTCGATTCAGGCTCCCTTTGAGATTCACTTTTCCTTGAGCGATTCCTTCTATGTTGGACCTGGCAATAAGGGGCAAAGTTTTGAAGCGTGCGAGATTTATTTGACGAAAGGCCATCTGGCATTGAAATGGATTCACAGCATCGCTCCAATTCACATCCAGTTTCCCTCGAATGGACCCGCCAGCCCATTGACCCCGGACAAAGTCGAGAGCCAATGCGGTGGAGTTAGAATGGAATTTTAGCTCCAGAGCAGTAGCAGCGGGATAATTGCCGACCGTGGCACGCTTTAACTGAACCCGTCCCACCACACCACCTGTGAAGACACTGTCGAAACGGATTTTCATTTCTCCAGTGAACCATGGCACGCCAGAAATATTCCGTAGCGCGGTTACCGACACGGGCGTTTTCTGTAAGTGCGTTAGCTTGGAGCGGAACCAGCTGGCCTGATCCGCAGTCATCTTATCTTTTATTTTCTCAACCCCGGACAGACTGATTTTCAAAGTATCCGCGTGCAGGGATTCTATGGAAATGTGTCCATGGATCAATTGCTCGCGATTAACCATAAGTGTCACAGTGGGGATATACAGAACCTCTTTGCTCATAACCGACAGGCCGTGCAAGGTCACTTTGCCGGAAGCGGTGGCGTCGATCTTTTCAACTTTGACATGTAAAGCCAGAAGCGCGGGCAATTCCAATATTTTTTCCGATAATAGGCCGGTGATGGGGAATTGAACGACAAAAACCATCGCAATGCCCACAAGTAAGAGGAATGCGGAAAGGGTTAAGAAGAGTTTGGTCCTGAAATTCACGCCAAGCCGCCTTCTCTGGTAGAAATCGACTCTATCAACGATACGGCCGGCACGTCAAGGACAAAGGTAGTGGACCCATAGGTGGACTTCAAAAGTACAACGGATTTGAGCTTTGCGACCCCAATGGCACAATTTTGGTCGAGGCGGCCGAACCAGCCCGTTAGATAAAATAAACTCGTTGCGGTTTATCTCTATGTTTCAACGATTTTCCGGCGTATTCATAGTGGGCAAAAATATTGGAATTGCTTATTTTCAATATCGACTTTTTCATTACTATTTTTTCTGGCTCGAAAATCCATCACAAAAAAAGATTGGAATTATTATGGCAAACGCATATCCGAAATTACATAACGCAGCATGGCCTGGACTCGTCGGCAAAGGCGGTAAAGAACCCGGTGCAGACCCGATTATTTCGCAGGACAAAATGATGGAGCTCACGGCCAAGGCCGAAGTGAACGGCGTCAAATTTGACGGCATGGATTTGTTTCTGGCCGCTCCGCATGTTGATTTGGCGTCTTCGGATGATGATCTTAAAAAATTGGCCGACAAATTTTCTGCCCACAATCTGGCCATCGGCTCGTTGGTTGCGCCTATTTGGGGCGGCGGCGGCGCTTTCGGCTCCGACGAAGATCGAAAAAACTATTTGGACGTGATAAAGAAATCCTGCGCAATCGGTAAAAAACTGAAGGACATCGGCATCCGTAAATATGGCGTAATCCGTATCGATACGGCCAACAGCCCGTCCAACTTCGCCAAGGACCCGATCGAAAACCAAAAAAGAAACATCGCCACGATAAAAGAAGCCGGGAAAATCGCCGAAAGCTTCGGCGAAAAATTGGCCATAGAAGGTGAAATCTGCTGGGGCGGAATGCATGGATGGAAATCCTTGCTGGAATTATTAAACGGCGTGGATATGCAAAAGACGATTGGCATTCAGGCGGACATGGCGCATACGTTGTTGTTCATGCTCGGCTATAACGCTGAAGAGGATTCACTGGTTCCCAAGGGTTTTAATTGGGAAAAACCTGCTTATGACAAAGGCTATAAAGACTTGACGAACAAGCTCCGGCCCTGGGTCAAGGACTTCCATGTGGCTCAAAACGACGCCTCCGTATTCGGATCCGGGTCGCATGACAAAACCGGTCGCCACTGTTTAGCCGACGACAAAAACGGCAAGTTGGACATCCCCTACCATGCCGGTTTCTGGCTCAGGGATGAAGCAGGCAAACATATCGATATCGCGCATATGTGCTGGGACGGCTGCATGTTCCCGAATGCGGTTATGGAACTGCCGAGCACTTGGAACAATATTTTAGGAGCGATGTCGCAGGTGCGCGAAAAGCACGGCTGGAACTAAACCACACTGCGGGTAAGGCCTTGCTTACCCGCTATTTTTCCTCTTCGTACTCCTTCTCCTTCTCCCACACATGCTCGTTCAATATCGGTATTGAACAGACAATCCAGTTTGCTTGGTTTGGAAGGAAAAGAGCGGCTGCACGGAAATCCTGGCCGAACGCGCCGACTCCGTTGAAAACGGAATTTTCTCTAGCAGGGAAATAGAGCCGTACATAGCGGACATCAATAGTATGAGTACCCCACCGGTTTTGTTGCCAATTATTCTTTCACCGCCTTGCGGATCCGGTGTGAACATCCTCGCAACCCCAAAGGCTGCACCACCCAAGGCCAGCGAAAGATCCGTTACCCTGTTGATTTTGCGCCAAAGCACCACCTTTTCCGGATTGCCCATCCAGCGGTGGTAGAGTACTCCTGCAGCCGGTGCCGTCAAAACTGTAAATAACCCTAAATCCGTCCAGAGCAACATGTCCCCGTCTTCAACTGCGGCCGGTAGAATCCAGAAGGGAACGGAAGCCTTTCCCAGATACAGAGTGCTTAAGGATATATCCTTAACCGTGCCCATGTTTGCTGTGGCTATTTCGAAAAAAAATCCCAGTAACAGAATAAAACGCAATGGGGGTACTCCTTTGGGAATAGCTTCCCGTTAGGTTTATTCACATTCGGACATTTCTGAAATTATCGGACGTTTCTGAAATTAGGTTCGGTAACCAAAATGCGGATAGGTAAAATTAAACGCTCTACTAAGGAAATTATACCCCGTCTTGATCTCCATCAGGTGTTCGATCTGCGCTGCGAATTCCCTTGATCACCAAGCGAGCCAATGTAAAAACGACTCCAATGATGGCTAAAAATCCCAGGGTTTTGAAAATTTTGGAACCTGTACTTGAACCGGGCAATGACATTTTTTTTCCTTTCTAAAAGGGATTGATTGGACTATTTACGGGCCCAGCGAGTATCCACCGCTTCGGATGCGGGGATGCGTGGAATTCCCGGTATTTCTGTTGGGATTGAGGGCGGCGTTGTGACTGGCGTTACATTTGGTTGTGGCGACATTTCACGCTCTTCCGTTTCCATCATAGCATCTAAAATTTGGGCTTGGCTGCGCAATAGGCTGCGGAAACGGGCAAAGAACTGCATCTTCTGGTTTTCCAGAATATGGATATCGCTGCGTAACGTCGCCACTTGTTCGCGTGAGGCCAAGAGATCGCCATTAGCCTTAAGGCGGGCATCGGTGATGATGGCTTCCGCTTCTTGATGGGCAACCTTGCGTTTTTCCTCCAGGGTAGTCTGAATCGTAATCACAGCATCCTGCAGGGTTTTCTCAATGAGGCGATAATGATTCAACCGTTCCTCGGCGATTTTAAGGCGTTCGGAAAGCTGCGTGTTCTGCCGCGTCAATTCCTCAAAATCCTTGGCGATGGTTTCAAGCAATGCTCGAACTTCATCCGGATCCACGCCCTTGAAACGAGTAGAGAACTCATGCTTTTTGATATCCAAGGGTGTAATCATTCCGGCTCCAGATTGACTTTCAAATTCTTAGTATGGCTTAAAAATAGTCATACAAACCAGCGTGGGGTATTGAATCCGGTTACTTTACCAGTTCCCGTTCTCCAAAAAGACCCGTTCCAATGCGGATAAAATGGGCGCCCTCAGCAATCGCCACCTCAAAATCACCGGACATGCCCATGGACAACCAGGCGAGATCCTTTAACGGACCACTTGGCCTTCGGCAGGTTTTTAGCAGGTTTGCCAACTCACGGAAGCACAGGCGGGCCGCTTCATCACCTGTGAGGGCTGCTGGGCTAGGCTCCAGCGCACCGACAGGTCCCATGGTCATAAGTCCAACCAGATGCAGATGAGGGAGGACGGGCAGGGCCGCCAGCACTCCAGGAAGCGCGTCCGGTTCAAAGCCCCCTTTTGCCGCCTCACGCGAGGTATTGACTTGGAGAAAAATGTTCGGGCACAGCCCCAGCTCACCGGCAATACGATTCACCGCCATCAGGAGATCCAAGGAATCGACGGAATGAATGGCCGATACCAATGGCAGCAACTTACGGATTTTGTTTGTTTGCAACCGGCCGATAAAGTGCAGCTCTTGAACGCCGGGCAAGGGAAACTTTTCCAGAATTTCTGGCAGCCGATTCTCACCAAAATAGCGTGCGCCCAGCTTTATCGCCTCCAAGAGACGGGATTGAGGATGATTCTTGCTCACCCAGATAAGGCGCACTTCGGCCGGATCACGACCGGCGCGGGCACAGGCCGCATGAATGCGTTGTTCTACGGAGTGAAAATTGTCCTTGATGCTCGCGGACACGCTCACGACTCAGTGTTATTGGCCCGGGCAGTGATGTCCTTAGCCTGTGACGGTACGCCTTTGGGCATGGCCTTTTGTTTAAACAAAATCGCCAGTACTTTGTCGATATGATCGACGGTTTGGATCTTAAGGCCCTTTTTGGCCTCAGGCGGAAGTTCGCGGATTTCCGGATTGTTTTCCTCCGGCACCATGATCCGGTTTACGCCGGCTTGAAGTGCAGCAAGGGCTTTTTCCGGCAATCCGCCGATAGCGTGCACCTTTCCCACCAAAGAAACCTCTCCGGTAAAGGCAATCTTCGGGTCCACCTTTTGCCGAGTCATGGCGGATATCAGCGCTAAGGTAATGGCCAAGCCAGCCGAAGGCCCGTCCTTGGGAATGGATCCTTCCGGTACATGGAGATGAATGTCCGTCTTATGGAAAATAGCTGGGTCGACGCCATAACGGCCAGCGCGTTCCCGCACCAACGTCAAGGCGATTTGTGCCGACTCCTTCATCACTTCACCCAAGTGACCGGTCAGAT
The DNA here is from genome assembly GCA_043766615.1 of Fibrobacteria bacterium. GTDB lineage: Bacteria > Fibrobacterota > Fibrobacteria > UBA11236 > UBA11236 > Chersky-265. Next base: position 26,137 of record JAYUHW010000323.1, on the reverse strand, counting down.
TGAGACGGCCTTTTCCAGACAGTAACGTACACTCCACGCGCAAAATTTCTCCACCCACCGGCGTCCACGCCAAACCCGTCACCACGCCAGGGCCGCAGGTATCCGGCACGATACGTTCCTGCCGAATGGGCACGCCGAGATAATCGAGCAGCGAATCCTTGCCAATGGGCAGTAACACCGATTTTTTGGGCTTGCCTTTGGTGCGGGCTTCCGCGTCCACCACCTGCCGCGCCCGCTTGCGCGCTATTTTAGCGATTTGCCGCGACAACTGCCGAACACCCGCTTCGCGCGAGTATCGTCGAATGAGCATGGAGAGAACCGAATCTTCGAGACGGAACTGGGAGTCCACAAGGCCGGATGCCAACTGGATTTTAGGTACCAAATATCCCTTGGCGATTTGCAGTTTTTCGGAATCGAAATACCCGGAAATACGGATGACTTCCAGCCGATCGTGTAAGGGCGCAGGGATTTGCTCTTCGACATTGGCCGTAGTCACAAAAAAGACTTTCGAAAGATCGATGCCCACTTCCATAAAATGATCGATGAATTCATGGTTCTGCTCCGGGTCCAGCACTTCAAGCAAAGCCGAAGCCGGATCACCCCTAAAGTCGCTGCCCATCTTGTCGACTTCATCCAGCAGGATGACGGGATTCATGCTTTGGGATTTTTTTAGCGCTTGCACAATGCGGCCCGGCATGGATCCGATATAGGTTCGACGATGCCCGCGAATTTCCGCCTCATCGCGCACACCGCCTAAGGAGATGCGCACAAATTCCCGTCCCAAGGCTGCGGCAATGGATTTGCCCAGCGATGTTTTGCCTACGCCGGGAGGGCCCACAAGACACAGGATGGGCGTGCTGTTGTGCTTGGACAGTTTGTAAACCGCCACATGCTCCAGGATGCGTTCCTTAATGGCTTTCAGCCCAAAGTGATCCTTGTCCAGCTGACGTTTAACCTTGGCCAAGTCGGGATTGTCTTCCGCATATTTATTCCAAGGCAGCGCTAAAAACCAGTCCACATAGTTGCGGACCACCGAGTACTCGGGCGAAGCCGGATTCAAATATTCCAATCTCTTGAGCTCAGCCAAAACCCTCAATTGAATTTTTTCCGGCATGGCCTTAGACTTTACCGACTCGTCCAATTGTTTCAGCTCATGGTTCAGTGGGGGGGAAAATGCACCGAGTTCCAATTGGATTTTACGGAGCTGCTCCGTTAAAAAATATTCGCGTTGGCTCTGGGCAATTCCGGCCCTCACTTCATGCTCCAGTCGGCGGCCCAGCATGGTCGTGTCCACTTCATTGCGCAGGAACTCCTGAATCCTATTCAGCTTGGCATCTAGCGTCTCCTCCTCAATCAACGTCTGCTTAAGCTCCACGGCGATTTTAAGATGGCTGGCCATTCCGTAGATCTTCTCCTCCGGTCCAGGAAGGCCGTCGATCAAATCCCCGATGCCGCGCGGCATGTCCGGATTTTGGGAAATGTACTCCGCGAACATGACCCGCAAAGATTCGAGTCTACGCTTAAGTGACTCACCCTCCGTGACTGTGGCTTTGCGCGGAACTAAAGCCGCCACGATCATTGCCTGAAGGCCTTGCCACTCGGTGACTTCAGCCGTGCCCAAAGACTCCACCAGGATTTTGGAAAGATTATTCGGGAGCGATAATGAGGAAGCGATGCGACCCACCACACCGATTTTATGCAACGAGTCCGGCGCCACTTCGTCTTCCGAGGCCGTCCTTTGTAAGACGAAAAAAGCCAGTTGCGTGGGACTTTCCAAAGCCCGCATCATGGCGGTTAAGGATTGGGGTCTACCCAGTAATATGGGTGTTACGGTGCCGGGAAAGAGAATGATATCGCGCAGGGGTATGACCGGCAAGCCCTTTGCTAAGGTTTCGAGATATTCTTGGCTCGCGGTTTCCTCAGGTGGGACCTCAGGTTCTGCGGGTGCTTTAGAGCGGGAAATGGGCTTTGCCAAGGAGATCCTCCGGGGGTTCGCCTGGAAAAGTAAAAAGATCCGTCTAGGCTAACTTTTTCTTGCTCTTTTTGAGGATGAAAACCGGATCTTTGGCATGCTCAACGACTTCGCGTGTCACTACACATTCCGCAACGTCGCTACGCGAGGGCAATTCGAACATGATGTTCATCAGCACATTTTCCATTACAGAACGCAGGCCGCGCGCACCGGTTTTGCGCTTTATCGCGCGATCCACAATGGCTTCCAGGGCATCCGGTTGAAACTTGAGACGGACATCGTCCATCTCAAAAAGCTTACAGTACTGTTTGACAAGGGCGTTTTTAGGCTTGGTCAAGATTTCCAGCAGGGCTTCGCGGGGCAGCTCTTCCAAAGCAGTTATAACGGGCAATCGTCCCACCAACTCCGGAATCAAACCGAATTGAATGAGGTCATCGGGCTCTACTTGCTTGAGCACTTCGCCAATGCGTTTATCCGCCTTGGATTCAATAGGGGCGCCAAAGCCCAGCCCATTTGCACGAGTACGCCGTTCAATGATTTTTTCCAACGATTCAAAGGCCCCGCCGCAGATGAACAGGATATTGCGGGTGTTGATCTGAATGAGGTTTTGCTCTGGATGTTTGCGTCCACCCTTGGGAGGAACCGCCGCCACCGTGCCTTCCAGCAACTTGAGAAGCCCCTGTTGGACGCCTTCTCCGGATACGTCGCGAGTGATGGACGGGTTGGCGCTCTTGCGCGAGATCTTGTCTATTTCATCAATATAAACGATGCCGCGTTGGGTCAACTCTACATCGTAATCAGCGGCCTGCAAAAGCCTAACGATGATGTTTTCCACATCCTCGCCCACATAACCCGCTTCGGTTAAAATGGTGGCATCGACAATGGTAAACGGCACTTTGAGGAACTTGGCAATGGTTTGCGCCAGCAGGGTTTTTCCAGATCCGGTTGGGCCCAGAAAGAGAATATTGGATTTCTCCACCTCCACACCGTCCGCACCCATACGGGCCCCGATGCGTTTGTAATGGTTATATACCGCCACGGCTAAAGCTACCTTGGCATCTTTCTGACCGATGATATGCTCGTCGAGATGCTGCTTGATGTCCATTGGGCTGGCGGTAGGATTCGCGCCCTGGGTGACCAGCGCTTCCTTTTGGGTGGCTTCGGTGAGAATATCATTGCACATGGCCACGCATTCGTTGCAAATATGCACCGAAGGCCCAGTGATGATTTTTTCCACCTGCTCCGCGTTCTTTCCGCAGAACGAACAGCGGATCAAACCGTAGCCATTACTTGTTTTAGCCATGACTTTAAGGAACCTTCCGCTTGCGGGTGAAAATTTCATCTACCACGCCATAGGCAACGGCTTCTTCCGCGCTCATGTAATGATCCCGATCGGTATCCTTGGCAATCTGCTCTTCAGTTTTTCCCGTTGCCTCGGAGAGAATCTTGTTCAATTCCGTCTTGGTCTTGATGATTTCTTTGGCGTGGATCTGTATGTCCGAAGATTGGCCCGTTGCGCCTCCACTGGGCTGATGCAGCATCACTTTGCCATGAGGCAGGATATAGCGCTTGCCTTTGGTGCCGGCGGCGAGCAGCAACGCTCCCATGCTATACGCAGAACCGACGCAAATGGTTTGCACATCCGGTTTTACATATTTGATCACATCATAAATGGCCAACCCGGAAGTCACCACGCCACCAGGACTGTTGATGTACAGTAGGATGTCCTTGTCCGGATCTTCATATTCCAAGAAAAGCATTTGAGCCACGATGGTATTCGCTACCACATCGTTGATCTCATAACCGATAAATACAATCCGCTCCTTAAGCAGGCGCGAATAAATGTCGTAGACGCGCTCGGAGCGGCCCGTGGTTTCAATGACTGTAGGTATATACATGCGCGACCTATCTTCCCGATATTAGAGATGAGTTGAAGAAAATATACATATCTCCATTTTACCTGTCGTCAGAGAAAGTTACCAGTTCTTTATTTCCTGCGCCTTATAGCAGCTTAGTAAGACGCCCGGCTAGGACGCCGGGAGTTTCCATAAAGTAACCGTTATGAAGGACTCGGCTGATTTCACGCGCCGCGTTTGAAGCCGATCACAAAATCAAGCGTCTTTTCCGACTTCAATTCTTCCCGAATTTCTATGAGCTTACCGTTTTTGCGCAAAGACGCCTTTAGCGTTTCAAAATCGGTTCCGTATTGCTCCGCCATCTCCTTGACGCGCTCATCGACTTCTTCGCTGGTCGGTTTGATCTTTTCCAATTTGGCGATCTCTTCCAGAATGCGATAGCGACGGATATTGAAAGCCGCTTCCTGTTCCAGATCGGAATGGTCATGGCCATGATCCTCGTTCTCATGTTTATGGCCCTGTTGTTCCAGTTTGTAATGGACGTAATTCTGAATGCGGGCTTTGGGAATCTCAAAGGTGTTGGCTGTCATCAAGGTGCGCATGGCTTCTTCGTAAGCTTCTTCCTTGGCGCGGTGCAAAGACTGTTTGCCGAGATCTTCGCGGATGCGCGCTCGAAAAACCTCCAAGCTCTCAAAGCCATATCCAGTAGCGAATGCATCGTCCAGTTCAGGTAGCTTGATTTCATTCACTTCCACAATACGGAGGTTGTATTCCGATTGCTTGCCAGCAAGATTGGGTTGGCGATAATCATCGGGAAAAGTAAAGCGGACATGCTTGTCTTCACCAGCGCTGCTGCCTATCAAAGCCGTATCCATTTCCGCCAAGCTGCCAGCGCCTAGCTCAATGCGGAATTCTTTTTGCTGAGGCAGGGGACGGCTTTCACCGTCGATGGCAATGCTCAAGTATTCGGCCAACACCACATCGCCCAAAGCTGCGGGACGATCCACTTTGGATTCTTCACCCTTGCGCTTGCGCAGCATTTCAATTTGTCCGTCCACGTCCGCATCCGTTATTTCTGAAGGATGCACGGGAATGGAAAGCTGATAATCCTTAATGACTAAGGGAGCATCCACTTCCATAATGGCTTTAACCATAATGGGCTTGCCCGCCTCGTTTTCCAGTTTGTCGATACGACCTGGAGCAATGGGCTCGATGTTGTGCTCTTTGCAGGCCTCCTTGATAACCTCTTCTACCAAGGCTTCCATGGATTCGGCATTGATTGGGTCCTTGAAGCGCTTGGCAACCACGTCCTTGGGAACCTGACCTGGGCGGAAGCCGTTGAGGCGTACTTCTTTGGTGTATTTCTTGACCTTCTGATCAAAAATCTTGTCGAAACGTTCCCGGGGAATTTCAATATCAATCACCCGTTCTGTACTGCTCGATTCGCTGATAATGGCTTTCACTGTATTGCCTTTCCTTTTGATTCAAATAGTGCGAAAGGGGGGACTTGAACCCCCATACTTACGTGCCAGATCCTAAGTCTGGTGCGTCTACCAATTCCGCCACTTTCGCGTGACACTGTTTTCCGTTTTTAGGGCATTAGGCTCTTTAACCTAAGTCGGAGTCCCCTGACTGATTTCCTCTTGCGTTTTAGAGGAGAAAATTTTGAACTCGGAAAAGTTCGAGTTTTCATCTTCAACAAGCTGGATTCGGGTGTGATGGGATTTTTCCCAATATTTGAAAATGGCCGCCCGATTGTCGACCACATGGTTGATCATTTCCGGGTGAAGGGCCATGATGATTTCCTTGTCGCCGCGTTTGGCGCGGTACCGGCGCAACCAGCGATCGATGGAGCCCACCACGCTTTCCTTGGAAGGAATGTATCCGTCGCCTTTGCAGGTGGGGCAAACATTGCTCTGCTCCTTGACCACGTTGGGGCGCACCCTTTTGCGGGTGATTTCCATGAGGCCGAATTGGGACAGATTGGAAAATGAAACCGGTGACTTGTCGACGCGAATCGCCTTCTTAAATTCCCGGACCAAATTTTCCTTGTCCTCTTCCTCATCCATATCGATAAAGTCAACGACAATGAGTCCGCCCAAATCTCTAAGGCGCATTTGCTTGGCAACTTCCCAAGCCGCATCGATATTGGTCTCATTGATATTCTTGCCCTGATCCTTACCGCGAACCTTGCCGCCGGTATTGACGTCGATGGAAACCAACGCTTCGGTCTGATCGATTATGAGGTAGCCGCCCCGCTTGAGCTGCACACGACGGGCAAAAGTTTTCTCCAACTCTTCTTCAATACCAAAATGGTCGAAAAGCGACAGGTCGCCGGTATACAGCTTGACCTTGTCGACAACTTCTCCGGACAATACCTTTAAATAACTGACCACGGATTTGTGTTCATTTTTATCATCGATCCACACCGAGTCCACGTCCTCAGAAAAATAGTCCCTCAGCGTGGTCTCGCTCGAATCGGATTCTTGATGCACCAATGCTGGAGCCTCAACCTGTTCGCTTTGGGTTCTGCACGTCACCCACTTGGATTCCAAATCTTTTATTTGAATCGCGAATTCATTTTCGTTCTCATTGAGGCCAATGGTCCGCACGATATAGCCACAATCCGGAGATTTCAAATCCCGGATGAGCTTCTTGAGATTACGGCGCTGCTGGGGATCGCGGCTTTTTTTGCTCACACCGATAAAATCAGTGCCAGGCATGCACACCAAAAACCGGCCAGCAAAGGAAAGATGGGCAGAAAGCCTTGGTCCCTTGGTGCTGATAGGTTCCTTGGTCACCTGGACGAGAATTTCCTGGCCTACCTTGAGAAGCTGGTCGATGGACTTCCCTTCATCTTGACGGGCCGCGGGCTTATCGCCATCGTCATCATCATAGTCATCCAGGTTTGGGCGGCCGGCGACATCTTCGACATGGAGAAATCCGGCTTTTTCCAAACCAATATCGACAAAAGCCGCCTGCAATCCAGGCAGGACCGCGTTGACTTTGCCCTTATAAATATTGCCGACCAAGCGATTGCTTTCCGGTCTTTCATAAACAATTTCCGCTAATCGACCATCTTCGAGAATGGCGATCCGCTTTTCATAGGGCCTGACATTGATCAGGATTTCCCTTTTGGATTTGGGCGGGCGGTTGGGCTGGTTTGATGCAGGTCTACCTCCGCTCTTTCTGATGGCTTTCTCCATTGGCTCCGCTTAATTTGAAAGTGTTATTGGATTTTTTTTAAAATTTCTTGCATAAAAGACAAAACCAGGCCCTCTTAGACCCAGCCCAATCTTTGCTTTATGGGAGTAAAGGTAAAAATAGTACTGGGTCTGGGAAGGGACGTGAGGCTGAAATCGGTGTAAAAAGGGGGCTAATTTCGCGGAGTTAGGGTAGAAACCGCAGCTACAAAGCCCACGTTTTGATTCGCATTGGCAGCTTAAGGCTTCCATCGCCCTTAATTGAACCGAATTGAGCCTCCAGACCTTTGCCAGTCAAAATTATCAATTAAATTGCGACCTGCAAATGCAGGATAAAATACCAGCCCTTGCTATCCGGAAGGATATCATGCTGTAAGTCGGTTCCGAACCCCTGACCGGCATTAAGCTGTGTTAAATGATCACGGGCAGCCTTGCCAATAAGTGTGAAGTTCTTGCCAACATTTTTTTGGAAAGTGATGGCCCAGGCTAAATCATCTTCGGTATATTCCTTAGTCGGGTCAAAGTGGAGGGCCTCACCGGCTTCATGCCCATAATCAGGAACGGCTCCCAGTGCACTTTGCGAACTAACATTGAAATAGGAATTGATATATGGGTTTTTCCAAAATTCCATTTCTATGCTCAGCATATCGAGCAATCCTGCGGTAGGAATATTCATACCCAACATCAAGGGTACTCGATCCATGGTCTTTTCATAAAAAACAGGGTAATTTTTAACCCCTAGAAGTGATGCTTCACCGTATACCTTAAGATCCAAATTCGGTCCAAGTATGGGTTTGAAGTCTAAGGCAAACCTCGCCATCATCAATGTTCCGTTAACCGTATAATATTTCAGTGAAACCTTATTGGGAGTACCATCGGTAGGTACCAATGAGTCTACCAATTTTACCCTTGCCTCAGAGGCCAGTGAGTCTGCCCCAGTTTCATTGAGGGCTGCCCGTTTATAATAGTCGGAAAAAGCGTAATAATCCTTGCCTTGATAGCTGAAATAGGCATTAGTTGTTTTTTTGCGGGTGTTTATTTTTGGGTCGTCTTGGATAAGGTGATAAAAATTGACGCCAGCACCGAATTCCAACATGGAATTCACCTTGAAGCTGGTGACATAGGCTGGACTGAAATCATATAGTGGGTAAAAGTCGCTGACGGAAATCAGCAGGTCGTTCTTCCACTTTCCATCCATCATGTTTTTATTGAGTATCGCCCCCCAAATCTTGGTTTGGGAACTATTGATAAGATTCCAGCTTCCATTTGTGGTGGTACTGGGGTAAGGCGTGGATCGGAAAAGATATTCACCGATGTTTTTTGAGTCCGGATTGTATTTATAAGGCAGGAAACCCAGGGTCATTTTGGCGCTGGGGCTAGCCAAATCTCCAAAAGTATATGAACTGGAGGCTTGAATAAGTGCCACGGCGGAAATTGCACCATGCTGGTAAGCGAAGCCTTCGTCTGGATACAGGTATAAGAATACACCGCCCAGGCCCGCCACCAAATCTAACCGCTCATCGATGGTGGCACTTTGCAGGACCCAACCGATTGTTCTTTTTACAGTATGCTTGTCGATTGGAAACTGTCCGGAAACTAGATTTCCAGAATGGTAAATTTGTCCATACTCCAGCGCTGCACCAACATTTAAAGGATTGCGAACCACTTCGGCGCTGATGAGCGTAAAAAGTGTGAGTGCGCTGATAAAGCCTAGTTTGGTAAAATTCTTTTTCATAGTGCCTACACCTTTTATTTCCATTTGATTATTAAGTAGTAATTATAATTCTCTGTATCAATATAGTTTTAGCACAAAGATCACACTGGATTTCACTTAAGGTAAAACAAAAGAGAGCCATCGATACTTTAGGTCAAGACGGAAAGTGCAACAAACGGGTACAAGAACCCGTTTTCGTCAGAAACCTCTAAAGGTTGCTAATGTTGATTAATCGACTAGAATTTTTTTCAACTGGGTTCCGAGGCCTGATTCGATTTTGACAAAGAACAATCCCGAACCCCCAAGTGACAGGCTATGACTCGAAGGTCCAACACCCTGAAGAGTTTTTACCACTTTGCCGTGCAAGTCCCGAACCTGAACGAAAAAAGGTCCAGCTTCAGGTATTGCGAAGGAAATGAAACTCTTTTCACCTTTGAGCTGATAGGCTAAATTAGCAGCATCCAGCCTCTTCATGGTATTGGTTGGAACCGAATCAATTCCATCAAGGTTTTTAAGTTCCAGCTTTCTGAATTCTACGATCATCTGGCTTTCATATTGCAAACTGAGCAAGCCCTGAGTGGTCGCCTGTTTGTCGCTCGCAGCAGTCAGTAAGTAATGGGAGCAGACTTTTCCATTTATATACGTGTAGGCCGTATCATTGAAAATGCGGATCTTCATTTCATGCCACTGCGTCACATCGGTGAAGTTACTCGCCGCCCGGCAGGTGGAGATGGTGTTCACCTTGTTTGGGAACGAAGTCACTGTCTGCTGGTTGATGTATGCGCCGGAACACCCGTTATAAATGTCACCGCTATAAGAATCCCCGAGATCCGCTTGAGGGCCACAAGCAACCCAGGGGGTTCCACTGCAATTATTCAGGAGAGTGCCCGTCGCGCTTTCACAGCGGGACCGGAACTGCATCCCGGAATTGGCACCACCAATCTTGGGCATACGCACAGTGGCGCGCCATTCGATATTGTTTGCCACCCTGAATTTGTAGATAAGATGGGTCATTCCACCGGGATGCGACAGGCCATCAGTGTAAATAGTCGCGCTGTCCGTATCCGGATATTTAATCTTCCAGTTGCTGGAGTGCTCCATGAATTCGGTCAAATCATGGTGATTCCACCACTGGGTGAAGCGATCCTTGTATTTGAATGTCGTGGGCAACTGTGCAAAACTTGTAGCCATGCCCACCATCAATCCTAATAAGCTAAAGCGAACGACTAGCAGCTTTTTCATAATAAAATTTTCCTCTTTCATGATTAATGTACCTCTACTGCCCCGTTTTCGCTGTTGGCCTCTTTGGTTTTTGAAAAGAGACAGGCGAAAATGGCATCGATTTTGACTTTACCTAGATTTAAAATAAACCCTTTCCGGTTTCCACCTTATTACCTGCTCTTCTAAAAAAAACTGCTTGAAAATGCCATGTTGTGATTGATTCCCAAGCAGGAGATTTCAAACTTTTTTTGGTTTTAGTGATGCATTCTGTCGTCAAAATGAGGGGTAAAGCCACCATTCATCCAATAAACCGTAAAAAAAGGGAGTCCAGCTTGGAATTTTGTTGAATACCGATTCCCAGCTCATTCGGAGCTACCTGCTCATAGAACCGTCCTAGGTTTGTCCAAACAATTGTTCCCGGTGGTGTTCTGAACAAAGAAAAACGTCTTTTTCGCCAACGACGATCCATCTCGATGCCAGAATAGGAGTTTGATTCTGTCCCGTCGACGGCCGAGGAAGAGGAAAAGACCGCCAGAAAGCGCGTTCATACCCAGGGTATTTTGAACAATTGCGGCGAGCCCTTCAAATCCGCAGCGCAAGGCGACCTTTTGTCGACCATCTACAGGTTTATCGCAGATTTAAATGGAAACAGAGGCTGGCTGGTTGAACATGGATTAAACCGGCGCGCGTGTTAATGCATTTAGCGTGGTAAGCAGGCTTGCATCCAAATAGGCAAGATTGAGGTGAATGCCGTTTTGGAATTCGATTTGGAAAGGGAGATCGATAGTGTTTTCCTGTTCTATGGGATGAACCCGGAGCATGCGCCCTGGTGGTATTTTAACAGAGGCAGAAAGAGTATGGAGAGAATTCGGCGTAGTAGTTTCTGGACTCGATTTGAGTAAGTAGTTGTGGTAGGTTTCTCTGGAAACGTGATGATGGCGGCAGTATTGGGCAAGGATTAGTCCGCTTGCGGCGAAATTTTTAACAAATAGGTAGTAGAACTCGGGGTTTCGTTCTAGGCGGAGTCGCGCGCTGGGATGATTCGATAATAATTTGGTCATGGCGATTTCCTTCGAGTTTAAATATGCCATGAATTCGGGTGTATTGGCATATGGTGTCCACCGGATTGTTACGGTTCATGGTGGACTCCGTATACTTGAAATCACCGCGACCCATCGAGGCGCTGATGACGGTGATAACCCTGTACCTATTTCAGCCGTGGACGCTTATGAAAGAAAATTGGTAACCTAAAACAAATTTTTATTTTCACCAGATCTCGTGGTCGTCTTAATACTTTTAGTTCAAGTATAAATGTGATCCTCTTCTTGAAAGCTACCCTTTCGTACATTCCCATACAAACACCGCTATCAGTAAATACGTGATAGGTTCGTGGAACTCTGATTTCATCTCAACGTCCCTAGTTCAAACATCCTGTCGATTCACCCAAGTGGGGAGAATTACGAAGTCCGGCCCCCAAAGAGGAAAAAGCACCATAAAAAATGGACGTTGACATTGAGAAATAGCCGGATTAGATTACTCAAAGATCAGCTAAAGCTCATTGCTATAGCTGAGGGATTTGTCAAATAAAATTTGGTGTGATTCGCCTTCCATAAGGTTGGATTTTCCTGTTTTTTGGCTCTTTCCGTTTTAACCACACATGAAAGGAAAATTATGAACATAACTAGTAAGGCAATATTTGTAGGAGCTTTGACTATGGCTGTTGGCCTTGTCACTGCAGCGAATACAATTCAAGCTGAGGCGTTCAATGTCGGATCGGGGGTCACCATTAATGGCTCATACGTTACTTTTAACAATTCCTCCACATCATATGGGGAGTGGAATACGCTTGCGGTATCGAATGCCGGTGAATACATGGTTGAATTTTTCTATGCAAACGGGAATCAAACCGCAAATGCAGTCATGGCTCGCCTGTCAATTAATTCTGGTTCCGCAATTGATGCGTCCTCGTCGGACCTCAAGGCCTTACCCTATACTGGAGGCGCTTCCACGTATAAGTCCATTAAATTTAATGTCCGGCTGAATTCTGGAACAAATAAAATTCGAGTAATTAAAACTACTTCAACAACAACTTTTAACCTCGATAGAATCGTGATTTATGCTGCAAAATCTAAGACTTACACTGGCACTGTGAATTATGGATATATTTCAATTCCAGAAACCGTACCTTCAAATTTAATAAGAGGATTTGAATGCTTACTCACACATCCTAACCATGGATACATAAATCATTGCCCAGATGATGGTTTTATACCTGATTTGCATGCAATAGGGATAGCCGGGGTAACCCCAGAATGGGAAATAATTACTTATCAGTACTCGTCTGAAGGTGTTGATCCAAATTACTCTCTTGAAGTTAAATATTGGGAATGATTTTAAATAATATCACTTTCCAACACTCGATAAATTCCTATGAAAATTCGAAATACGTGTCCTAAAAAATAGTTTGGAATACTGGAGTTGGGGAGGATTTAAAAATCTCTCCCAACTCCTTATCAATCCAGTTTATTCCTGGAGGTCAATTCCGTGTGCGCATACCCAGAACTAAGTAACTCTTAAAGAATAATCAAAAATTTATCAATTTTTGAAAGGAACCCTCGCCTCGATGTAAGGCTCCTTGGTTCAGCCAAGCGAAATGCGGATGGTAGATTTTAGGCAAAACGTTCCTTCAGAACGTCCGACTAAAGCGTCCCCGCTTGAATGATATCGGCTTTTTCCCAATCATGTTGGCCTTCCTCCGTGCCCAGGGCGCTGCCCGTGAGATAAATCGCTCGCAAAGAGTAGGAGATTGAAAACCGAAAAATTTTGTTTTTAACCTTAGGGTTGGACACAGCGTAAATTTTTATTCGTGAAGCTGGCGTATTCCGAAAGCTTCCCAAATACCCTTGGTAAACAGGGCGTATATTTTGCCCTTATCCCTGTCGTAATCCCTAGCCCTAAAACCGCATGGTGAACTCGCCATGCACAGCGAGTTCATGCGTCGATTCTTCTTTAGGTGTATGCCAAAGTTTGTTATAAACGTACTGGGTGTAAAATAGTGCGTCTACATTATTGGTGAAGTTGTAAGAGGCTTCCGGTTTGAGTGTTACTTTTAACACATTCGCATCTTTATGGGGCCGCGCACCGGGCAAAGTCTGCTCGATATAGGAATACACTGCCTCGCCTCTGATTTTAAGCCGGAGATTATTTTCCAGTTTAACGTAATAGCGCCAAAATTGAAGTCCCTTTTGCGTTTGGAGATCCCAAGACAATGTAGCGTCGGTGCCCACATTCACGCCGTCCTTGGGAGATTGCGCCGAATCCACCCGGCGGTACACGGTTAGGTTTTGTTCCGGTAATTCTATATAGTTGCCGTACCAATTGTATTTTACCTTTTCTTCCGCTCGTTTGAAGAAGAATATTTCCCGATCCAATCCTCCTGTGAACCGCAATTCAGCGCGTATGTCCTTGTTGGTAGTGGCGGACAGTCCAAGTATTGGATCAAATTTGTATGTGGTTTTCCGCTTCTCTTGTGACAATGAGAACAGAGTATGATTTTCTTCTTGACGATAGTTGAACATTGTCGTTGAGGTTATGGACTTCAAGTTTTTGTGCAGGAATGGGAGTTTGGCGGCAAAATCTCCAAAGGTTCCCGAGACGGTTACATCCGGCCACACTACGGAGGTATCACTCGGCTGAATGGCCCGGAACAATGTGTATTCCTTGCTGTACTTGACATTTAAGGACAAACTCAAATCCACCCATGGCACGGTAAGTCCAGTACTGCCGTCCCAGGAACGGTTGACACCATGACTGAAGCGGGTACCTGAAAGAGCAGGGTCAGGTGCCGAGAGATAATCCATGACTCGGGGATTCGGTTCACCATCAAACAGGGTAGTCAAAAAGTTTCCCATTCCGCTATACACCCATCCGAGCTGATAGGCATAATACTCGTAAGCGGTGGGCATCTTGGTCGTAAGACTGCCATAGGTGAATTCTTCGTTATTGTACTTTTGCCCAACGGTATAACTCACATCAAAATTCCGAAGGCGCCAATCCTCCATGCGTTTTCGGAAGACTCCCAGAAAACCCTTGCCAGCGCCTGACGCTCCAATTAAAGTGGGCAAACTTAAAGAAGCATTGAGCTTGATGTCGTGATCGGCATTGGCCTCAAAATGCTCCTGGCTAGCCAGGCCACCGCCAAAACGATCGGGAACCGAATCCGCCCGCGTTTGATGGTAACCGGAATTGAAATTAACGCCCGTGGTAAGCCAAGTGAATATGCTCGGATTCAAGTCGGTATGAAAGCTCTGAGTGCGATTCCGTTCCCGCATAAGAATCAGGTAATCATCGCCGTGATGTGTGGGATTCCGATCCGGACCATCGTAACCGAATACAAGTCCTTTAGCCATGAAGCCCTCATCGCAGCCGCCCGTTTCAGTTTGTCCAAAGAAGGTTTCCCGATCAAAACATTCGTGTTCATTGTCGAAATCACGATCCACAGCCACACGGTACCCAAAGTTGAAAAAGGACAGCAGCCTCCATTCCATATCCACACCATGCGTCAACGCCACGGTATAGGTAGGTGGAAGGATCAAGGGCACGTCGAGTTCACTGCGGGGCTTGTTCAAGGTGGTAGAGCGGATAAAGCCCAAGTCAGCCACAGTCAAGTTTACTTTTTCCGGCAAAGGCGAGAACTCCATGCCGGAGAGGAACGCGGGCATATATTTCCATTTGTCCGTCATTGCCAAGGGCTTGTAGGTTTTGGGCGTAAAAGGCGAAAGCGTGTAGGTGAGCTTGGTTTGATAATTTCGGGATTCGCTCATGGAAAAAAATTCGTTGTGATTGGAAGCCGCGTAGGAGTACACGATATCCGGTCGTTCCAGAAATGTTTGGGTCAGGTAATTGGAAGAGCGATGTTCCTTTTTATACGAGGTTGAAAACTTTTCTTCGAAAACCGTGTTCTGGTATACCCGGGCGTAACGATTTTCCACATCTTTGGCGCTGTCGGCGGCATTTTGCACACTCAGGTGTTGATCGGCAATGTCCCCGAGAATATCCATGAAGCCTGTGCCCGTGAGCCCTAGATCCACGGTGGGTTTGGTGAAGGGGCGGGAAATGGCGCCGTGGTACTGCAAAGACAAAGGAATGCTAACACCCCATTGATCTGGAAAGACTTTGTTGGCAAATACCGTCAGGTTTGAATTGTAATCGACCGTAGACTGGGAGTTGGCTGGGGTTGTCTTGGTTTCGCTCATGGTGGTAAAACCACCATTCTTATAGGTCAAGTTTCCGGAAACGTTTACGAAGTCAGAAAAATCGAGTTGCAACATGGTGCGCATGCTGCTGCCCAAGGTATGGTCCACTCCCGATAAACGAAGATCGTTCACCCAGATGTCGCCCTTTTGCGTTTCACCGGCGCCGGAATCCACATAGATGACCAGCCGCATCCAATCGATTCTCGACAAAGTGGGGGTGCCGACTACTGACACGGTCAGGGAGGAATCCTGGCGGCCGGAATGCCAAGCCTTGCGGGTGACTGGACGGCCGCTGAAAGCGCGGTAGATGGGATCGTTCTTGAGATCTGTCAGCAAGGCTACGGGAATGTCGAAGCTATTCCTCTCCCATAGCATGGCATGGGAGGGCTTGGCTATACCCAGCGTATCCATGTGGATTTTAATTTCATAATAATCTTTGGAATCTCGGTTCCCTTGGTCCTTGCCAAGGCGCAGGCCCAAACTCACCTTATTTTGTCCAGGCCTAGTGTTAAGTGTGTTCAAAGCCTGATTAGAATCTGGATGGATATCCATGAGTATGCGGGCGTACAGAGTTAAATCTTTGGGCTCACTCCCTAGCAGCCGCGTCGCATGCACCACTTCACCTGGATGCAGGTTTTCATAGCGCAGCACCAAGGAGCGTTCGGGCATCGGCTCGTCCGTTCTCACATCCCGTTCTATTTTGGTGTTCGGTGAAGGCTGATAACTTTTCTCTTCCTGCTTATTGATGATGGTAACCTTTAGGCGATTGCTATCTGGAATGGAAGGCGGCAGGTGAATGGCCAAGCTATCGTGCAGGTCGCCGCTGGAAAATCGGTCCGCATCAATTTCAAAGGCATGGTTTCTGTCGCTTTCCTCCCAGGTATTGCCGACGAGATTAACCCGGGCCAAGAGCACTTCCGCTTTGGGAATATGGGATGGAAGACCACCCAGCCATAGACGAATGATTTTAAGATTGGAAAGAATCTGTGTTTCACTTTCACCGGCAAGCGCACCCATGCGGGTACCGGAACCATACAAGGGAATTTGGTATTTGCGCCAACCATTCTTGAGCTCTTCACAATGATGAAGTGGAGTACAGGAACTGTCCAAGGGTAATTGATATCGGAGGAAAGTGTTTTTAGTATCGAGCACGCCGGAGCGATCCAAGTCTTCGGTATCGTATCCAAGCGCCTGCGTTCCCGTATTATTTTTTTCCGTTCCATTGACAGGGTAGTTCTGCTCAGTGGCGTCAGCAACTGGTTCCACATAGTTGTCCTGCCCCGGATCAGAGTTGCTGGAGTCCAACGTGATAGCATAACAGGTGGGTTTGCACTCCCACCTAACCCCCTTTTCCGCCGATCCATCTAGACCATCGAGTCCGCGGTCAAATCTATTGGTGGTTTCGCGGCCCACGTCGATCTCCGATTCCAGTTTAGTATCGGGTTCCCCGTTGTTGAGACCGGCAATACTGATGTCTTCCGAAATTTGACCCAAATCCACGCTCAATGTGCCCGTGCGCCCGTTGACGACAACTTCCAATGATCGTTTCTTGCTTTGATTGAACGAGCCCGAGCTCAAGGCGCGCATGACCCCACCCCAGGAATGACCCTCCAGATTGTCATTGGGTTGCAGGCTCAGTTTCAATAAAGTCTGGTCACGGCTATTGGTATAGCCGTTGCCCGTACTGCCGTAAATGTTGGAGTAAATCTCCTTGACGCTGGAATGCCAGACGAATTTACCTTGATGCCGATAGTCCAACATTTCGTCCGGTTTACCCAACGCGTCGAAAGTTGGCGGCGAAGCCTTGTACCAGCTTAGTATGAACATAGGCATGGGCAGAGTATTTTCACTGCTTTCAAAATTGTCCAAGTAGGCGCTTTCCTTGGGGTTGGGATTGTACCGGCTTTGGGCCACTTCAAATTCAAAATTGGCTTTGGAAGGTGCTTCCGTTTGTACAAAAGGGAAAAGGTTTGCGGTCGCCGTCATCCATTTGGGACTGCCGGCCAAGCGTGCATTAAATCCCCACAGAAACTGGTTGAACGGTTCCCGGCCCAGTTCGGGGCGTTCGGAAGTGGTGCTTTGACTTTTGTAAAGAATGGTAGCACCCAGTAAACTTTCATCGGATATACCGTCCAGCTTGTAGTCCAACCGGGTACCCAGCAGGATTTTATCCTGGATTTGGAAGGGAGGGTTGCATTCATAACTGATATCGATTTTGGCGCTAGGATCCTTTGCCCGCGGCGAAAGCAAAGTGATCTGACCTGTCTCATACAGCACTTCGTAGTCGATATTCCGTATCAATACCGTTGAACCCCCGAGGATCAGTTTTTCCGTATCCTTCTCGATATCCACGCATTGGGAACCGCTTACCGAATGGGAGTTCTCCCGTACATCGAAAGTGGATTTGCGCTGCTTGCCAGTAACAACAAATTTATGCGTGGTGGGTCCACTTTGGATTTCATCCACGGGATCGCTGTAAATCCTAGTGTTGGGATTGACTCGCTTCATGGGCGTCAAACAATTGAGCGAATCGTCAGTGCGGCTGATGCCGCCTTGACAGGGCAGCACCATGTAGCCCAACGCGACGTTGAATAACTTGGGGTCGTCAACATTAATCACACCTTTCTTATCCGTCTTCTCTAAACCTAAACGGTGAATAAAAGACATGGTGTCGGGCGAGTCATACTCCAAACTGTCGCTGCTATTCACCAGACGAACGCGAAAGTTCTGCTTGTCGTCTTTGGAAACCACGCCGGTGCTGTACACATTTCGCCACATCAAACTGTCCAGTTCTGGTTTGCCAATCAGGGAGCGGGAATGGATAAGAATTAGGTTTTTTAAATCCTTTCTCCCCGCGAGAGTGGGGACAAAATCCCCTTGCCAGCGCACGCCAA
Organism: Fibrobacteria bacterium; assembly: GCA_043766615.1. Lineage (GTDB taxonomy): Bacteria > Fibrobacterota > Fibrobacteria > UBA11236 > UBA11236 > Chersky-265. The sequence goes on along the minus strand of JAYUHW010000323.1, from coordinate 8,022 downwards.
TGGACATGTTGCGATTGCCATTCATTACGGTGAGCATGCGCATGTCCTCGTCATAATAAAAGTCGGTTCCCTCTTTGAGGGTTTTCCATCGGCCTCTTTCACACACGTCTTCGAGTTTGGCTTCCTTCCCGTCGTATACGCAAGCCGTTGCCGTATCCTTGAAATTGATTTCTTCACCCGTCAGCAGAAGTTGAAAAACATCCACTTGGCGGCGACCTTTGCCTCCGTTGGCATAAGCACTGGAAATGCCGGTCCAATTGGCTGGATTGCGATAATCCTCACGATCAGAAAGTTTAAGGAAAAAATGCCGATGCAAATCGATGGCCCGGTCTTCAATGGTGAAGTTCCTCTGTTCCTCCCCGGATGCGCCAAGCGTTTGCCGCTCTTGCGATCCACCTTCTTGCGATGCGATGGTCGTCACCTCCAACCCGCCGAACTTCATTCGCATTTTAAGACCGAATAATCCTTTATGCGACTCCGTGTATCCAGTAAGACTGGTACCCGCCAAAGCCAAGGAAGTATTTCCAGCTTCGATTTCTTGAATGATATCGTCCTCGAGCTCATCCCCTTCGCCCTTATAGGTAATCTTGAGTTGTTCTTTGAGATTGCTGCTGAAATTATCTTCATTGTTGATTTCGATATTGATGAGCCGCCCTATGGAACCTTTTACAGAAAAAGCTGGTTGCTGGTCCATATGTAAATTGGGGAACCAACTGTCGCCTCCGCCCAAAGCTCCGTTTCCAGAAATCCGCGAGCCTTCAACAACCAATTTGTACGATCCATTGATGCGCAGACGCGGCTTGTCCACTCCAATGCGCTTCATCCAGTCTGGTACGTTGACGGGTAGAACAATATCCAACATGCCGGGTCCATTAGGCTGGGAGGCTTCTTCCTTGCCGATAAACTGGTTAAGCCATAATTTTCTCAAGGCCAAGTCATTCATTTCCACCGAATACACATTCAGCTCATGGTAATACGCCTGCCATAAGGGCGTGGAGTCCTGTGTACCGGGTTGGGCTCCCGAGGGGGCGAGGCTCAGGTAACTGATGATTTCCACCTGACGCGTCTCAAAATTGATATTGTGCCGACGTTTAAGGTAGAGACTATTGATTTGCAATAACCCTTGCCCCCGTGTGCTTTCGACACCTTTTTGGGGCAAAAGCGCTTCCAGTGGCTTGGACGATTCGGGTACATTCAGATATTCTTTTTCCTCGATATAGATGCTGAATGCGGGTTGGATGGAAACGGCAATGAGTAGGAGACAGAGGCAAAAAGACCTAAAGCCAGGGTTAATTCTAGGCCAAGTGCGGGCAGCTTGGCCTTGGATACACTTGAAAATTTTGGACAAGCGGATAAACTCCACCCCAGGTCAGGGAAAAAACAACTTGATTATTATACGAAAATGGCCATTTCAAACCTGTTCGAGGGGAGGATTATTTTTCACCCAACCCCTTGATATAGCTATCGGTAGGGAATGCATTTGCTAGTTTTACGCCCCCGGCAGGAAGGGCGTTCGCCGGGCCCTTCCCTCAACCTTCATATTGCGGCACACTCTACTTCCGAATGCAAAGACCCCAAGCAGATTCTAAGGACGGACAGGACGACCGGAAAAAACGGTGGAAATTCGGTCAGAATTTCCTCGTAGACGAGTCCGTCATCCGACAAATAGCGGAAGATGTGCCCTGCGGACCCGCTGATTGGGTGCTGGAAATCGGTCCAGGGGCAGGTGCGATCACGCGCCGATTACTACCCCGCTGCCAAAAGCTCACCGCCATTGAAATCGATTCCAAATGGGTGGAGCACCTCCGCAAGCACCCGGAATGGGGCAATCTCGAAGTTATCCAGGCCGATGCCACACGCATTGATGTCGAGGATGTTTTGCTGCGAAGCGCTCCGAAGCCAGGTACCAAGCCTTTTTTAGTTGGAAACTTGCCCTACAATAGGGCCGCGCCTATTCTTTTCCGGTTTCTGCCTTTTATCCACCGCTTTAAAGCCATGAATATCATGGTTCAATACGAAGTGGGCAAACGCATTTGCGCCAATCCCCATACTCGAAATTTCGGCTTTCTGTCTGTGTTCATCCAGAACCATGCCACTGCGGAAATGCTGCAGAAAATCCCGCAAGACGCCTTCCGCCCCCGACCCAAGGTGCTGTCCGCCACCCTCCGCCTCACTCCACTGGCAGCTCCTAAAACCGAAGACCCCATGTTCTTGAGATTTGTGGAACTGGCCTTTTCACAGAAGCGCAAAAAGATGAGCAACTCTTTGCTCCCGTTCTATCCTAAAGAAAAAGTCAATGCCGCGCTCATTGCCGTAGAAGCTGGAGAAAACGCCCGGGCCGAGGATCTCTCCGTGGATCAGTTTGTTGCCGCTTTTAAAACCTTGGGGCCGCCGCCGGGAGTTTTGCCTCGCAAAGCCAATTTGCCGGACATTTCAGGCCTTGGAGTCGAAGCGGATGAAGAAGAAAATGAATTTTCGGAAGATGGAGAGGATGATTAAGCAGGCCGAATAGCCGCTCCGTTACACCAAACACACCGCATTTATTGAACGTGTAACATCGCCCTTGGTGCCTGAATATAGGCTTTGATGCCGTTCTTGCGCTCCGTTTGCATCGCCAGTTCTCCTCGCACCGACTGCATCTTAGCGTGCATCAGCCGAAAAATTTGATTGTCCGTAGCCTGCATTTTGAGGGATAAGTCGAGGACCAAATTCCGTTTCTCTTCTACCAAGGCCTTTTCATTGGAGGGTATCCATTTCTCGGCTTGAATGGTTTTAAGCAATCCCAACACCTGAACCGTGGCTTCGCCGGAACGGTCGAGGATTTTCTTGCGCGCGTCAAGAATACGCAGGGTCAAGTCTTCATCATCCGGTTTAATCTTTTTCACCAGGTCTACAGCCATTTGGTATAGGCTGTACAACATGTCTAGCTCGGTTATGGTTTGCTGGGTTAAGGGATGCATGGTGGTTTTTCGATTGCCCGTTAGGAAACCAGGGATAGGGAAGAGCTGGCTTTGTCGGAAAGCGAATTGTGATCTTCGCGACGTACATTTTCTATGGCGATAAGCCAGGCTTCCCGCAAACTGCTCATCATGGCCATTACATCTTGGAGATATTGGGAAGAGCGGAGTTTGATGGCCTGAGTCAAATGTCGGGAGTAGAATTCATAAAGCCTAAATAGATTTTTGGAGATGTCTCCGCCCTTTTCCATGTCCAAAGCACACATGAGTTCGGTGATGCCTTGTTGAACCCTTTGCACCGACTTCACCATTTTCTCCACATTGTTGGAAAGCAATTCTTCATCGGCTTTCTTGCACCACTTGATGCAATGATCGTAGATCATGATTACGAGCTTCCCACGATCCGCCGTGGTGATATTGGCAGCTTTATAGCTCTGGTGCGCGTATGACATCGATTACCTCTTGAGGCTGGAGATCTGTCCGCCGAATGCGGCGCTCTGGGACTGAAGTTTGGAAATGGACAATTCAAGATTAGCGAACTGAGAAGTGAGGCGCGTCTTAACGGAAGCGACCCGCTTCTCCAGCTTGGCGATTTGCGTATTCTGATCCGTTATCCTGGCCTGAAAATTTTTGGCCGTGGTCGTCAAAAAACCATCTACGAAGTTGTTGATCTTGCTGTAGAAATCCGAGACCTGGCCTGCCACGCCACGCACAAAAGTCATGGTTCCCACGCCGCTGGTGGAGAGGGCTTTTAAAGTTAGACCTTTCGAGTCTCCGGTTGTCGAGCTCATGATATCACCTATGCCGGTAATACTTGTATCACCTGTAATAGTGGCATTGGCATATGTCGTTGTCGCTCGTTCTTTGGCAGTATCGATTTGGCCAACAGCGCCCGGATTGACTTCATAAACGCCAGTCACCGTGTCTTTGGAATAAGTACCAAAGGTATGAGCGGGATTGGTGGAATACCCGTTGGTGGTGAACAACCTTTTCATGCCCTCGAAATCCTGGTCAATGGCGTTTTTAAACAACGTGTCGTCAATTGTCAGAAAGCCGGTTTTGTACTCTGAAGTGATGCCCATGGACGCTAAGCTCGAATATCGACTTAAGCTGGATTCCGTTAGCTCCGGAATTTTGTTGGTAAACAGGGCTTGCAATTGCGATTTGAGACCGAGAATATTGGAATCTCCCGCAAACGGTCCTTTGATAACAGAGCTGCGCACGCCTCCATTTAATCCACTTGTCTTATCCTTGCTGTCTTTATTCCTAACCTCGATTTTAGATTTTTCATCCAGGTACTTAATTAACTGGTTGTACGAGTCCAGGAAATCCTGAACCTTTTTCTTAATGCCGTCCTTGTCGTATTCCTGAGTCAGCTTGACCACCGTAGTGCTTACTTTTTTCAGTTCGAAAATAGTGCCGTCGATGATAGTGGTGTTGCGATTGGTCAAGGAAGAAAAGGGAATATCGTTCATTTGGAAGAAGGCTTTTTTGCCTTCGGAAATGACGCTTTTGAAATCCGTTTTGGTTGCCGAAGTGCCCAAACTGAGTACGGATCCGGAGGAATCGTTGTCAACAAAACTCAGAGTGAGAGCCATATTACTGGTGCCGTGGGACGTGTCGGACAGGACGATTTCACCCGATGAATTCATGGTTACGTTCACATTGTTTCCAAAAGCAGCCTTAATGCTTTTCCCGGTTGCGTCGCCTCCGTCCAGCAAACTTTGCAAGGTGGTGGCCCCGGGTGCGCCAAGGGTGTAAATCATTTCAGCTATAGGGGCGCCAGTCGCATCGGTTCCGTTGATTTTGATTGTGTCGCCGGTAGACAGGCCATGTCCGGTTCCGAGGCCGTTGAAGAGACTGGAAAAAGTAGTGGCTGCAGTCGCTGGCCCACCGGTTGCAAGCTTTAGGTCGAACGTAGTTCGCACGGATTCCTTACCCGCTATGCCGGGGGCGAGAAGTTCGGCCCTATTCACCAAGTCTAGGCCATCGGAAAAAATACTTTTGGCCTCATCGGCCGCCACGGGTTCCAAGTTAAATGCCTTGGAACCTTCATCCACTGCGGATAGCATCAAGCGATAATCATCCGTACCCATCTGAACCACAGAGGCAGTGGCGCCGGTACCTTTGGCCCGGTTTATTTTACTGGCGATGTCCCTTAAGGTTTCACTACCGTCCAGCGCTATGGTTACCGAAGTGGTAAGCGGATCGGCCAGTAATGCTGCCGCGGACACGGAAATGGTAAAGCTGCCGGTTAAGGACAGGGAATTGGTAGCCTGACTGGCTGTATAGGATTTGGAGGCCACCTTAAGCGAACTGGCTAAAGAATCCACGCGGACGTCGAAGTTTCCCGGCGTGGCGTTGTCCCCACCACTTATAGTGGCGATTGTGTCATCGGAACTGGTGTCCTTGAATACATTTAAAGCCGTGAGCTTGTTCATATCCACGGACTTAGTATTCAAATCGGCCAGCTTGGTTTTAAGCTCGTTGAAAGTCGAGAGCTTTAATTCATAGTCAGACTTCTTGGTCTCTTCGCGAACTACGCGTTGATTTTCGATTTGGATGAGGCTGGTAATGATGCCTTGGGTATCTAACCCAGAAGCCAATCCACCCACTGCCAAGGAACCGTCTGCCATAGCACTCCAGATTTTGAACCGTGTCCATAGAGGTTATCGACAGATCCGGGGCAGGCCTTTAGCCTCAATCAACCCATATTAAGAGTGATTTAAATTGCCATAAGTCATAATAAATGACATATTTACATATCTATCCGGCAGTTTTTACAGCTTATATAGCCTATTTGAGGTAAAATTCTTGTATAATTATTTAAAAAATAGGTGCTTTGCCATATAAAGTGACGTATAATAAGGATCTGTCATAGGAGTTGACCTTTCCGAAAATCGCTAGAAAAAACCTTTACAAATTATTTAAAAAATAGCATAGAGATACTGGAACGGCTCTTGCTTATATTAACATTGGACACGATTGCTTTGATTATGGACACTTTAACCAAAGAGGCCTAATAGATGACCTTCGACACCACCGACGAAACCCTCAAGCGTTATCTCGAGGATATCCGCAAAACCAGCCCCATCGACCGCAAAGACGAACATCTCTTGTTCAAGCTGTGTCGTAAGGGGAACCGCGCCGCCCGTGAAAAACTGGTGAGCGCCAATATGCGGTTCGTTTTGAAAGTCGCATTGCAGTACCGCGGTTGCCCAATCCCATTGCCGGATCTGGTCAGTGAAGGTGCCATGGGACTGATTCGTGCCATCGAAAGTTTTGACCATAGCCGTGGACTCAAATTCATTTCCTACGCCGTATGGTGGATCAAGGCCTATATCACCCGCGCCATCAATGAACAGGGTTCCTTAATTCGTTTGCCTGCCAATCAGCATTTGCGCGTCCGTAAAGCGCTTAAGGAGAAATCCAAAGGTAAGGAACTCGGGGACGATATCCGTGAGCTCATCCAGCTTGGTGAAGCCGGCATTTCCTTCGACGCGCCGCTTAAAACCGATACCAAGACCACCTATCAAGAAGTCTTGCCGGACGATAAGGCAGCGAATCCAGAAGCGGAAACCGAGATCCAGGCAGTCGAACACCTTGCCAAGGATTTGCTTTCGGAATTGCCGGAACGGGAAGCCCAAGTTATCAAGGGATTGTTTGGCATCAACCATGAGGCACCGCAAACTCTTCGAGAAGTTGGCGAAACCTTGAATATCTCTCATGAACGCGTGCGCCAGTTGCGCGACCAGGCTTTGCGTCGGATTCGCAAGAACAAGAACAAGGAAGTCTTGCGAGAAAAATACGACGGCTACCTGCAGGCCTTGGCCAGCTAAAGGCTAATAAAACCTACGCGCTTCCGGCAGTACCCGGTAACGCTTAAATCACTCACAAAAGCCCTGGGAAACCGGGGCTTTTTCATTTCCACCCTTACAGGCTGACTCCGAACAAGGTTCCGTATTTTTCCTTCAGATAATCCAGGAATGCGGTCACGGATGTTTCCGCACCCGTTACTTTTTGCATGAGTGCGTCTCCGGATAACATGCGTCCCGGCACATGCACTTTTTCACCGAGCCAATGTTTGAGTCCGGATAATTTTCCGGCGCCGATATCGGCCTTAAGGCCCGGTACATCGCGAACAGCAGCATCAAAAAGTTGGGCCGACCTTAGGTTTCCCAAAGTATAGGTGGGAAAATAGCCCAGCAGGCCGCAACTCCAATGCACATCTTGGAGGTAACCTTCCGATGGCGTAGCAGGCGTGACACCTAGGTTGACCTTCATGCCCTGGTTCCACGCCGACTCAAGCCCAGCCGCTTCCAAATCACCATTAAAAAGGGCCGTTTCCAATTCGAAACGCAGAATAATATGCAGATTATACGTGACCTCATCCGCCTCAACTCTAATCAAGGAGGGTTGGACACGGTTGATGGCGCGCAAAAATCCATCCAAGGTCACTTCTAAAAGCTGATCGGAAAAGGTCTCCTGTAGCGATGGGTAATAACACGACCAAAAGTCACGCGAGCGGCCCACTTGGTTTTCCCAAAGCCGCGACTGGGATTCATGCATGCCCAGCGAGACAGACTCCGCCATCGGTGTGCCGAAAAATCGCGGCAAAAACCCCTGCTCATACAAACCGTGTCCGCCTTCATGCAACGTGCTGAAAAGCGCCGACATCAAATCGCCTTCGCTGTAGCGTGTGGTGAGGCGCACGTCGCGTGGGTCCAAGCCTTCCGTAAAGGGATGGGCACTCTCATCCAGTCGGCCCGCCTCCAAATCAAACCCCATGTCCGCCAGAATTTTCCGGTTGAACAGTTTTTGGGACTCGATGGGAAAGGTTTTTCCGTCAAGCGCCGGATTTGTGGTACCTTGCACTTCAATCAGCTTGCCAAGCAGCGGAACCAATTCGGTTTTGAGACTTTTAAACAAGGTTTTAAGATAGACGGTGCGCAAGCCGGGCTCATAATTATCCAGCATCGCATCATACGGCGTGTCCTCATAACCCAGGCATTCCGCCTCTTGCCTACGCAGTTTGATGATTTTTTCTAGCCAGGGATTGAAAGCC
>JAYUHW010000322.1:0-5315 GCA_043766615.1 Fibrobacteria bacterium | reverse complement strand
GCGGTTGGTCCATTTGGAAATCCTGATAAAGTATCCGTGGACGTATACCAATTCCAAAGCTCTGTGGAAGGTTTCCCCACTATGGTATCGACCATCTGGTTGGAATTGCTGTTGGAGAATGGCAGGGTGTCAAGCAAATTAAACCTGGTCCATGTTTTGTAAAGATGATTATTTTGAGCTACGGCATCCGTATTATTTAGTCCAGAAATATAGGCGAAATAGTGAAGGGGACTTCCTATTGCGGATACAGTCCCATGATGGGCAATCAAATTTCTGTTAAAATTATAAGTTGGAATTCCCAATGAAGGGTCGCCTGATAGAGTCAACTGGGTACGATTAAATGTATTGGACTTTATATCTGCGTTAATGGCAACTGTAGGCGCAACGACACCAGGAAAATTGAATAAGTTATTTTGCAACACCACTTTTCCACCCGATAGGGAAAGCTTCGTCACAACAGTCCCGGTCTTGGAAACAAAAAAGCTATGACGAATTTCAATGGTACCGGCATTTCCGGCGGCCCAACTTAAGAAAACACCATCCAAAGTGTCCGCATAGATGAAACAGGAATCAATGACCAGGTGCAAATTTTCCTTGCCAAGTTCCGAGCCTGCGATAAGGACCGATTTCGGTTTTGTCAGATTAAAGGCCAACCCCCGGAGAACCACGGTCCCCTTTGTGCCCTTAATATCAAACAGAGTCGCATCGACATTAATTGCAGAGTCGGATTCCTGCTTTGGATTGCGCTGGAAGATTAGTGAGTCGATTCTTGCGGAAGGGGCATCCAGCTTAAACTGGTTGATATTTTTATAAGTGGAAAAAGAGATTTGAAAGACCCCAGTATCGGTTGAACTTTGAATGGTGTTTGCAACTTGCTGCAGTGTCCGACTGGACGTAACGGAATCTGCCAGTAAGACAGCATGAATGGGCACCAGTCCGCCCCAAAAGAAAAGGATAATGGGCAGAAAGGCAAAAAGTATTCGGTTTGGATTTTTGATCATCAATTTGGATTTCCTCTCTAAGCAAAAATAGTCAACCCCCGGGCGCTAACCCTAAAAACCCCAAGTATTTTCCTGACCTTGCCCATTTCTCACCATTTTTTGAACCGAATGGCTGGAATATGGAAGATAAATTTAATTTACACACTACATTTTATTCATTTATATGGATTTTAAGTTGCTTAAAGTCAATTTATCAGCTATTATATGATTCATATTACACTACGTTTTAAAGTGACCTAAGGAGCTTAAGATGATGCGTACAGGAATGCTTGGAGTGACATCCGCACTTTTATGCACAAGCCTTGCCCAGGCAAATTTGGATTTAAGCAATTTCAACACGAATACCGTAAAAGTGGGCCAGCCTTGGGCATCGATTGAAACCAAAATTAATACTGTAAATGTGAACTTGGAAATCGATCGAGGCATTGTCACCACGGTTGCCACTATCGAGTACACGCCAAGTCAAGGCATGACCCAAACCTGGAACGGCTTACCAAGCCAAACACTGTATCTCGACAGCCTGGAAACTACCTCCTGGTTTCAAGCTCAAGACAATACAGCCATTACGGACATGAGCCTTTGGGTTGGCGATATCAAAGTGAAGGCAGCTTTACAAGACCGAGCACTGGCTTCTGCACAATACGAGGCTATCGTCAAGCGACGCCGCGATCCTGCTCTGATCGAAACGTGGGGCAATGGATCTTTTTCCTTGCGCATCTTTCCAAATAAGAGCGGCTCTACCCGAAAGATCGAAATCACCTTTGTGCAGGGAATGGAAAACAACGGGGCCCTTTTCAGCACGACATTGCCGATTGTCAGCGGCTTAGCAAGTGTATACTCCCCATTCATCGCGGACAACACTGCCTGGCCAAAACGCACCCTCGATGCTTTCAATTTAAATGCCGTTTCCAAGGATGGAAAATCATATACGCTCAAATGGGAAGGACTTGGAAGCGGCATCATCAGCGCGATTCCTTTAAACCTACACGCCAACGCACTTCTTGAGCTGAAGGAAGGAATTATTTCTTCGCCTGCAACTATGTGTCATGGCTGCCTGGATCCATGGGTGGCTGAAAAATCCGGCACATCCTTTTTTGGTGTCAAAGCTTTGTTGGATTTCAAATCATTAAAAATTGAATCTGAACCTATGGAAAGGAATATCTTGCTCGATGTCGCCGCGTCCGATTCCAGCTCCCCGGATCGTGCCCGCAAGCTTGCCCTGCTGGCCCTAAAGGTTTACGCCCAGAGCCCATACACCGGCAACCTGGGTTTTTCGGATGGAAATGGACACATTACTTTTTTATTCCCCACTGCCGTCTCGATGACTGCAGCCAATTTAAATAAGGCGTATATGGCCCTTAAATCCTGGAAACCCACTTCACTTGCAGATTCCAAGTTGGCGCTTGGCGCTTTTGCGAGAAGCCGCGGCCAGTCCAGCACCCGAAGCGTAGCTTTGATAATCAACAATGAAACATATCCCTCATTTCCATATCCACCTCAAGTGGGACCCTTTGGATCTACAGATTTCAATTTGGAAACCAAAGCCTTTGAAGATGCCCAGAAAAGACTCTCGGACGATCTGATCGCCACTCTAAATGGTGCTAATGTCGTACTATTTGGATTTTGGAACAATTATCGACTCAACACCATCGCGCAAGCCACCGGAGGCTATCAACTTGGTGGAATGTACGGATGGATGTATTCACCTTACCCAAGTTGTTTTGGATGCAAAGGGGTTGGAGGAATTGCAGCCACGCCCGTTGACCCCTTAATAGCACCTAACCTCGAGTGGTACATGCCGCCGCTTTTTGGGGCACTGCGTTCCGATGCTTACAGTATTACAAATCTTTCCGTGAAGACTTCTGGTGTAACCGTGGACAGTTTAGTGGTCCTGCAGGAAAACTTTTATTACGGTGGCCCAATATTCATGAATGGTGGTCCAACCTTGATGGTGGATCCCGTGGTCCGGACGACGGATGTTTCCACGCCCTATTATTGGAAAGCCCCGGAAAGCAGCTTCGTACGCCTAGCTGGCCAATTCCATGCGGGTGGTACATTGTCCATGGAGCTGACTGGAACTTGGGGGGGACTCAAATTTTCTGAACACTACACGACATACCTACCCTCCCGGTCGGGGGCCGGTTACCTTGGTGCGTCCCTCTGGGCCAATCAACAGACGGAGACTTGGGGTAGAGATGCAGGCAGTGACAACCTTATCGCAATGCAGAAGCTTGGGCGCGCATACCATGTGGTGAACCGTCAGATGAGTTTATTGGCTCTGGAACCAGGCGCTGAACTGTGGACGGACATGCCTAGTAATCCTGGTCAAGCGGGCAACACCGGAATTGCCAATGCCATTCCATCCGTGAATTCGGACGCAAAGATAGCGATGTCTGGAGCCAATCTCGATTCTGCAAGCTTGGAGGAAATTCTAAAAAGAGTGGTTTCTGGGATTAAGCCCATGCAAGCGCAAAAGCTTAATGGAAGTAAGCTAGCAGTGAGCCAAGCGAATGGTGTGGCGCACTTTTTCTGGTCGGCTCCAGAACTCGGAAATTTTGCCGACTTCCAAATTCTGGACTTGACGGGAAAACAGCTGGCTTTGCTTCCTGGCATCAAATTTGGAAATACATTTCAGGCTAAGTGGAAAGGTGCAGGTAGAAATGGAACTTTTATTCTACAAGCGAAATCGGGCAGGACATTGCAAACCGCCAAGCTGGTCTTAGAGCGTCAATAAAAACGAAAAAATAACGACGATGGCCGCGCCTCTACCGGAAGTATGCGGTCAAATGAACCTGCAACCCATTGTTTGACACCATATATTATTAAAAGGGCTAACAACAAGCGTTTCCAGGGAATTCGCTTTTCAGCATATCTATCACTCGAATCACGTTTAGAACCCTTAGGAAGTTTGGCAACGCTGGTAAGAGTCGATCCGAAGGGGACATTTATTTTAGCTTTCGCATTAACAGCCCATCCATTCGCATCAAGAATCGGTCCTAAATTTCGCTTGCGCAGTTTCATATAGGCCATAATTACTGACGGAGCAGATATCAGCAGTAATACTCCGATTATTGCGCCCAGTGTTGGAAGTACACCTTGCTTGAAAATTCCCGTGCTGTATCCAATCAAGGCCGTAAAAAAGGTTCCAATGGCTCCCGCCGCAACGCCAATTGCCGCTACTGTTCCCACGTCAATTTTTTTCGGCTCAGAGGGCTTAGTCTTATCGAGATTAGCGACATTTTCCGCAGTCGCCGTTAATTTGTTTTGCGCCACCGCATCCGCTGCGGCAGCACGCTTATTGACTTGTTCCTCCAGGAAACGGGCAAATTTTTTGTAAGGCGACCATATTGCTTGACCTATGCTAATTGGATTGTCCACAATCCGAATTATAGTTGCGTCCCAATCCTGACCTTTACGATCATAGAAGACTCCATTTCGGCCTAGCATCAAATTGTCGCTATCGCCGGCGGTAAAGGCCGCAACGATTTGCATTTTTTCAACCGTGCCCTTGCGCTGACAATCCAAATAGGCTAGATAGGCTCCCGCCAATCCAGCCATCGAAGCATGCTTCGCAGGATCCTCCACGCGCATGCATAAATGGCAAGCTCGTTGGTCTAAATACAAAGTTCCACATTGAAAAACCGACGGGCTCGAGCCGTCATAAAAATCTTTGAAATTGACAAAGTTGGAGCACAATACGGCGATGTCGCGGTAATAGCACACCAACCGTTCCACACGTTCAATTCCAGCAGTTTCCGCTTCCAATGCTTTGTCCATGCGTACCAAGTCCTTCAACTTGAATTCCAAATCGGACGAAAGTATTTCTTCAACTCGGTTTTTCCCTAAATTATCCATGCGCTGGCCAGGCTTTTCCGCTTCCCACGCTTGATAGGGTGCGAGCTTGGCTTGTACCAATTGCCAATCCTGTTCGGTGAGGACATTCAATTTACCGAGAACGGGTACCACTACCGCTGCAATAAACTTTTCCAGAGTTGCAGCATGGGCAGGATTGAATGGCCCCGAGAGATGGAGCGCTCCATCCGAAGCAATTTTCGCCACAGGGAAAGCGGATAATTCGCTGCCGGAAAGACTCAAGTCCTGGGCCAGAATTTGGGTATAGGCCTCTTCCCTACCGTTGATCATTTGCAGTGCACGCGCATCAAATTGTGCCAAGCGGCATCGGCTGAAATAATCATCCAATTTTGGTTTGATCGCTAACAGAATGGAAACCGCATTGACCGTTTTTTCAAAACCCAAAGGAAAAATACTTTTGGCATCTGCCTGACCTTTGGCATGCCACTCTCCGTACGCTTT
>JAYUHW010000321.1:0-1730 GCA_043766615.1 Fibrobacteria bacterium | reverse complement strand
CTTCTCTTCCCACCCCATAAAAAATTATGAACTGGTAAATTGCCTTCCGGCCCATAGCCGGGGGGCAAGTATTTAGAGGCGCAATTTCGGACAACGTTGGCCCAGCCAGAAGAGGTCTGGGAAGGCATGCGCGCTTTGCGAGGACGCGCGCGGAGTGGGAAGTACCGACCCCGGAGCGCGCGCCCGCAGCAAGCAATGAAGAAACGCTGAGGCGCTAACGTAGCCGACGGGAGAAGACAACGAAGAAAGTTTGCGCCCGAAGCGTATTCTGAATTGCCGCGCAGCCTTCCCAGGCCATTTGGGAACCCGCAATGCGGAGCATGCCCGCGGGTTCCTGGCTGGGCTTTGTTGCATGCGCCGAAGGCCGGCTAGAGCCGCTTCGGATCCAAGTCCGAGTTGCCCCCACACACAGGGAGTTGATAACGGTTGTTTCTTTCCGCCCCCCCCTCTTTTCTTAGCGCACAGGTTTTATCTTGTACCTGATTTGAATTAGTAAATTTAGTATTAATAATTTCTTTAAGCATGGCGAAGTGCCTTCGCCATTTAGCCATGCTGCGTTGTGCTGCAATTTGTATATTTACTAAAATTAGTGCATTCCTCTTGAATAATTATTCAGGTCCAGTACCCTTTTCGAGCGAATCTTTGGATTGGATTGAATCCCACTTACCCCACGTGTTTGACCAGTCTATGACCCCTTTTGCTAAAAAGAAATCCAACATTTCAAAAATAATTTCCTTTCTCCAAACCATACCTAGATCAGATCTTGGACTTGTCCTACCAGAATAAACTCCTAAAAAAGTATCAGTGTCTCGTACAAGTACCAATTCTGGTTCGTCCGTGCGTTCAAATTGATTTATGATTTTTGAAACTGCAGGCGATCCTGACATCGATGGCTTAGTAGTTACATCAATTAGAAACACTGGCTTACCCAAATAGTTGATATAAAAATCATGGGCCAAGTGACCCGTTTTCCAAATTGGCAACATTCCGTTTACGGCTTGTCCGTGAGGAAATCCAATCACTGAAATATGCTCCGTTGGCTTTAAATGAGGTTTAATTAAATCTTTTTTTAGACGAATTGGAAAATATTCCAAATTATCGGTTTCAAAAATCGGTATCGCCACTACATCAATTCTAATATTTCCAAGGTCATTATTTTCATGGGCTGGATGAAGTATAAAGGTTTCACCATTGGAGTTATAAAGTTCCTCGATTTTTTCGATCCAAACTACTTCATCCGTGTTCGTTTTAAGACGGTAAAATACTTTAATCCTAGTTGGCTGTTGCTTGCATTGTAGGACACCTGTTTCAGCATTTTTCCCAGTAACAACATGCCAATTCGTTATTAAAAATAATCGATCGGCATACCAAACAATAAAAGCGGTCGCCATTCCCAACTCAACGTCATTCACCATAGGAATGACCCTAAGAGCGGTCTTTGAAAAATGGTCTAGTTCAAGATCACCCAATGTTTTCCTCTGGCTTCAAGTAGCAGTCTTCTCAGTTTTATTGACACCTTATAGAACCCTGGTTTATTTACTTTGCCTTATGCACTAAATTTTTCGCGTTAAACGCATTTTTCCTGATGAAAAAATCTGACAATACAGACCCGATGGAAAGCCTCCATTTTTGGGCTCTTCGGGCGATCGAGTGGGTGAAATAGCGACCGAAATCTTCTGTAGGCCAATGTAGGCAAGGGATTTGTTGATTTTATGGATTCTAAAAATTTG
>JAYUHW010000320.1:0-11709 GCA_043766615.1 Fibrobacteria bacterium | reverse complement strand
GGGTGTGGAAACCGTGGGAATATTTCTTCCCTTGCTCCTCCCGCAAAACACTTGGTCGATGATCGCTGCCGATCCCGCATTGCAGGTGGATTCCCTCTTCGTGGAAATGCCTGAGTTACGGGTCAAGGCAGTTCAAGAAAATAATCGCGCGCAACCCACCGAAGTCAAAAGCGATTTCATCCGGAAAATACCCAGCGCCATGAATGATCCCATTCGAGCTATCGATTTTACGCCAGGTGTGACGGTTCAAAACGATGTCAATATCCGGCCTTTTGTCCGCGGTGGGGATGCCGACCAGACGCGCGTGGTTCTAAATGGAATTCCATTGATTCAGCCTTACCATGTGGGCGGCACCTTTTCGATTTTCAACTTGAACACGCTGCAGGCGGTGGGGTTGTACCGGGACGATTTTCCGGTGGAATTTCCTGGGGCACTATCCGGAGTGGTCGAATTGCATTCCGATAATCGCATTCCGGAAAAGCTGCACCTTCGCACAAATCTATCCTTGGTGCGCGGTGACATATATGCTGAAGCCCCGATTGTGGCCAATCGGCTTAGTGTTTTCGGTGATATTCAGTCCTTTTTATTCAATCGAACGTTGCACGGCCTACTCGATTTGAGCTCAAGTCTGTCGCAAGACAGCGCTTACCAGGGCGAAATGAATGGTTATCGGGATCATATTAACATGCCCGATTTTACCGATATGCATGGGGGTGCAGCCTGGCTTCCCAAGGATAACCTCCGATTGGATTATATCGGAGGATACTCCGGTGACGAGTATGCAGTAGTTGTGCCAAAGCAAACCAATATCCTCTCCCGCATCAATCCAAAATTCGGAGATCCCAGTGCTGCATTACCGCCTGTGACGTACAGTAAAGATCCCCCGCGGCCACAAAAACTTTCTATTGACAGCATTTCATCCGTTGATATTAATAATCAGACACACTTTTTGAATGTTGCTTGGGATGCAACGGAAGCAAATCTAATCGAAAATAATTTTGGTTTGCAAAGTCAGAATTGGAAAGTGGATTTCAAAAAAGGCACGAGCAGCATGGAGCCGTTGTCCCTTAGTCTTTCCATTCAGTCCTTCAATTACAGGTTATCAGATACCTATAAGATGGATGAGAACAACCGTTTTGAGTTTGGTGGCGCGTATGATTTTTCCCGCCAAAACTATACCATGCATCTTCCGTTTGTACTGTACGATGTGATCGTCAACGGCAATATGGACATGCTGGCGCCCTTAGGATTTTTTTCCGATAACGGTTTCACCATGGTTAAGGAAGACAGTTCACGAACCAATTTTGATTATCTCGGTGAATTCCCTTCGAGGATTCAATTCAACCATAAGGGGATAAGCGAGGAACATTTCGGCAGTGTCTTTTTTTCCCATGCCTGGAATACGCGCACCGGATGGTTAAAGTATGGGCTGAGAGCCGAGTACCAGAATACCTCTGGGGAATTGTATTTGGCCCCTAGATTAGAATACAAATGGGAAATGAATGCCAAGGATATTTTAAGGTTTACTACCGGCCTGTATTCTCAGAACAACTTACCCTATTACGAAAGGGATCAAAATTCCGCCTTGCGTTCGGAAAAATCTCTGCAGGCTGGAACGCAATGGAGTCACGTGTTTACCAAGGGATACCGGATCACCTGGGACGGCTATTACAAGGGCTATTACGACATTGTCACCGCATCTTTGGTCCCCAACCACACCCTGGATCAAAAAGGATTTCTCCTGCCGCTGCCTGGCTCTTCGCTCACAGAATCAGATCTAACCGCTTTGAAGGCTACTTTGGATTCTGTTTCAGACCTTTCCCGATTGCCGGATTCCATACAGAATCTAGCCTACCAAAATTTTGGTGGATTGGAATTTGCTTATGCCAATACGGGAACCGGGCACAGCCTCGGTAGCGAACTCGCCTTCTTTTATACACCTACCTTGGTCTGGAATGGCTGGCTGTCTCTGGACATGAGTCTGTCACAACGTAAGGATGCGGAAGGGCGGACGGAATATGCTTACCGTTACCATCGACCCTTGGTAATCAATTGGGTCAATTATTTTGATATGCCCGGAGCCTATGAGATCAGCTTCACCTATCGGTACGCTTTAGGTCAACCCTACACACCTTACTCCAGTGATGGAAATGGTCGCGGATCCTTTGCCCCTATTTTAGTGGGTGGGCGAAATCAGGGACGGCTGACGCCCTACAGCCGCCTGGACCTACGCTTGACCCGGAATGCTCATTGGCGCGGTGGTGATTTCAAATCGTATTTGGAAGTTTGGAATTCCATGAATAGTCCAAACTATTTTGGCAGGGATAATGCTACTGGACAATTGAAATCGGCGCAATTGAATTGGCCATTCCCCGTGTTTTTCTTGGGGTGTTCGGCAGAGTTCTAGTGGTTAGCCGGAAACGATTTTATCGACTTCTACACGGTACTTGGCCGTTAACGCCTTGACCAATGCCGGTTTATCCGGACAACTCGACAGATCCTTGCCAAGACTATCAAAAAGTTTATCCATCTTCCCTCGTTTCACGCTGCTGGAAAAACAGTTTAATCCATCTGCGTATTGGGTTATCTCGGTACGGATTCCGGCTTTGGTATTGGGTAGGGGGGCAGGCATGGATATCGCTTTCCTTGGGTGGTGGGGTGCGTAAATATAGTCGGTATACTGACGGGCATTGGGTAGCTAGTGCCGGATCGATTGTTGGGTTGATTGAAAAAGTATTAAAAAAGAAAAATGTATAAAAAATAATAAAAAGTAAGAACACAGGAAAGGATGCGCTTTCCCCAATTTGTCCATGCCATGTACACGCGATCGGCCCGCCCAGTCGAATAAGGTTCTGCGGCACATCAGTCCTATTCGTCACGCGTTCTATTTCGATTTCGTCTTATACCCATCGCAGCAATTGAGTCTAGGTTAGAACCAAGGCTGTGGCTGTTTAGAATAAAGGTCTAGACCGCTTTCCCTTGGGAAACAACGCCCTTTCCATGCACGGCCTTGATTTAAGAATTGGGCGGCGTTGGTGGTTAGAGCCTGTAGGAAAAAAATTTTGGAAAGGAGTCCTCGCAATGTGGGACCTACCGGCTAAATTCACTAAAAATACAGAAATATTTAAAAAATGGTGCTTATTACAGTTTTTACAACTTGAAAAGCTATTCTGCGTTATATTACAGATTAATATTTAATATTTGATAAATCTGAACACAAATCGGATTCAAGGCGGTTTAGGAATGAGGGATTGATGCAGCGAGTTCACCATTGGAATGGCCCATGGTTTTTGTGCGCCCTAAGTTTGGTCTTGAATTCAATTGTGGCAGCAGCACCCGATATGGTTCATCCCGATTACAACCTGGTGAACCTGCGTGCCGTGGATTGGCTGCCCCAAAGTGTTACCGGGCTGGGGTGGTTAGGCACTGACACACTTGTGGTGGCTGAGTTTGGGGGCGTATCGAATGGCGAAAAGCTACCCACCCGTAACGGCGCATTGCATCTCTTGACTGGCGTTTTGAAGGCAGCGGGTCCCACGGACGTCAAGCGCCAAACCATATTGACTGGATTAGCCCAGCCCATGGGCGTGTGGGTCAAGGACGGCGCCATCTACCTGCATGAAAAAGGGGATTTGGGAACTGAAATCTGGAAAGTTACGAATGCGGGTGGAGTGTGGAAGCATGAACTTTTCGCGAAAGGTTGGGGAGCCGGTGACGGATACATGTGGCATTCCTGGCCAGGCGGACTGGTATTCCAAAATGGGTACTGGAATTTCAATGTTACCTCCATGCTTTCCAATGGGTATAAGGGCGTTGCCTTCAACTTTCAGCATTGGCCCCCAACAGAGCGTGGGGCTTGGTTCCGACTGGATCCGGTGACGAAGAAGTATGAAATCATGGCCCATGGTATGCGCACCAATGAAACCACCTGGCTGGGCCCTTGGAACGGGATCTTCACCGTAGATGTACAAGGCGATTGGATGCCGGATAACAAATTGATTCAGCTTAGACCAGGCGGCTATTATGGACACACCTATGGTTCAGTACAAACCGAGGTGGAACAGCCGCCCATGGCCTATATGCCGCAGGGCGATGCCAGCAATTCGCCGGGTGAAGGCGTCTACCTAAAGAAGGGACCCTTTAAAGGACAATTGCTAGTTGCGGAACATACTTACGGTGGCATCAACCGCTATTCCATGGAGCGTATCAATGGCGAATTGCAGGCTTGCACCTTTGATTTTGGAAGCACTCCTAAGGCTGCGCCCTACAGTGGTGCGCATTCCCAGCGCATTATACTGGGACCCGATCTCTCCACGGTATATTATGGCTGTGCCGGCGGGTGGTGGGTAGCTGGCCCAACTTTGGGGTCCATTGCCAAATTGGAGCTGAATGGAAAATTCGGTTATGATATCCTTGCGATCCGCAGCACGGGAAGTACTGGGTTTGATATCGAGTTTACGCTACCCGTCAATCCTGCTTTGGCAACCCTGCCTGCGAATTACAAAGTTGAGACCTATACACGGGTTCCTGCGGAAAGTTATGGCGCTGGTGCCAAGAGCGCCTTGCGAACGCTTACGGTGCTATCGGCAAAGGTGAGCGATACCCAGAACAAAATTGTGCATTTGGAATTCGCAGCCGGTGATTTGTCTACCGGAACTATAAAATTCGTTGGGACCAAGCTGGTTGGTATTGGTTACTCCGTGACGTTTGATGTCGCAGCAGTGAAATCAAGCACGGGAGCAACGGCTTTTGACACCAAGGCCTTTTATACCTTGAATCAATTCGGTCCAGGTACAGTACCCGTTCCAGGCTGCACGGTCAAAGGGGATCCCAATTACGATGACGCAGCCAATGATACTGTGCCAGAAATGTGTTCGGCTACGGTGAGTAATAAAATCACAATTGCAACGTTACCGGATCATAATGTGCGCAGTGAGGGCCGTATCTTGCGCATTCAATTCGGAATGCCCGGTTCCCACAGTTTACAAATCCTGAATATCGCTGGCAGAGTAGTATATGACCAGCCAAAAGATTTGGATCAGGTTACAATTGTGTCAAATATGCGTCCAGGGCTATATCTTGTCCGGATCGTTGGTCAAGAAGGCAGGACTGTAAAACATGTCACAGTATTCTAGTCAGCGGTGTCTGTATTGCAGAGTTGAAGAGTGTCCATAGAGAGGTAGTAGCATTTCATTTTGGGGTTAAAATGAAAATAAAAAGGAGTACAAAGATGAAGAAGAGGATGAATATGAACAGGATTAAAACAACCTTGCTGGCCGCCCTTTTGGCGATACCGGCAGTATCTCAGGTAGGCGCTAAATGGAGAATGGGCAAAGGCACTCCCGGCTTCAAAGCCCTTCAGCTCGACCAAGCAGCGGGCCATTTCCATGATGCAATACCCTATGGTATAACCATGATGAATAAGTTCGCTTTGGACAGCGGCTTTACCATCACTCACGTAACGGATGGCACCCCGTTCACGCAGGTCAATTTGGCCAGATACGATATGATTATTTTAAACAACTGTACACAGTTGCCAAAGATTTTGAATACATCTCAGCAGGCCGCCTTTCAATGGTACGTGGAGCAATTCACAGGAACTGATGGCAAGAGCCAAGGCGGCGTATTTGGATGGCATGGCAGCACCGATGTGTCCACTTCCACCTGGAAATGGTATACCGACTGGATAGTGGGTGAATTTGGCGGGCACTCCAATCACAGTGGCATGGCTGTTTACCTGCCCGGTTCCATGCTCCCGGCTGGCAAAGGAGTCGCGGCCGATGACGTCACATTGGAAGGGGTGAATCTGGCGACATGGAAATTCAGTGATGAAAATTACGATTGGATTATCAATCCATATTCATCGACAAGCGTAACCACCATTGCATACCTTAACTATGGCGCGACAATACCGGTCAATTCCTTTACTTGGAAGAGCACTGCAAAAAAAGCCCGAATGGTCATGACCGGAATAGGCCATTCCATTGAAATCCTGCAAGATCCAAATATGGCGCACCATTTTGCCGGAGTCCTTAAGTGGGTGGCAGGTCCCGCGCAGACAGCCGTTTTTTCCTTGGCAAACGACATTGAGGTTTCCGCACCTTCCATCAATAATACTCGTGGCGGCTTCACCGTCAATTTTACCAAGAATACCCCGCATTCAATAACTGTTACCAGCCTGAACGGAAAAATCCTAGCAAGAGAATCAGGCAGTCAAGTGAAAACGTATAATTTTTCCAACCGCTTCCAGGCCGGAATGTATTGGGTGAAAATCCATACCTCGATAGGCGATCGGGTTCAAAAGGTTTCAGTACTTTAATTCAGAGGATGTGAAAAGTTGTACCGGAGCCTGCGAAGTGGGTTCCCGGTGCAATCTGGGTCGGCAACTTTTTGGTACAAGTATATGTGCAACTTCATTTCCATTTCTTGAAAGGCTTTCATAATGCGTTTGAACCCTGTTTCATTGTGGTGTATGGGCTGTTTGGCCTTAGCTCAAATCTGCCAAGGCGACGAGCCTGTAAAAGTAGAGTGGAAGCCCGTTTCGTTTGGCATGGGGATTGAATTCGGTCAGGTGTGGAACGGAACG
The DNA here is from genome assembly GCA_043766615.1 of Fibrobacteria bacterium. Classification (GTDB taxonomy): domain Bacteria; phylum Fibrobacterota; class Fibrobacteria; order UBA11236; family UBA11236; genus Chersky-265. The sequence goes on along the minus strand of JAYUHW010000320.1, from coordinate 5,123 downwards.
TACTATGAAACCAAACAAATGATAGACCGTATTGTCATTCCGCGAACGGGAGTTGGCCTCACGCACACCGCTATCATTGACAAGAATTTGGAAATTATGATTGGTGTGGGTGGGCTTTTCTGGTATGGCTTTCCGGAATCGGAGGGTCAATGGTGGACGCAAGGAACTAAGTTCGGTCCAGGTATCTCGGTTGCTTCCGGTACATACACATTCGGTAATCCTGAATCGTCCCATAAGTATTTGCAAGTCGGATATTTTCCCATGAAGTACAATCCCATGGCGGTCAATCTGGGTGAATACCTGTTTCGTTCCGGGACCTATCCCGGGTATTTGCTGACCGGCGATTGGCAAATTGTGAATAGCGCCAGCTACAAGGCGCAAGGTGCCCGCTTCCATTTCGAAAATCTGGGCGGCGCCTTGACGCATGACATTACCCTTTTTATGGAAAGAGATTTCGCTCCGTTTTTCGATTTCACTCCCACCTATTTGGTTTCATTCAAGAAAGGGATGTTCCAGGTGGGCGGCGGTGCTTCTTTCAATCATTATCTAGCCATCCAGCCCAGTCAACTACGCCCTAAATCACCGCTGAGTAATTATGTAAAGTTTGATTATTTACCGGCTACGGTAGGCGGACGCTCCAACCTTACCGGAGACACTATTCTTGCGTCTCCAGCCGGTCCCCGCAGTGGGCTCGAAGCGCAACTCAATCTATTGAGGGATGCCAACCAGGGGAATCCCACTGAGGAAAAACTGTTTACTGATACAGCTACACATACTCTTTCCATGACCAAAGACGATGCTGCGTATATCGCCAATCCCAGTATATTTATCGAGACCGACCAATTTCGCTATGCCCGCACAAACCATTACATGACCTTTAAAGGCATCAAGCTCATGGCCGACATGTCATTGGATTTCAAAGAAATGACAGGCTTGGATTTCCGTCTTTTTGCCGAGCTAGCGATGCTGGGTGTTGAAAACCAACCTTATTATTATGAAAACCCGCTCAATCGCATACCCATTATGGCTGGAATAGATGTTCCCACCTGGGGCTTTTTGGACAGGCTGTGCGTACAAGGTGAGTATTACAATTCCAAATACTTCAACTCACTGGAAAACTTTCAAAAGACCATTATTCCGGCTTGGTTTGAGGACCCAACTTATGGCGATTTGGCTAAGCGTGATAATGTTCGCTGGTCGGTATATGCCAAGCGGTCTTTGATTCCCGGGCACGCTTCCGTGCATTTGCAAGTAGCGAGCGATCACCTGCGTTTGCAGGATTTTCGCGGGAAACTGAGCCAAGTGTCGGTCGTTTCCGTTCCCAAGGAATGGTATTACTTCATCCGCCTAGAGTTTGGGATTTAAGGTGGGCCTGATGCAGATAACACTCAAACATAAGTGCATGCGAATGGTTTTTGCCGGACTGGGCTTGGCAGGTTTGGCGGTATTTATTCCTGTCAGAGCTTTGGCAGCTGAGAATGATGTCACCATAGTGAGAAAACCCACCAGCATCGGCATGGGCATTGAGATGGGTCAAATTGTAAAAGGCGAAGATTGGGATTCCAAAGCCGGACAAAGCAAAGTGGATGTGGATATGGCTTTCTTGCAACGATTATCCATTGGAATAACGGAGTCCGCCATAGTCAAAGAGAAGTTGTATTTAAAGGCGGGAGTGGGAGGGATGTTTTGGTATTCCTTTCCGCGTAAATTAAATAATACGGAAGACAACCTGCTAAAATTTGGTCCAGGCATAACCGAAGCCTCAGCCAAATATGTACTTGGAGAAACAACGGCCCCAAACTATGTCAAAGTGGGTCTATTTCCATTCAAGTACAATCCGGATGCCACCAACCTGGGTGAGTACCTTTTTCGGAGTGGCACCTATCCTGGATATGTCTGGAACGGAGGGTGGGGAATAACTAATAGCGCCGCATATTTTGCACAAGGGTTTCATGTCCATACAGAATTGGCTCAAGGACGGTTTACCCAGGATTTGACTCTGTTTATGGAGAGGGATTTTGCCCCTTACTTTGATTTCACCCCTTCATTTCTGCTGGGGTTCAAGTCCGCTCCGGTAGACTTGGGTCTAGGTATTTCCTTTAATCATCTCTTCGCAAAGCCAAGTCGGCTGGCACCCAAGTCTCCTTTGAACAATTATGCGAAATTCGCATACTTTCCGGCCACCGTGGGCAGCGGATCAAGCCTTACCGGTGACACCGTTCCCCCTGTTGCCGCTGGTCCACGTAGCGGGCTGGAAGCACAACTCAATCAGTTGGTCGATGCCGCTGGCAGTAATCCAGCCAAGGAGAAGCTCTACACAGACACGCTTACCAGAAAGCTCTCCATATCCAAAGATGACGCGGCCTATATCGCCAATCCCGGAGCTTTTATAGAGACTGATCAATACCGATACGCTCGCACCAACCACTACCTGACCTTCAGGGGCATTAAACTCATGGCCAGGGCAAGTTTTGACCCGAAGGTATTCTTTCCCAGCAATGAATTCAAACCTACGGATTTCAAGATTTTTGCGGAAGCGGCCATACTAGGAATTGAAAATCAACCGGTTTACTTTGATAATATTTTACAACGTATTCCAGTCATGTTTGGGGTCCATTTGCCTGGGTTCCGCGTGTTCGATAGTTTTACGGTGCAAGGGGAATATCACAACTCACCGTTTGAAGAGTACATAAGTAATTTGCAATTGCTGCAATTACCAGTTTGGAAAGTATTGGGTACCAATAAGGCCAGCCAACTGAGCACGCATAAGGCCTATACCAAGGATGACTGGAAATGGTCAGTAGTGGCCAAGCGGAACGTGGTGCCTGGGTTAGCCATAACCTTGCAGGCGGCCAGTGACCATTTAAGGACTATCACTAAAGATTGGCTACCTGGCTTGATGCCGCTTACCAATGCGCCTGACCAGTGGTATTACATGCTGCGATTAGATTACGGCATTTAAATTTCCTGCTAAGTGCTAAATTGGCATAATGGCCAACGCAATTTCCATCAAGCCCCGTCAAAATTTGTGGATCCTAGGTCCGGGTCGGGACCTGGGCTTATTCATCCTTCCCCAACTACTTATTATTCCATTGGTCTTTGCCCTTAAGAACTGGGTCAGCCTAGATAATTTAAGCATTTGGGTACTCGGTATCGGCGGCTTTGGGCATCATCTGCCAGGCTTTATCCGGGCGTATTCCGATCCGGAATTATTCCGTCAATTTCGTGGCCGCTTTATAATTGCGCCAATCTTTTTGACCCTTTTTTGTGGTCTATTTGCATATTTGAAACTGGATGCCGTTGATTTTGCGCTGGTGGCATGGGGCACCTGGCACGGTGCCATGCAGGTAAATGGTTTCTTTAGGATATACGATGCCAAGGTAAAGTCATTCGCTAAGGCTACATCCACATTGGACTGGCTCATGTGCCTAGCCTGGTTTGGCTTGGGCGTTTGGCATTCCCCGGTAAAATCCTTCACTTTTTTTTCCCACTTCTATATGTCCGGGGGGCCGCTGATTCCGTCAGTGGGCTATGTTGGTTTCCAACATTTGTGGGAAATTGGAACCGGCTTGATTACCCTGGCGTTTCTAGTAAACGTAGTCTGGCAATGGAAGAAAGGCAGCCCTCCCAGCCCAATTAAACTAGTCAGCATGGTGGTGGCATTTTCATTTTGGTGGTACTGCATGGTGAGCTTGAACAATCTGATTCTAGGCATTGTCATGTTCGAGTTTTTCCATGATATCCAGTACAACACTATCGTCTGGATGTTTCAGCACCAGCGGGTGGCAAACGGATTCAGCTCAAGTAAGGTGGAGCGATTTCTTTTTCAGGGTGGAACCTGGCGTATTTTGTTTTACCTGAGCATAATAGCGGCATACGGGTATATCGGCGTGGTTACATCTTATGTGGATTTCAACCTGCCGGAAAAAATGACCACCGGAGAAAGTGCTTCGAAATGGATGCTTCGTGTCTTGGCCGTATCCGCCTTTCTGCATTTCTATTATGATGGCTTCATTTGGAGAATGAGAAATTCCAATACCCGTAAAGGCTTAGGGTTGGCGGAGGCGTCCAAAAATCCGGCGCCAGAATTTCGGCCCACTAGCGGACTTCGGCACGCATTGCTGTGGTGCCTCTTTGTTTTCCCCTTGACCGCTCTCGGAGTTTCTCAATACATGGGTCGAGCCCCAGATGCTAAGGCCATTTATCTCAACATCACCGAGAATATTCCCGGCAGTTGGCTGGGGCATTTCTTTACTGCTACATATTTCAAGATAGATGGAAAGTTTGGCATGGCCATTTATCATTACCAAAAAGCCATCGAGAATAAACCCGACTTTCCCATGACTCATATGCTATTGGCCGATCTTTTTTACAAAGACGGGCGTATCGAGGAGGCTAAGGAACAGTACCGGCGGACAGTGGATTTGGAGCCCGATAATTTGGAGGCCAGGAACAACCTTGGGTACCTTTATCTGCGTTCGAGCCAACCCTTGCAAGCGGAGGAACAATTTCGCGCCGCTTTGTCCAAAGACCCGGAAGAGCCTGACCTCGTTTTCGGATTCGCTTCGGCTCTCATGAACCAGAATAATTTCCTGGAGGCGGAAAAGTATCTGGAGTACAGTCTCAAGCTTTCCCCCAATCGGTCTGAAGCCCTTAACCTAATGGGCAAGGTGCGTGAGACTGAAGGCAAATATTCAGAGGCCGAGCAGTTTTTTCAACGGGCTGTCGCTGCTGATTCGGGCAATGTATCGGCCAGAGAAAATTTGCGGTCAGTGGGAATAAAGCATCATATGTAAAAGAAGAACTTAAAATGGTCGCATAAATGAGAAATAATATTATATAGTATCCAGTCCCCGGCTAACCGACGTATGATGTAACACTGGATTGCGAATAAATCCATCCTTTTTCCGCACGCATTTTTGGTTTGTTCGCATGGGGTTCAGCAACTCATCGATCAAGCACTTGCTGCAAGCGCTGTGTCGTAAAAAATATCCGGTGGCATTCCGTTGCAAAGGTCGTGAAATTGTCCTCGGCCATTGGATGCCCAATTGCTTCAGTCGCCGGATTGCTTTAATGGTGAGGCCTCACCATTAAAGCAATCCGGCGACTGAAGCAATTGGGCA
>JAYUHW010000319.1:0-10634 GCA_043766615.1 Fibrobacteria bacterium | reverse complement strand
TTGCTCGATCCGACCAAATTTACGGGGCGATCTGCGGAGATCACCGAAGAGTTTTTAACGCAAGAAGTGGAACCGGTGCTTGCTAAGCAATCGGACTGGAAAACCTTGGATCAGGAAGAGCTGCGGGTTTAGCCGGTTGATCCGGTGTAACGAAGGGACTCTAGAAGGGTGATTCCACCGGAAAGGGCCATAGGCGCGCCCGGACCCAAAGGGAAAGGCGCACCAAGTACCGTTTTAATGTTTAGTGGGCGGAACTTGAAGGGGTAGTTACAGATGCGGCAGGTTGGGCGGTCTCATCCGTTGGAACCAGCGCTGCTTGCTGTGTGACTTGCTCGGCTTTGATTTCGGCTGCCCGGGATTCGGAAATCTGCTTCAACGCTGCCAGTCCTTTTTCAAAGGCGGGCCCTACCATCTTATCCGACATTAAACTCATCCAACGCTTGGCTGGATTCATGCCCGCATCGCTGGTCATGGTCTCTGTAACTTTTACGTTGTCACCTTCCGCAGTAAATGTCCATAGGGCCTTAGCCGTACCCATGGCACCAAAGTTCAAGTCTATGTTAATCGTTGAAGAGGGGACTGTTTCCGCAATCGTCATGGTGCCGGCGCCCATTTTTTTCGAAACCCAACTGGAACTGGCCCCTTTGCCCGCAGTTACAGAGCCATAGGTAATCACCATAGTCGGGTCCTTCCACGGCGACCAGGCTTCATTCTTTTTGAGGTCGTTTACTTGATCAAAGATGACTTCGGCTGGAGCCTGCATGACCAGGGAGCGTTGCACGTTGGTGATTCTGGGGAGCGCCATCAAACCAATTGCGGATGCAAGGACGATGAGTGCGATGAGTCCGAACAAAATGTTTTTCAGTATTTTCATGGGAGCCTCCTGTTAGAATGGATTGGAAACATCGGGGTAAAAGCTAATCATTATCCCCCTCTGATTCATAAATCTAATAAGAGGGCTCTAACTGGTTGAAATAAAAAAAGCACCGGTTACCCGGTGCTTTTCATGAGGATTATGGAGTTTTGAATTAAGCGCGGCGACGACGAGCGGCCAGAATTCCCATTCCCAAGAGACCGATTCCAAACAAGGCAATGGTGCCGGGTTCTGGTACGGTTGCAGGGGCAGCGGTGATACGACCCAAAAGCTGGGCGTTGGCGGAACCGCTCTCAAGCACGTGGAACTGGTTCACAGTGGTGTAGCCGGAACCTACGATGGTTCCGAATCCGAGGAATTCCAAGGTGTAATCGGTTCCCAAGTAGTTGAACGAGCTGGTTGAGAAGGCTCCATTAAGCTCAACGATATCAGCACTAGCCAAAGGATCCGAGGTGTTTACTGTATTGAGAAGATTGAAGGCAAAGTCGAAAGACTCCGTATTAACGGGAGTGGTGAGAGCCAAGGTGACCAAGAAATCAACGCCATTCGCTCCGCTTGTGCTTGCGATTGTGCCATTGAAGTAGTCCAAGTTGCCGAATGCAAAAATGGATCCCGTTTCCGTGGAGAAAGGTGTGCCGGAGAAGTCCAAGCTGCTTGGGCCGGTGCCGATGCCTGTGCCCCAGTCAAAGTGGTTGGTGCCGGTACCATGGGTCACCATGCCGCCCGGACCCGTGGGGTTTTGGAAAATGCCCGAGCTGGTTCCGATAACGGGGTCGGCGTAAGAGGCCGCAGCCACCAGGGTAAGGGTTGCAAGTGAGGTAGCTACGGAACGCAAAGTAAACATTATCAATTCTCCTGAATGTGTGAGCTTTCTAATACATCAAGAACTGTGCCAATGTATCGCGGGTCAAATGGCTCAAAATATCCATGGAGTAAACGATTGATGTAAAAATTCCCAATTTCTGTCGGATATTTTTACACCCATTTGGGCTGCCCGGTTTAGGCTTGGTGTTTGACCAACTCAGTAGCCTCGGTTGCATCCCCGATACTGATATTTAGGCCGCCATCATTGAGGAGGATATCCCAGGTATTTTTTCTTTCCAGGCGACCCGCCAGTCTTTCCAGGACTTTGGGATCGATGGAAAATATCTCGATGGACTCGGCATGATAGACCTTATTGTTCCGAATCTCTTTCAGTAATGTCTCCGGGTCCTTATACGTATACACCTTGACCTGTTTGGCCGCCTTGGCGGCTTTGTGTAACTTTTTAGCACTGGGATTTCCAATTTCGATCCATAATAGGATTTCACCATTTGGAGTGGTGGCATTGATGCCGGGTGCATCCGGATCGCCCAAACCTTCCGCCGCGAATTCCAAATACTCCCGATCGTTGAGAACAAAGGCGATGAGGCGCGTCAGTAGGTAGGCATGCGATTCGGAAGGATGCATGGCCAATCGCAAATCAAAAGATTTGTAAATACCCTGATCGATATCGGAAAAATTGATATGGAAGCGATAGAGTAGGGAAGGTTGTGCCACAGGATTTCACCTCAATTTATGTAAAAAAGTTCGATTTGGTATGATTTAGCGTATAATTGTTCTGCGCGATTGTAGTCCCATCCCATCGATTTCGAGAAAGAGTGTGGCAAGGATGCCCAAGGCAGTTTCAAAACCAGAAGGCTGTTTCGGCTATTGTAGAGATTGCGATATCGTCCACGCATTGCCCTCGGATCGGGCCCTCATCCACAGCACCGCCCTTATGAAACAGCTTACCATTCATGGCCGCATCGATTTTGATCTTCCTATTGAGGAAGCAGACCCACTTCTATCGACTGCATATTTATACGGTGCCTCGCGTGGAAAAATGATGGGCATTTTGGTTTGCGAAGACGCCACTGGCAAAGAAGTGGTGCTCCGCGCGTTTTCATCCAAATATAACGGCGTTTGGAATGTTTCCGGTTGGGTAGCGCCGCTATTTGATGCGGAAGCAATGACGGCGGGCATTAGGGAGGGCGATATCGAAATCCATCCCTTGACCGAAATTATCAAAACGTTGGAAAAGGGTTCGCGAAGCTTTGTCTTGCGCGTGGCGGAAAGAAAAACGGTATCGCATGTCATCTTGAGCAAGCTTCAGGCTCTCTATGCTGTGCCTAATTTTAGAAATGGCAGCCGGGCTCTAGCGGACGCGTTCAATCGAGTTAAAGGTATGCCAACCGGAACCGGAGATTGTTGTGCCCCCAAACTCCTGAGCCATGCTGCTCGAAATAATTTGAAACCGGTAAGTATAGCGGAGTTCTTCTGGGGAAAGACCACCGTGTCTGGCGATCGAGTGGAAGGAAGCTTCTATTCATCCTGCGTGGACAAATGCCAACCGCTCCTCGGTTACATGCTGTGCGGAGCTTTGGAAAGGGAACCATGATTTCCCATACCGAGATTTTCAAATTGGTGATTCCGATGGTACGATCCAGGCTCCATCCTTAAAAACGATTTCGTCATCCAATAGAACGGAATCGGTAACGACAAAAACATCCACATGGTGTCTTCCGTCCTTGCGTTTAAATGCAGGCTTTTGATACACCGCGTGTTTGGCGCCAAGGGAAAGATGGATGCCGCACATGCGCTCTAAAGTGCCGATATCCCTGACCATGCGCTGCGGAGTAAATGCGCGATTGAGCCCGAAGCCGAATTCGCGTACCCAGACTTCCCCTTCATCGGCTCGGATATTTGCCAACACCTTTTCAAATTCCGGTGTGGTGTCGACAACCTCCACAACCCGGCCTTTCTCAATGACCAGCGTGATGGGTTTGGCAGGTTGATTGACCATGAATGTGATATCGGCAAAAACAAAAATGCGTACGCGTCCATTCACGGATTGCAAATCCTTCGCTTCCGTAAACACTTCGCCGATGGGAAATTGACCTCCGATATTTTTCATATTCCGGTAATCGCCGGTATTTAGTTTTGCGGATTCAAAACCGGAAGCGAACATCAAGTTTTCTAGCCTACCCTTGCTACCCGATTCGCCGCCGCCTCCCTCGCTGCATCCGTCGCCGCGTCCGACGCCGCGTCCGACGCCGCTCACTACAAGTGCCGTTCTGGCCTTATCGATGCGCTCTTTAAGTCCGCATCCCATTTTCCGAAAGTAATTTGGGTCATAAGCTAGAGCATTGATATACCACTCAATTTCCTGCCCTTGCATGCGGGCAAGATGTGGGTGTTCAATGACTTTTAAGGATCGTTTGAAAAGTTCTACGCGCAGGCGAAAAGCTTCCAGTCGAAAATTTGCGGATTGAATGAGTATGACCAAATCCAATGGTTCCAGTGCTTCCATAGCAGTGCGGATCCGCTCTGGGGATTCGACCTCAAAGTCGATAAATTGTGCGGTGGGCAGGCAGCGGCGATACCCTTCAGTTAAAGTGGTGGCCAAGGGGCTTTGGGTGTCAAACACAATAACGGCCTTTTGGGCAGAGGTATGTTCAAAGGCCAAGCGGAGTATTTGCCCAATGTATTTTTCTCCCGCAGCCACAATCCCTGCAGAAACCGGCTCAGTGGTAATACTAATGGGCGGATTCCATTTCAAGCAGGTAGGCTTTATTGCGAACACCGCCGGCATAACCGCCCAGCTCGCCGGAATGGCGAACCACTCGGTGACAAGGAATTAAAATACAAACCGGATTCCTGGCATTGGCTGTGCCAACAGCCCGCACCGCCTTTGGATTGCCGATTCGACTGGCCACTTCTTGATAGCTCCAGGTTTGACCAAAAGGAATATTGAGCAATTCATTCCACACACTTTTTTGAAATGCCGTTCCCGCCAACTCCATGGGAAGCGCGAATACTTTTCGGTCGCCCTGAAAGTATTCACCCAGCTGTTTTGTCGCCTCCCTAAAAAGGGGCAGATCCCCATCCTCCTGCCAAGCCAGTATTCCCAAACGTTTGAGCTCCGTGCGGTTCCATACGAGTGCCACCAGGGAATTTTCTGTGGCTGCAAGCACTAATGGGCCAATGGGTGTCGGTACGGTCATGACGTAATATGGCATCAACTTCTCCTTAAGAGCCTTATAGTATAAGAGCTTTTTTACGGGTTGCCATGGGGAAGGGTTGTAGAAAGTGAAGGCGATGATCAAATACTGACCGGCATGCCTATGGCTTTGCTGGGTTCATGCGTTATATCCGACTGATTGCGCTCCCTTTTCTCTGGCATAAAAATTGCATTCACTACTTTTCAAGCGTTTTGACCGATTCTCAATTCTTGGAGGCTCTATGTTTTTGGCTTCGACTCGACAGGTTTTTCTAATCGGTGCAGCACTTGTCTGTAGCCAAAACCCGGTGGTGGCGGCACTCGACTTCGACACCTATCGCATTGTCAAAGAAATTGTGCAGGTCACTCCTAAAGGGGGCGGTGAACTTGTGGACAGCACGCGCATCACCTATGAGCTTACGCGACTCGGGTCTACATCTCTGGAGGATCTATCCCTTACTTTAACGTCACATGGAAGTTACTTGACGGTAGTTGAGGAAGCTGTTTTGACTGGTAATATTGAGAATCGTCCGCATGACATCACAGGAGATTTTCTTTTGCAGGGAAGCCTGCCCATTCCGCCCTTGGCTGCCGTACACTCTCTATCAGCGATCCACAGCGACACGATTTTCACGGCGAAGCTGCACAAGATGACCTACAGCCTCAACGATTACTTTATGGATACGACCGCCCTGAAGAGCACGCTCAATAGCCGTGTTGCATTTTTACAACAATTGTCCGATGTAAGCTTTGAGGCCACCTTTTCCAAACTGACTTTGGGCGCGTCCTTGCAAGTCCGCATTGCCTACGATATTCCTTTTCCTGGAGGCCCTGGCGCCGTACTTCGGATTCCGGTTTTGTTTCATCCTTCCGGCAATGCACCCAAGCAGGCGCACATCACTTTTTTTGAGAAAACAAAAAATGTTCCCTCCCTTCAGTGGTTGAGTGCCAGCGGCCATATCACTTTGAATGACTCCGGATCGCATACGGTGGCGTATCAAAAAGAATTTTTATTTCGCCGTGATGAAAACATAAAAACCGTAGTCACCTTGCAAACCACCACGCACGAGTCGGGTAAAACCAAGGGGAATTATTTGCTCTTCAAGGGCGGACTCAATGACTCGTTAATGAATCTTTTATCTCGACCGCTTGAGGTTACTTTTTTATGGCGCTGGAATCCACCCTACAATTTGGTGGAATTGCAAGGTGGTTTGAAAACGCTGTCCGCCATGGGTCAAATGGCCGCATTGGAAGCGAAAACCTTGAAGCAAATCATTCTGGAATATGCGCCAAAAGGCCACCGCTTCGGATTGATGCGCAGTGCTCCCGGCTTTACGGACACGTTCTTCCCTCCAGCCGGGGAAGGCAGCGCCGACTACGTCAAGCTCCTGGCCTATTTGGATCAATTTACCGAACAGCAGATTTATACCGACTTCAAAGATTTCAAAAACGACAAGCCGGAATGGGCTCCAACTGTCTGGGCGGATTCCGGGGAAATCCTGAAAAGCCGGAACAGCTTTCTAAGCGCCTTGGATAGGATACGAAAGGGCTTCAGTACGGGGCCTGAACCTTTGCGACACATTGAAATGATTGGTATTGGGACCGCACCGGCTAGCCTTATCGATTTGCAAGATCCAAAATTAATCGAATCTGTTATCGACAGCGTTACCCTTTCCAATGTCCTAGCTCCTTGGCTAGGAGTGAATTTCGATGGAGCCTTGAAATTAAAAGCCAATGAAAATTTACGCGCCTTAGTCGTAAAATCACCACTGGCTAACGGCCTGCCGCCACTATTGTTCCCGGTCTTTCAACCCACCTCCGTGGAATATAAAGCCTTCACTCCCACGCGCAGCCAAGCTGTACTGCTCCCATTCGATTCGAATGCCGAAAGGGAGGCAATTTTTAAAGCGGCCGGTCCCTTCGCAGACACAGTGCAACTTCAAGGTATTGACGTACTCGGTCGTAAAACTAGAGTCGTGACACTCAAGCCACGGCGGTTGGATGCAACAGCCGATTCCGGCCTGGCCCGTTTATGGGCCGCCGATCCCGATCGCATCTCTGAGATGACGGAAGTGGACTTGGGCATGCGATATGGCATTCTAACCAAAGGCACGTTTTGGGGCGCAGGCATTGAAGATGCTTCTGCCTTTATCCCGGGATCAAGTGGTACGCCTATACTTCCCAAAATAATCCAGGTATGGAGCGGGCGAACTTTCCGCATCGACAAAAATTTCTTACGGATAGAGGGGCAGGGGAAACTCCTTTGGACCGTGGGAAAATTGCCCAACCTGGAAGTGTACGACCTTCGCGGTCGTCTCATCCTAAGCCTTTCCTTGGCTGAGTTCCGAAGTGGAGGTGGCTTTGCCATTCCGTTGGAACGGCTTCAGAATTTGGGACAAGTGCGACTCTTCCTTGTACTAAGGGGACCGCGCGGGATGCAAAGTTTCACGCTTAACGTAGGAAGCCGGAAATGAAGTCGCCAATTTCCTCTATCACTTTCTATACCTCTATACTTTTTGCTGCTCTCATGATGCATGCACTGCCCGCACATAGCGCAGAAATGGATTCAAATAACCATTCAGGATGGTTGCCGGTGCAATTTCTTTTCGGTCCGCACATTGGGGTTACCGCATCTAAATTCATTGCTTCACCAGATTACAAGGCTCTGGTAAAGCCCACGCCAGCGCAAGCAGATGTGGACATTTCACCCAGTTATGGAGCGATGGTTGCGTTGCGTTGGAAGCAGGGAATTACTTTGGCTTTAGCTCCAAGAAGAGAAGTGTATGGCTTAAAAACCCAGGAACAAACCGTTAGCTTTCCCGGCAATCCTTTTCCTCATACTTTAAAATCCAGTACGGAATTGAGTTACACAATTTGGCCATTGTTGCTAGGCATGGGTTGGTACAGCCAAGTTCAGCATTTTCAGGTGCAAATCGGCGTATTTGGTGCGGCACTTGATCGTGGCGATGTGGCGTGGACAGTTGATGGTGAACCATATGACGCCAGACCCTATGTTGAATATCGATCCACGCATTCTGGATGGCTCTTGGGATTAGAATACGGGCATCAGTTGGGCGGTGGGGAGGTGATGATGGGGCTCGATACCAAGCGGGAACCACAATCTTTATTATCGGGCTTAAGGGGAACCATAACAGTGGAATCGATGCACGTGCATTTGGGCTATGCATGGAGCGTGAAAACGAGCGGCCGTTGAAGGGCCGCAGCGTCTAAAATTGAAATTACTTGATACGCTTGAATTCCACTCGTCGATTTAAGAATCGGCCTCCAGCCGAAGTATTGCTGCCCACGGGGTTGGTTGCTCCCAATCCAATAGGTTGCAAATGATGCGCATCCGCCCCATGACTGACCAGGTACCGGACTACAGATTCCGCTCTAGCTTTGGATAAAGCCATGTTGGTTTCTTCACTGCCGGTTTTGTCCGTATAGCCGATAACCTGAAGAGTTACATCCGGGAAGTTTTTGATGGATTGTGCAATATCGTTCAAGGTTTTATAGGACGTTCGATTGAGTGAATCCGACGCTGTCCGGAAGGTGATGGATGGAAAGGTCGTCTTTCCAAATCCAAAAATGGCATTGGGATCCTGCTGCGTTTTGTAAGCCAAGCTGTCGACAACGGCAACACGCACTGTATCGCTACGGACTAGTCTAACCGTGTCACGAATGGTCTGCACCACCGTGTCTCGCACTACCACTGGAGCGATGGGTGTGTGGATGGGATCAGGACAACCGTCTTCATCTTGGTAACCGTCGTAGTCTTCTGCATCATTCGGGCACTTGTCGGTGGCATTGGGGTTCTCATCAAAGTCTGAATCTGCATTTTTACCAATGCCTCCAAAGCCGATGCTCAGCGTGGCAGCCAGGATGGGAGTGGGCTGAAGCATGTAATTTTTAACGCCATCCCCACTATGATTGGTGGACCATTTGGTTCGGTTTTCCTGCGTCGATAGGCTGCCTTCAAAGGACAGCGCCGCAGACCATCCAGACGCGTAGACTTTTTTGGTGCCGACAGCCAGGTTGAGTTGGTCTCTGGCGAAAATATCCAAAAATGGACCGGCAGTCACATTGATGATACGGGACTTCCCATATAAATCGAGAAACAGACTCCAGTCTTTGTGCGCCAACCATTCCAACGCGAGACCACCCAGCATGGCGGAGTTTTCCTCTGGAATGTTCGCCGCTTTTTTCGTCCAAATCAACGCATCCATACCGAAATTGACATGCACAAGCAAGGCCTTTGGTGCTTTGAGCCGGGTAAAATCAAAAGTCCATGCCAACATGGGATTGAGGCTGTACCCATCGGAAGTAAACGCGCCGCTCGTATTGAGAACGCTCACATGCGAATACTGGGGATCCCGTGCATAATAACCCGCCGCTGGATCTCCCGTGGGAAGACTGACTCGCATGATGTAGGCCAAACGAATCAAGGCTGTCGGTTCCATTCCCGGATGCATCAACTTCAAGGCCACTGCCATGTCGCCAAAACCGGTGGTGCCATTTTCAAACCCGGGAATCACGTCTTCGAAAAAGGGGACATCCAGTCCGATATCCATCCAATTGGTTACACCCAAGGCGATACTCATATCCTGGCTATATAAATTAACGTCTGCTGTATTGCTGGAACCGGAAGGCAAAAGCTCCTCCAAGGCTTTATTCCCATACTCCCCTTTGAGCGACAAACCCAATTGATAGCTGCCCTGCCCAATGCTATACGCAGAATAGGTGGTGTTGACTCCAGAAAGGCCACCCGTATTAATATTGTTGGCAAATCCGATGCTTACTAATACTCCCAAGAACGCATTCATTCGTGTTTTCATAAAATCCCATTTCTTGTCCATCAGCAACCGTACCATTTTTTTGGAAAAGGTATCCATTATTTTTGGAAATGGGGTTAAATATCCAGTTGAACTCAACTATGGCGATTCCAACGTGGCATTCAGGTTGCCAATTAAATTAAACCATTGCCCATGTTCCAAAAAGAGTACCTGCGAATCCCCTCGACTGGATCGAACTGCACACTGCGCTCCCGCTTCTTCGCGTCTAGCGGACCTAGATTTAGCATGGGGCATGCGCACCAAAGTAGCCGTAGCATATTCATAGGCCCCGATATCCATAAGACCGTTTTGCGGCCTGGGCCTGCCTTCATAATCGGAAACAAGAGTCAGCACAGACGTCCCCTTATCAATGGCGGGGCTTCCTTGAGAGATGTGGAAGTTTGCCACCAATGGATCGATGGAGGCATTGACAAATAGGGGATTTCCCTTAATGTCATGTGGGCCCATGACGATAGGTTGCTGATCTCCGTAATAGACGTTGTAATCGTACGTTACATTTGTGTCACCGCTATTCCAAGTCAACGGTTTTCCGGGCGCGGAAACCATCACATTATTCAATACCCGCACGTCCTTGCTGTCCACCGCATAAATGTTGGCATAATTGACCACTTGTCCATTGTAATACCCGGTGTTATTGACGATATCCACATGCGCGCTTGAAAAGGAATGGATGCCTGCGCCTCCGTTATTGAAGGAAACATTATTCGCGATAAGGGTTCTGCCCGCATATACGCCGTGGGTGGAGCCATTCTGGGTGTGTTTGGAATCGTCGAAAATAATTCCGTTGCCGTCTGATAATGCACTGGTGACCACCCAATTGACTAGGGACCGATTATCATAAACTAAATTGCGTGTGATAAAAATTTTGGTGCTGGTAATTGTATCG
>JAYUHW010000318.1:0-9056 GCA_043766615.1 Fibrobacteria bacterium | reverse complement strand
ACGCTTGGCACTTTGCTCAATTCCGGCGTATCCATTATCGACGCCTTGCAGGTTACAGCCAAAACCGCCGGCAATAAAGTTTTGGAAATCGGAATTTATAAAACGCTGGAAAGCATATCCGGTGGCCAAACCATTGCGGATCCCTTAAGGGCTACGGGCGTGTTTCCCCCCATGGTCATTCAAATGATCGCGGTTGGCGAACGGACCGGTGGCCTTTCGGACATGCTCATTAAAATTTCGGATTTTTATGACGACGAAGTGGATGCGGCCGTGGATGCCTTAACAGCCATGATAGAACCCTTGGTCATTGTTGTGCTTGGGTCCGTTATTGGTGGCGTGCTGGTGGCAATGTATTTGCCGATGTTTGAAATGGCCGGAACCGTTGGGTAAACGGGCTTCGACTACGGCAGTGAAAGCGCACGGCTAAGTCCATTGGAAGCAGCGACTCCCGATGAGGTGACGCCATTTGAAACCGCGGGATCAGGGGAAAATAGTTTCGATATCCTGGCGGTGGTCTTCTCACGTGTCGCCATGTTTCTGGTGCTGTTCTGGGCAGCGTTAGCCTTCGATAAAGAATCCATTGGAAAAGGTTTGGTTCTGATTTATGGCGTTTCAACCGTGTTGTATCTGGCCACCTGGGCGGCTTCTCACCGCAAACGCAAGGCCTCACCAGTAGGCTTCCTGCTTTACTTTCAATTCCTAGTCGAGCTTGTGGTGGAAGGCGCTATTTTTTATTCGAATGACGGGTACCATTCTGATTACGGCCTGCTCTTTATATTGACCATTCTTAGTGCTGGATTTTTCTTTAGGTATTGGGGTGCCATTGTTACAGCTACTGCCGCGGCCACAATATTTGGATATATCGGTTTGATCCACCTAGGTCTCCCCAGCATCATTGAGAGCACGTTACCGCAGTTAAACCTGGAAACCGTCCAAGTCCGATTTTTTCTTTATACCACCTTGTTTTACATGGTCGCACTGCTGTCTTCCTTGCTGGCAGGACGATTGCAAGTCGCGCGACAGGCCCTGGAAGGCGCGCATAAGGCAATGGACTTGTATCAGTTTAGTGCGGAAACGGTTATGAACGGTTTGCCAACCGGCTTGTTATTCTTTGATGCAGAAGGCTTCCTTAAATTTAAAAATGGATTGTGCGAGGCATGGCTAAATCGAACTTTGGAACCCGGTATGGGCATGTTCTCGGTTCTCCAGGGAGTATTTCCGTCCGCTACTTTAGAAGAAATGCGGCGCCTTAAAGACAAGTTTCCCTATACGGAATTGGAAGCAAAAATGGGTTCAGGGCAACCCCTGCTGCTACAAATCAAAACACTCATTCGCGAAGGTCAGTATATGGGTTGGGTCGTACTCATGATTGATTTGACGGAAGAACGTCGCATGGGCCGGGCGCTTTTAAGATCCGAGCGCATGGCCGGACTTGGCACTATGGCAGCCAAGGTTGCCCATGAAATTCGCAATCCTTTGGCCAGTATCAGTGGTTCGGCGCAACTGCTGCGAGATGCTTCCTTTAAAAATGAGTCTGATCTCAAATTATTGGGCCTTATTGTCACCGAATCAGCTCGTTTGGACCGTATTCTTTCCGGGCTGCTGGATTATTCCCGCGATAGCCGGCCTGCCTATCGCGAAGTATCCATCCGTGAGATCTTTTCAAAAATAACGTTCATGTTGGAAAAAAGCCCGAGTTACGACAAGGCACTTGTAAATACGAGCCATTTTATAGAAAATGAAGATATTCGGTTTATAAGTGATCAGGATATTCTTGTCCAGGTCCTGCTGAATGTCGCACTGAACGCGCTTCAGGCCCTTCATAAGGGTAAAGGCAAACTGGAGTTTACGGCCAACAAAATGGGCAAAAATGTGGTCCTGAAAGTTAAAGACAATGGCCAAGGCATGAATCCACAAGAGGCGGCGCGTGCTTTTGAACCCTTTTTTACCAGCAAGGCGGCGGGAACTGGACTGGGTTTGTCCACCTGCCAGCATTACGTGCAGTCGTTGGATGGAAATATTACTTTGGAATCAGAAAAAGAATCAGGAACCGTGGTAACCATTACTTTGCCCATAGCGGCACCAAAACTGGATTG
The DNA here is from genome assembly GCA_043766615.1 of Fibrobacteria bacterium. Lineage (GTDB taxonomy): Bacteria > Fibrobacterota > Fibrobacteria > UBA11236 > UBA11236 > Chersky-265. The sequence continues at coordinate 6,960 of JAYUHW010000318.1, read as the reverse complement.
AGGATGAATGGAGATTAAGCAGCGAGTCAACGGAAAATGGCATATGCTCGATATCACCGGGCATATTAAGGGAAATGAAGTCTCGCATTTTCGGCTGGCGATTCAAAAGGCTATTCAGGAGCGTAAACTTTTCTTGGTGGCGAACATGGCCGATGTGGGTTTTATCGACAGTTCTGGGGTGGGTATGCTGATTACCTGCCACCAGGATCTCAAAGCGGCTGGAGGTAGATTGATACTCATGAAGCTTTCAGATGACATCTATGACCTATTTGAGATGACCTCCATCGATCGCTTGTTTGAAATCGTCGATAATGAAGAGGAATTGGCCAATCGTTGAGCATTTTGAGGTTTGCCGGTATTGTTGAATCATTTCCTGACGTATTCACTTAAGTTCGGACCGCGATTGGTCGATAATAGAGAATAGAGGGAGATCCAATGAAAATTGACAGAATATCTCAGATTTTCGGAATGGACCTGCAGAAGGTTTCCGGAAGTGGGAAGGGGCCCAAGGAAACGGAAAAGCCGGTAAGAAGCGATTCTGTTTCCTTGTCAAAAAAGGCCAAAGAACTGTCTTCGACAGCGGATACCGAGTCGATTGCGCGTCATGTTGACGCAATGCCGGATGTTCGCGCCGAAAAGGTTCAAGAGGCCAAGGAAAAAATTGCATCCGGATATTTCAATTCGCCAGACTTTGAAGAGAAGTTAGCGGATCGCTTGATGAAAGATTTCGGATTCTAAAAGTTCCAGCTCTTTTTCCTGAGGCCTAGCCCTTCACCAAACTGCATTGAAGTTCACCATACTTCACCAGATTGCAGCGTACTTCACCGAACTTAGTTTTCCGGTTTTTAATTTTCTGGCCCTAAAAGGGCCAGCTGCGCCCATTTTAGCCGAATTGCAGTTGGAATTCGGTTTGGCATCTCCTTTGCATTAAGGTCCATCAGCCAATTCGGCTAAATGAACCAGAGGTGGAAATGTGTAAGCATCCCACTTCAACTTGAAAAGGAGACAGCAATGTCCACCAACGAAATCGAAATCACAGAAGTCAACGTTCACCCTTTGCGCAACAAGCAAGAGGATAATCCCCTCGAAGCATTTGTGCGTGTCGTCTTGAACGGCCAATTTGTGATTAACAGCATAAGAGTGGTCAAAGGAAAATTCGGGCTATTTATCTCATTCCCACGAGAGTACAGCAAAAAAGAAGGCAAGGGTTACAACTTTTGCTTTCCAATCAGCAAAGCTCTCCATGAATACATGACCGAGCGGATTCTCAACGAATACCGATTGGTGGTTGCGGCTTAATCGGCCGCTACCCATACATATCCCGAAAGACAAGCGCCCTGCCCGGTTACCCGGGTGGGGCATTTCAAGAAAGAAAGAACATGAAAATTACCTCGATACATATCCAACCCAATTCCGAATCAGAAGGGCGCATTAAAGCCACGGCTGAAGTCATCTTAAACGATAGCTTGACCCTCAGGGGGATCAAAATATTACAAGGCCGATACGGCCTCTTCCTGGCCTTTCCAGGATTGAGTGCAGGAACGCCCTACCGCGTTTTTGAAACGCTATCCATGCGGTTTCGAATGGAACTGCAGGGCAAAGTCCTAAAGGCATATCACCATGTAATGAATAGTCCCATGCCGTTGTTCGGATGAAGCCGAATTCCGTCCACCTTCGATTTGGACACGACTGCTGATGCTAGCCGTCGTCACATCATGTGCCATGTCGGGAATTGATGCCTATCCCGTCACGGTAGAGGTGGATATCACTTCTGGCCTGCCAGGGTTCACCCTGGTGGGCCTCCCAGATTCCGCTGTTAAAGAAGCGCGGGAGCGCGTGTTCGCAGCCATTAAAAATTCAGGTTTCTGCGTGCCAAGCAAACGCATCACCGTAAACTTGGCGCCGGGAGGTGTTCGCAAAGCAGGAACGGCTTTCGATTTGCCTTTGGCCATAGGAATACTCCGTGCCTCGGAACAAATCGCGGGACCCCCTTTGGATGGACTGCTATTTATGGGCGAACTCTCTTTGGACGGAACCATACGTCCGATACGCGGAGTTTTGTCGGCGGCTATTTATGCCAAGGAAACGAACTGCCTGGGGCTAGTCATTCCACTGGAAAACCAAATCGAGGCGAATCAGGTCGATGGCCTACCTGTTTACGCGCCCGGTAACCTATTGGAAGCTTTGGAATTTATCCAATGCCCTATTTTTCCCAAGCGACTGCCAGCACCGAAAATGGCTCGGCCTGCTCCCTCTGGCGAGATCTTGGACTTTGCGGATGTGCGGGGCCAGGCTGGGGCCAAACGGGCCCTGGAAGTTGCCGCAGCTGGAGGTCATAACTTTTTACTGGTGGGCAGTCCTGGATGTGGGAAGACATTGCTGGCGCGTCGATTGCCTTCCATCTTGCCCGAACTCAGCGACGAGGAGGCGCTGGAAACCACACGCATTTACAGCGTTGCAGGTTTGTTAAAAACCGGTCAAGGCAGCATGCGTGAACGCCCGTTTCGTTCCCCGCATCATTCTATCAGCCATCAGGCTTTGGTGGGCGGTGGGGGATGGTCACGACCTGGAGAGCTGAGCCTAGCCCATAATGGCGTATTGTTTTTGGATGAGTTCCCAGAATTCCACAAAGACGCCATTGAAGGTTTGCGTCAGCCTTTGGAAGAGGGGTCCGTTACCATTTCGCGCACATCCATTTCTTTGACCTACCCCTGTCGCTCAATATTGGGTGCGGCCATGAATCCTTGTCCTTGCGGATATCTCTTAGATACCAAGCGCCGGTGCCAATGTCGTATGGAAGAAATTGTACGCTATCGCGGTCGCCTGTCCGGCCCTATGCTGGACAGAATCGATATTCATTTGGAATTACCGGTGCTAGGCTTTGGTGAGTTGGATGCAGCGGAATTAGGCGAGTCTTCGGCAAATGTGCGAACCAGGGTGGATGCCGCTCGGAGGATACAAAGGCTTCGCTTTAAAAATAAACCAGATTCCCGATCGGCTGCGATCTTTTCTAATGGCAGCATGTCTGGAATACAAGCTAGGGAATTCTGCATTTTGACAGAAGGAGCAAAAAAACTCTTGCGCAGCGCAGTCGAAACACTAGGATTTTCAGCCCGCGCTTATGATCGAATACTTAAAGTGGGCCGCACCATTGCAGATCTGGAAGCTTGCGAAGATATTCGGGAAGCGCATATTGCGGAAGCGGTGCATTATCGTTGTCTGGATAGGGAAATGCAGCCTTTTAGATAAAAAAATGGAGTCCAAGGCCTGTAGTGCTACTCTCAAAAGGAAACATCAAAAGGTAGATTGAAGAGTGAAGCAAGTTCCCGGGCCACGCCATCTTCGGCATTGGTCCACGGCGAGACACGCATGCATACGGCACGGAGACCGGGAGTGGCGTTTCCCATAGCGATTCCGAGACCGGCTAATTCCACCATCTCTTTATCGTTATCCGCATCCCCAAACGCAATGAGACCCTGCGCGAGAAGACCCTTTGTTCCAAGCCAAGCCTGCAATGCGGAACCTTTGCTCACGCCAAGATTCATCAGCTCCAGATATTCTGGATTGGATTTAGCTACGGAACAATGCGACGAAAGGAGGGGAGACCATTCCTGGAACAGTTGATTTCGAATCTCGGGCGTTTCCACCACCAGTAATTTCGCAATGCGGTTCTTTGGCACAGACTCCAGATCCTGGTGCAAAGCAGAATAGGTTGCTCCGGTTTGCGCTTGATAAATGTGTGAGGAAGCGAATAAACCATCGGGATGGTAACCGTGCAATTTCCCATCCGCATAAATGTTGAGAAAATGTTTCCCGACCCGGCAGAGTTGAAAGACGGCATCTCGCGTTTGCTGGGAAATCGGCCGGGTAGCTAGGGAAGTCCAATCTGACCCTTGGCCTTGCAGGGTTTCTGCTCCGTTATAGGCAATTAAGGTTATCGGAAAACCAAGTTCCGTCGCAAATGGTGCAACCCGTGCAGTCATCCTTCCCGAAGCCAGTACAATTTCAAATCCGAGTCCGGCAAGTTGACGGAGAAGGCGCAAGGAACGCGCAGAAATATTTCCCGCTGGATCGAGCAACGTTCCATCTAAATCAAATGCCAAAGTGTGATAGGGAAGGGAAGGAGATGTCATCGGAATCCTTGTTTTGAAAGGACGAGGCGTTTGCGAAGTTTGTTTTAATGTGGAATCAAGCGACGACAAACATAAAAAAATCGTTAAAGCTTTCCCAAATTCGCCCGATATCCTGAACAGGGGTTTCCATATGGATAAAATACCCGAGGGTAAGGACAACTTCAATGCGAATCGATAAACATCAAGGTGAACGCCTGAGCCAGCATTGGAAGGTCAATGCTCAGGAAAAAGATAAGCTATTGGAGAAACTGGCGACCGGTAAGCGCATCAATCGTGCTTCAGATGATGCCGCAGGCATGGCTATGGCCCGCGAGTTTGAAAAACAGGTTAGGGCTTATCGTAGCGCGGCGGAAAATATTTCTGATGGAATGGGTGCACTTTCCATTGCTGATGGTGGATCAAGCAGCATCGGTAATATGCTCCAAAGACAAAGGGAATTGGCCGTGCAAAGCGCCAATGGCGCCATTAACGAGGATCAGCGCCATGCCCTGGATAATGAGTTTCAATCGCTTTCGCAAGAAATTGATAGGATTTCCAAGTCTACAGATTTCAATGGACAGCACCTACTGGATGGCAATGGTGCTTTAGCTGGGGGAAGCGGCCATATTCAAGCCGGTGATGGAACGGGTGACAGTGTGGCTATGCCCACAAGCGATATCAGCTTAGGCGCGCTCAATCTAACATCTGAGAATTTGACCTCTTCCGATGGTGCTTTAAAGGCAATGACCGCAATCGATTCCGCCATGCGTAAAGTGAACGACACTCGCAGCACTCAGGGTGGCATTCAGAACCGACTGGAAATAGCGGCAGCAAATGTCGGAAACCAGATTATCCAATCCACCCGTGGCTTATCCAACATTGAAGATGTGGATTTTGCGCAGGCCATAAGCCAAAAAGTCCGGACGGATGTGCTGCAAAATACCGGAGCCGCGGCCATTAGCCAATTCAACCAGCTCTCTCGGACTAACCTTTTAGCGCTATTCCAATAATTGTGTTTAACGCTCTATTTACGCTCTATAAGCCTATAGCTGTTTGCCATCATTTAGGGTATATTAAAGGAGGTCAATTTAGGCCATAACAAAGCAGGGGGGCGCAAAGGTTTCGACGGGATCGAATGAACTGAGAGTTGCATGCCGAGGATTCTAGTTGGCCTCGTAAAAAAACTGGAAACAAACAAATGCAGAAGAATCATATTCTTATGCTATGGCTGCCTAGTTAATACCTAGGTAACCTCGGTTCGATGGTGGGTGTCTCAACAACTATCGAATTGTAATACTTTGGGGCTGGGTCTCCCTGATGTTCGGGCGGGGAAGCCGAGAAAATCTGAACTAGTGACTAGACCAACCGATTCCTAGGGTGGGTTTAGAAGCGAAACTCAAATCAGGAGAAAAGCATGTATGAGCGATTGGTGAGTTGATTTCGGACGCGGGTTCGATTCCCGCCGCCTCCACTTTTTGAAGGTCCATTAGACATTTTTTATCGTAGTAAAATCAGATTGGGTATGGTGTCAGCGGCACACCACACTAGGGCATTTTGATCGTATTTTCGGCCTAGTGACATTCCTTTTTCGAGTGATAGACCCAGGATAAGCACATTCGCTTCCGGCGGCCATTCTCCAACTGGATCCCGGCCATATCCTGAAAATATTGGAAGTTGTAAAATTTGGATTTCCGTTTCCAACTCCTTTTGGCGAGATTGATTTTCTGCCTCGGACAGCAGTTGGCTTCGAGGGTTCCAAGCCGTCAAGTAAATGGCGCAGTCACAACTGAATGTGGTGTATAAAAGTTTCAATTCTGTGCTTGGATGTCCTAGCCGCAGTGAAAATGGGCCTGGCCCGTCCACATCGTAAATCGTTCTCGTATAGGCTTGGATAAGTTCTGAGGAAATTCGAGATTTGGAAATCGTCATAGGCCGGTTTTTTTACTTGGGTAGGTAGACATAACGCGGTCTGGATTTCTCTCCCGTCTTGGGATAAAAGGCACGACCCGATAGGGGCAAGCTGTCCTGAAGAGAATACAAGGAATCCATGCAAGGTGGGAAAATCAGGGCATCGTTCCAATCGGGCGAATCCATAATAATTGCTCCGAAGCGCTTTCCCTTGAGGAGCGTTAAAAGAGAGTCTTCCTCAACCCTACGTGGATGTCCACCGGAGCCATGTCTAAGGCCTTGGAGCAACATACGGTTTCCAAAAACATTTTTCCCGGCCCATTCCGCTAGGTATTCGTGATCGAGCACCCACACATCCCCTTGCATGCTGCGAATCTTATCTACAACGGCAGATCCCTCTGCACTATCGGCGGCAGTGGGGATTTGGGTCCAAGGGTTATAAAGGAGGCATGCGAATTGAACAAGGAACAAGGAGCCGATGAACATGCCCCGTCTGCCGAACCACGGCAATAAATCTGCCACGCCCCAGCCTGCCATAATTGCCAGCCATGCGAAAGCCGGCATCAATACATTGTTCCAGCTGCCAACATGAGTGCGCGTGATCCACGCAGATCCTAGCATACCGGCACAGGCACACATTCGAAACCAAAAAATTTCGGAAAAGGATCCGCCAATTGCAAAAGCACGATACACCGCGAATCCGGCTAAACCCAACGGTAAAAAAAAGAGCCGCATATCTTGTGTCCAAAAAGTGAACCATGCTCCGGGAACACTTGGCTCACCCGATGGCACCATAAAGACGAAATAGTTGAACCAACCGTCCGATTTCCAGTTTAGGAAAATGGACCACCCACCCGTACCTAAAAGTATGGCAACCGCAAATGCAATTAAGAATTTTTTTCCTTGAAGCGTTCCCTTCGCTTCACGGTCATGTCTGAGG
>JAYUHW010000317.1:0-4278 GCA_043766615.1 Fibrobacteria bacterium | reverse complement strand
TCCTTCGTGGTAGAGCCTTTAAATACTGGCCGATTGGTTTCCAACTTACCGGAAACGAAAGGTGTTGTAATGGTGACTAAGCTGGTATCGTCGGCAGCTCCAGCAGGAAAAGTTATGGCGTCCATATTAATAACGGGACTTCCATTTTGAATCATTATAATTCCACCCGTTTTTTTAATGGCGATGACCTTGAAAGCGGAATCCAAAACGCAATACGCTTTTAGCAACGTGGTTCCATCTGCGCCTGGACAGCTGGTTTTTGGCGTTACAAATATTGTATCGCCGACCGTAGGGCCAAGATTAAGGGAAATGGTAGAAGGGGTGGGAGCCCCAGCTTTGCCTCCACCAAAAGGAGTGGCATAAAAGGTGTATGTTCCTTTTTGAAGGCCAGTGAAAACGAAAGTCGTTGCACTTCCAGCTGGCGCTTTAGTAATCGAAATCAGACCACCCGCACCATTGTCCGACACAACCCGAATAGAATCTATTGGCTCAGATCCTTTGGTCACAGTCAATTGGACCTTGCCTGCAGGATAATCACTTAATCCCGCATCGATAGCGATCTTCAAGTCATTGAAGGGAAACGCGGGTACTCCAGAGATGGAGCCAATCGCACCTGAGCTGGAAAGTACAGCCGCCTGTAAGGTGTCCTTGAATTGCAATAGCTTAATATAGATGTCCTTGCCATTTCGCACGGATTTTGGAATAGGTAATGGCGTCACATTTAGCAGAAACCCTAAATTATTCATTTTAAGGTAAGGGATTCCGCTGTTCTTCAATATAGTGGTGTCATTGGAGGCTGTCAGTTTTGCTAATGTATCAGAAAAAAAGAAATAGAGGTATTGCGGTGCAATAGTCACTCCGTAATATTTAGCGTCAAAGGACATCTTTGATACTTTAATCTGTCCCACATTTGCTGTGTCTTTAACAAAAGTAAGGCTGCTTCCTAAGCCACCAGAATCCAGCGGGCTTGGACTTTGAATTGCATCAGCCGCCACAAATGCACCAGCTTTTGTGGCGTTTGTCCAAGAGGCACCCTCCTTAAATGGCTGGAGACTTGGATTTGTAAAATAAAGTGAGTTAGGTGGTAGACCAGCGAAGATATATGTAGCCGCTGTCCAATTATTTGAAAATGGGTAAGAAAAACTGCCGAAATTGGGATGTTTAAAGCTTAAGGTTGAATCAGTCCTTAATTGAGTCAATGGGTAGTCTCTGAACCTCCTGTCCACGGTTGGTCCATAGTTTGAAAAGCCTCTGGGAAGCAGGGTATTGACAAATGCCCCTGTCGCTCCATTTAATGCTAAGGGTACTCCTGAAGCGTTTTCAGCTAAACTACTGCCTTTGGTCCTAGCATATGCATTTCTTAAGATGCTATCGGAAGAGACAATTGTGCTACTGAAGGATATTGGAGCCAAATCATCTACCTTGGCAGCAAACATATTGTACTGAATATTAACCGCTATTCCCGGATTAGCGACCAAGCTCCCCACGCTGATAAATCTAGGTCCGTTACGTGAACCCACAAAAGTATTCGCAAAAATATGGAAACTTCCGACAGTGAGATACAGGCCCGTACTATAAAAAACATTCGACCGAATTTCGACTTTTTGTGCAGTTGCTGTTCCATGCGTGGTAATAGCGTAGGAATTACCGGTCCCATCAGGGGGAGCACGGAATAAACTTCTCTCAACTAGAACAGAATCCGCCTGAATATCTAGTAGCGACCCTAAGGAACTACTGGAATTGTCCGCCGTCCAGAAATGACAATGAGCGACTCTTGAGCCCTTGGCTGTAACTGTCACGGAATGGGTTCCACTGCTGATCGACTTCCTCACAAACCCGAAATGGTCGATCTGTGCTTTGTTTAAACCAGAAACGGTTAATAACGTCGTTGGTCCACCAACTTTTTCCACAAAGAATATCATGGAATCTGCAGTGTTCTGGCCATTTTTATTTAGACTGGTTAGGACCGTATGCTTATCAACTCTACCCGTAATATTAATCGGCGCACTGAGGATAACGGTATCCTTTAATGCGGAAGCCCTTACTAATCCATCTAAATTGATGCGGACAGTAATTGTGGTATCGGTTATGCAATTGATAATGACATTGTTCACGGCACCTGCTACATCGGGATTGTACTCATGCGTCGCGGAATTAAAGCCAGGTGCGCCAAGCTTTAGAACCAGTGTGGTATCAGGACAGCCTGCACAAAATGCGAGCTGGGCTAAAAAAAGGAAGCAAGGCAGTCCCAATAGGAATTTGCGCATATAAGACGGTCCCCTTAGCATTAAGCTAACGCTGTTATAAAAATCATGCCGATACCAACTCATAAAAACTGGCCGATTAACCAACTCGCCTCCCATTAGCATCCCAATTCAATTCAAATACCTCAGAAGCGCAAGGTGAAACGCCCACGGGTGAGCCCATCACTTTCCCAAAATGCCTCAATAATCTCGAAATAATAGCAACCTGCCTTGGCAAAAAGTAACTTTCCTTATTAATTTAGGCGCATTGGTGTGTTCGTCTAGTGGTTAGGACGCTGCCCTCTCACGGCGGAAGCAGGGGTTCAACTCCCCTACGCACTACCAGGCGGGGACGCTCTTTTTGGGGCGTCCCCGTTCCATTTCCACTATCGGCAAACCGCTTCTATCCATGCCCTCTTTTCCACTTCTTAAGGTCTAGCCTAATTTACCTAAAAGGTTGCGAAAAATCTGGTCAAATCCTATTTTTAGCCACGAAAATGGGTTTTTCACCTCCCCTGCTTTGGCGGGGATTATTCCGTTGTACAACCGAACTCCTTATCAAACAGAGGCTTAACTGACATGGAAAATTTATTGGCCATGATTTTGGCGGGTGGACAGGGTTCCCGTTTACAACCGCTGACCAACGACCGAGCCAAACCTGCTGTGCATTTTGCGGGTAAATACCGGGTTATCGATTTTGTCCTTAACAATTTCGTCAATTCGGGCTTTTATCAGATCAAAATATTGACGCAGTTCAAATCGGACTCCCTCAACCGGCATGTGGCCACTGCATGGGAATTGAATAGAAATCTCAACCAGTTTGTCGATATGGTCCCGGCCCAGATGCGTATTGGCAATTCCTGGTATATGGGAACAGCTGACGCTATTTATCAGAATGTGAATCTCATCCGCGATGTGCGGCCCGATCATGTCGCAGTATTCGGCGGTGACCATATTTATAAAATGGCCGTGAATCAAATGCTCCAGCACCATATTTCCAAAGGCGCTTTGGCTACCATCAGTTGTATTCCCGTTCCCCAGGATGAGGCGCGGGCCTTTGGAGTGGTGGAAGTGGACGATGATGGACGCATGATCGGCTTTGAAGAAAAGCCTAGTCGTCCCAAGCCCATGCCAGGCAGGCCAGGATGGTCCTTGGCCTCCATGGGCAACTATATCTTTAACAGCAAGTTTCTGGTCCGTGAACTTTTAAGCGACAGTAAATTGGCGAATTCGCATCATGATTTTGGGCGGGACATTCTGCCTTCTATCTACAACCGTCATCCCGTGTATACCTATGACTTTGCTGAGAATCGCATCCGAGGCGAAAACGATGCCAGTCGCGGATATTGGAAAGATATTGGAACGCTTGAAGCGTATTACGAAGCCAATATGGATTGTTGCGCCGTATCTCCGATATTCAACATGTACAATTCCAAATGGCCACTGCGTACCGTCAATTGGAATCTACCACCTGCCAAGTTTGTCTTTGGTGAAAATGATCCGGAAGGCCGAAAGGGTGCGGCTTTTGACTCGGTGGTGTGCGAAGGATGCATTCTTTCGGGAGGCAGCACCAACCATTCCATCCTTTCCCCGGGCTGTTATATTCATAGCCATGCTCTGGTAACAGACTCCATCCTTTTCCCCAACGTGGATGTAGGCCGCGGTGCGCGCGTGCATAGGGCGATTATTGAAAAGGGCGTCAAACTCCCCCCCAATTTTGAAGTGGGAATTAATTTGGAAAAAGATCGCGAGCGCTTTCATGTTACGGAAGAAGGCATCGTCGTGATCGCCAAAGACACGATCATCCAGGAGTAATTGCATTGAATCCATCCATTTTCCGTGAGTACGATATTCGCGGTTTGCATCCTCAAGATTTAAATTCCGATACCGTCCGACGCATTGCCAAGGCTTTTGGATCCGTGCTTCGGGAACGCGGCTTAAAACGCATCTCCGTAGGCGGAGATGTACGTTTACATACGCCCGAGATTAAAGAAAACTTCATCGCCGCGATCAATGAAACAGGCATTGACGTCAT
>JAYUHW010000316.1:0-2317 GCA_043766615.1 Fibrobacteria bacterium | reverse complement strand
CTGGGCAGTCGGAACCTGAATTTATTTTTCATCAATACCTTGATTCGGTTTTGTCACCATCCAAAGACACAGGTAAAGTCAGGATGCACAAATATCGAAAAGAAATCATCGAATTTTATCAATCTCGGGATTTTCAACTTGCTTGGATAATTCATGGCAATCCAATTCAAGGATCTTGGGAACTATTGGATGAAATCCAAAATTGCGACAAAGAAGGCCTGGAGCCACGAGATTATCCTGATCAAAAAATTGAACTTTTGTTACGTCAAGGCAAAAGATATTATTTCTGGCGTTTGCCTTTAGAATCCAATAAAGCCGCGGAATTAGATTTGCTGTTAACTGAAACGTACTTGACTTTTTCTAATCATTTGCTATTCGGAAGAAGTCAGCCTAGAACGTTGGAAGACGCATGGCATGTAAGCGCTGAAACCGTTAACTTGCCAGTCTATTTACAGAAAACCATATCGGACCAAAAAAGCATAAGTGAAAGCCTCCGACAATTAGTACCCCAACAGCCCGAATACGGTAAGATGAAATATTGGCTGGCCGTTTACCGTCAAAGGCTAAGCGAAGGTGAATGGCCAATTGTCACTGCATTTTCTACTGCCAGTAATAGTAATAATAGTAGTGTCAATGGTCCGTTCGCAAAAGTGTTGTGCCTTCGTCTCCAAGCGGAAGGCTTTTATGCGCTGGGTGATTGTCCGGATAGTCTTTCCTCTGGATTAATCGAAGCCATCAAACATTTTCAAAGCGCGCATGGAGTCGATTCAACCGGACTTATGGATGCCGTCACCTTGCGCGAAATAAATGTACCCCTCCGAGAAAGAATTGAACAATTGAAATTGAACATCGATTGCTGGAGATGGTTGCCGCAAAATTTGGGAGATCGGCATATTAGGATCAATATTGCAGATTTTCGGCTTAAAGCTTATGAACATGGATTGGAAGCGTTTTCAATGCGGGTAGTGGTTGGGCGCAAGTCAGACAGCACGCCGGTTTTCAGCGATCGTGCCATTGCCGTAACTTTGAACCCTGCCTGGAATGTTCCCGCTTCCATAGCTCGTGATGAAATGCTGCCGGCATTGAAAAAAGACCCACGATATCTTGAAAAACACGACATGGAACTCCTGGCAGACTGGACTAAGGAGGAGACACTTTTACGAGCGGATTCAATCGATTGGACTAAAATTGATACTGCACATTTTAACTTTCGCATTAGGCAGAAATACGGTGAATCGAGTGCGTTGGGACGCGTTAAGATCAACTTAACCAACCCCTTTAACATTTACCTACACGATACGCCCTCCAAGCAATACTTCGAAAAAGAGAAACGTGCGCTGAGTCATGGATGTGTGCGGGTGGAAAATCCTTTAAAACTTGCCATATGGCTTTTGGGGCCGCGCACTAGTTGGGACCAGGCGCATCTGGAAACATTAATTCAAAAAGGAGAGCCGTATACTATCGCAATTACAGAACCGGGAATTCCTGTGCATATACTGTATCGCACCGCTTTTATCGATTCAGAAGGCGGCCTCCAATTTCGTCCTGATATTTACAGTTGGGATAAAAGATTGGGCGCTGACGTCGCTTCAAAAACAGGCGTTCCCTAGGTCAGAACGCGACTTTATTCAATGAGAATAGGATTCCTAGCCCGTCAGATTATGGTTGTGTTCTTGGTTTTTTCTGTTGCTGTTTGCCATTCTTCGGTCTTTAAATTCGACCCCGGCAAAGCAACATTCACTGTCAAGTACAAGGAGGAAAACTCGGCTTTCCGCATCAATGCGGTTTTTCTGCTTCCAGGGGAATCTATTACACTTCAAATCAAGGACCAGGTAAAAGATTCTTTTTCGCTGGTTTTGAATGAAGGCTTGTCCGAAAAAACCGGTCCACGCAGTTGGGCCTATACAGCCCCCGACAGTATTGGTCTCTATGCGGTAGTGATTTATCGAGCCATGCCGGAAGATTCAATGCTCTTCAATGTCTTTGTAATGGTACCCGCTGCAAAGGTTCTCGATGGCTACCTGAGCGGATACCATATAGGAACCTACCCGTCAGCACCAATTAAAGACCTCGAATTTTACCATACACCTCTTGGATTCATAAAGGCGGATCCAAAAACAATGTTGGCAATGGTTTCGCCCCATTTTCAGCTTGGACAATTCATTTGCAAGCAGCCTAGTGGGCCGACTTCGTATTTGGTTTTAAAAGAAAGGCTAATTTTAAAGTTGGAAGTTATTCTTGGCCAAGTCAATGCCAGGGGATATCCCTGTCCAACGTTTCATATATTGAGCGGATTTCGCACCCCATTTTACAATCA
>JAYUHW010000315.1:0-3528 GCA_043766615.1 Fibrobacteria bacterium | reverse complement strand
TTGGCAGGGGAAACCAGTTATTTATAGCTGGAAGGGCGTTGGTTTTGGCTGTTTTTGTTTCATTTTAGCCCACTATCAAATTATAGCCCATCCCCTCCTGTGATAATTTGGGGAGCTGAATGATGAAAACGGTTCCTTGGCCTTCTTGACTTTCCACTTCAATGCTGCCTTTATGCTCCTTGATTAGGCCATAGCTGATGGACAGGCCAAGACCAGTGCCTTTGGTTTTGGTGGTATAAAACGGTTCGAATATCCGCTGCAAATGTTCCTGGGGAATACCCATTCCGGTATCTCGGACTAAGGTCTCTACTTTGTCACCATTTTGTCTTGTGTCGATGGTGAGTTTACGCGGTTCTCTTTCCATGGCGTGCACGGCATTTATCATCAGGTTCATGAAAACCTGTTTGAGTTGATTTTTGTTTCCAAGTACCAAGTGGTTTTCCAATGCCAAGTTTAGACTCACGTCTACATGGCTGGAAATGAATTGATGGTGCAATAAAGCCACGACTTCTTTCACGGTATCATTGACCGAAACCATGGTAAAGGCCGTCTCTTTAGACCCCTGGCGGGAAAAGTCGAGTAAATTCCGGACGATATCCCGTATTCGCAGAATCTCCTCAGTAACCAGATTGAGTTCGTCTTTCACCTTATCCTTGGTTGCAGGGGACTGGTCTTCTACACTTTTATTTTCCTGGGACATCAATTGGATCATCTGAATACGGCCAAGCATAATTTGTAAGGGGTTATTGATTTCATGGGCAACACCGCCTGCCAGTTGGCCCAGGGCCGCCATTTTTCCGGTATTTACCAATTGCCATTGCAGGGCAGTGAGGTTGCGGTTGGCTGTGAGTAGGGAATCGTACAGATCAATGTTTTCAGCCATCATTCGAGCCTGGGATGCGGCGGCCAACAGTAAATTATGGAGCAATGGAAGCCGTTGAAAATCCTCTTCATTCAGGATGATAAACAAATGGGCCGATTGTCCCTCTGGTGGCGAAAGGGATAACACGGCCAAGCCAAAGCAGCCGAATGCTTTGGCTACTTGCGGGTAGCTGGAATGGAAATACTCGCCGATTTCCATATGCGCCATTTCCTTATCCGCGAGTCGGAAAAGTTTCCGGGATTCGGTATGTTGCAGAAAGGGCGCCCCATTCAGGTCTGAAAGAGGAACAGGATTTTCAGATACATCCTTATCGCCCAGGATTAAATATCCGTGGTTGAGCTTCAACTCTTGAAGTAGGAATCTATGGAATTCTTTGAGGAAGGTGGTCAGCCCGCCCTGGTGTAAGGCTTGGCTCTTTAGGCCATTGATTGAGCTTAAAAGTTTAAGTTCATTGATTTGATGTTCCATGGCCTGTCGGTGAAGGCAATTTAAAATGGCAATAGAGGCATGGCTTGAAAGGACCCAAATAAGCTTGGATGTATCCGGTGTAAGTTCTTCCTGTTTTATGGTACAAGCGATCCAAATAAATCCGTAATTTTTGTCCTTATCGTTTAAGGGAATAACAGCAAAGTCACCTTGCGACCCTGGACCATTGGTGCCGTCTTCGAAACTGGGAATCAAGCATACTCGACGTTCATTGAGAATCCATCGGATAATGCCTTCTTCGAAATGTTGCACCAGAGTTTGCCTAAGGGCAGGAGTAAAATTACTGGTCAAAATGGGTGCGCTGCCGATGGATATTTCCAGGGAGCTATTCCCAGTACCGCCTACGAATACAGCGCATCCTCGGGAAGGAATGATTTCACTAAGTAAAAAAAGGAGGTGGTGCAGGATATCTTTTAGATCTTGGGAGCTGGAAATAACCCGGCAAAGGTCGAGGATTTTTTGAAGTTCAAACAGAGACGATTTGTACTGATCTTTTTCCAATTGGACTTCAGCCAGGCTGGCCTTGAGATGCGCTAAATCTTTTTCTGGGCGGGTCAATTTGCCTCTATCATGAAACTGCTGGCCTTGTCGTATTCCGCATACAAACCGGATTGAAAGGCTTCCAGGGTTTCTGGGCTGAGGGACAAGTTTTTCCTGGCCATTTCCAGAACAGTCTCGGATATTTTTTCGACACTGCGAGAACCACTCTGTCCCAAATTACACTTGGTTGCCAAATAGTCCGAAAGATAAACAAGCAAAGCCAGTTCAGGACTGCGAGGGCAAAGCTCAGGGTGCATGTGGTACTTTATGGCTTCCACAAGTATAATAGGGAGATTCCAGCGTTCAGCCAGCCAGGAACCGACCTCCGCATGCGTGACACCCAATACGGTCATCTCCGCTTCTTCCGTGGAAATGCCGTCGTCAAAAATCATGGATTGAATTTTTGCGAACTCAGCAGGCAAATATTGATTCAATACCACCTTGCCGATATCATGCAATAGGCCCGCTACAAAGGCTTCACCCGCCAGGCGATAGCAGGTTTCACGCGCGAGCATACGCGTTGCGGCCCCTACGGCAATGGAATGCTGCCAAAAAAGACTGCTGTCAAAATGCCTGCCGTTCTCACCTTTAAAAGTGTTGAGCACGGATAGGCTCAATGCCATCTCTTTTACGTTTTCAAAACCTAAGACCACCAGAGCCAGTTTGACCGTGGCAATTTGACGAGGAAAGGCATAGAAAGACGAGTTCGCCATTTTCAAAATTTTGGCGGTTAACACCTGATCGCGCATGACCAAGTTGGAAAGTGAGCTGGCCGACGTTTTTGGATTGTCCACCAATTCCAACATTTTGGCAATGACGGTTGGTAAGGTCGGCAGCGAGATAATGGAATCGGTGATCCGACGGATGCGTTTGGTCTGATCTTGAGACATGGATCCGGTATTCTCTAAACTGCCATGGGAGTGGTGTGAGCCGATCCGGGAATGCCGGCTTTAGGCATTTATTTTCTGAATAAGTTTAGCTTTGAGTTTGAGCATGGCTTTGGAATGAATTTGGGAAACACGCGATTCCGTAAGGTTTAATACTTCACCGATTTCTTTCAATGTCAATTCTTCATAATGATATAACGCCACCACCAATTTTTCTTTTTCCGGCAGCTGAGCGATGGTTTCTTTAAGAATCCTTTTGACTTCCTGGTACCCAAGCTCCTTCAAGGGATTCGTACCTTGTGGATCTTCAATGGTGTCTATAAGGCTTAAGGATTTGTGTTCGTCGCCACGCTCGGGGAGCGCTTCTTCCAAGGAAAGGATAGTGGCAGGAGCGACGTCGCTGAGCATTTCTTCAAATTCAGTTGGAGATAAGTTGAGATGACTTGCCACCTCATCGTCATAGGGCATCCGGCCTAATTGATTTTCCAATTTGGCATAGGTCTTTTGCAGAAGCCTGGATTTTTGACGAACGGAGCGGGGTACCCAATCAAGAGCGCGAAGTTCATCCAGAATGGCGCCGCGAATCTTATGCGTAGCAAAAGTCTCGAATTTCAATCCGCGTTCCGGCTCGAACAGCTCAACGGCTTTGATCAATCCCATAATGCCGGCACCCACTAGGTCGTCGTATTCAACAGAAGCAGGGAGATTCATACCCACGCGCTGGGCGATATA
>JAYUHW010000314.1:0-10788 GCA_043766615.1 Fibrobacteria bacterium | reverse complement strand
CCGTGTGTAGTCCGGCGATGTGAATACCAATACTACCTGATGCGGATCGCGGAGACCAACTCCCGACCTTTTTTCCGGATAGGCTATACAATTCCACTGTCGTTTCCAGGTCAGGCAACAACCCCGGGATGAGCACACTCATTCCTGCTGGACTTCTGCTCATCAGCCAGGTTGAAGCATCCGCAAAAGATCCGAATTTAGCGGAGAGAAGTGATTGGGTTTTAGTGACAATAGGAAAGGACCCAGGATTGCCGGGATTCCCTGGATCAAAAGGCACTTGTCCCGGAGCATAATTGGGAATCACATCCTTGATCGAATAGTTGGCAAGTCGCGGAACGCCACTTAAAGCATAATGCGCCACCAGGCTTGCAGGTACGGAGTCCTTAGGTAAGGCCAGTAAGCTGGCCCATTCATCCACAAAGCCGAATACCGGTCCCGCCGGAAGCTCTTTCTTCTCCGAGAAGCGCGAGTCTGCAGCCGCCCATAACACGGCCGCATTCGTGTCCTGGGCCACATTGTATGCATTGGAGCGGGTTTTTACCAGTGCCAGCAACTTTCCAGTCGCATCAAAGGATCGCCACTCCAAGGTGTCGTTCCATGGTCGATCGGATTTGGCATTGAAAGCCATGGCACCGCAACCCAATGTCATGCCAGCGGAGCAGGTTATGGGGATTTCATAACTTTTGATTTCATTTCGAACTGTTAGGTCAATATTTTTTGCCGATGGCAAGTTTAAGCCCTTGAGTACATCGGCGGAGAGAGAAGCGTAGAGATTCAGAAAATAGCCCGCCATCTGACCACCAACAAATGTAGTCTTTAGGGCAACCTGGCGTACAGGCACAACCGATTGAATTATCGAGCCTCCTTGCTTGATGATTTGTCCTGCCTCCCAAACCGAGGCTTGGTTTCCTAATTCCCACGGCGTGCACAGCTTAGTTTTGGGCAACAGCATTTCAGTCCGCACGCCCATTCCCGTGGTGAAAATAATGGAAGGCATGCTACCGCCATTCTCAACTGTAACTGGGACTTGTAAGGAAGTACTGGGAAACAAGGACGTGATCGGCGCAAATAAACTCATTTGGACGCCATTGGCAGTCATTGTCGCTGGAATTTGATACCGCAAACGGAAATGCCGGCTGTAGCCCAGTGCCACAGGATAGATTCGGAATCGGAATCTACCTGGGCTCATTTTTTCCAGGATAAGTGGATCTCGGGGCCGGGCAGGAGGGACGGAATTTCTTTCAACCAGATTTGCATATAAGCTGTCTGCGGTAGCGCGATCCAACAATTTGCCTTGTAAAATTTGGCCACCATCCCATAGCAATCCGCCGGTAATCGCCGAGCCAGAAGGCATAGAGAAGTTCCCGACGATTTCCAAAGTTTTAGGGTCATTGCCCGTTGTTACCGCGCCTTTTACACCGATTTCAACATCTTCCTCCAAATCGAGAAAAGCGGAACCCACACGAACCTTTAAAGATGCGTTTAATAATGCGCAGGTACCTTGATTGTATCCGCCCGCTTTGTCCGTATGCGTAGTCTGCCACAAAACTTGAGCTTGGCCCATCGCCACCAACCCCAAAATCATCGCTACCATTCGATTTGGTCTATTTTTTATTCTCACTGTTTGCATTTTTCCCCCGGATCCAAGTTGCCTTCCTGATTGGAAGGTCGCATGATGCCGTATGCAAAGTCCATGCCCGATTTAGGATTTTGGCAAATCCCCTTTTTTTGCAGAAACAGACTTGCTTTTTTTCCATCCAGCAAAGAAGGAAATAAAGTTTCAAGCACTGACCAGCAGAATTTGATCGGTTGAGAATGTTATGAATAGGAAAAGAAAACTTTTCCTTTGCTATTACCGATAGATCATTGGCGGCCGACTATTTTCTCACTAGTGGCTTATACTTTAGACGTGTAGGGGTGTCCGCGTCGATGCCCATGCGTTTCTTCCGGCTCTCTTCATACGAGGCATAATTGCCCTCATGCCAAACCACCACACTATCCCCCTCAAAGGCGAGAATATGCGTTGCGATGCGATCCAGAAACCAGCGATCATGGGAGATGACCACGGCGCAACCGGAAAAGTTCAAAATCGCCTGCTCCAACGCCTGCAGCGTATCCACATCGAGATCATTGGTCGGTTCGTCGAGCAAAAGGACATTGCCGCCATTGAGAAGTAGTTTGGCCAGGTGTACGCGGTTGCGTTGGCCGCCCGACAAGTCTTTGACCTTCTGCTGCTGATCGCCTCCGGAAAAATTGAACTTGCCCACATAGGCGCGGGAGTTGACTTCCAGGTTACCGACCTTTAAAGTCTCCACTTCATTGGTGATTTCTTTAAATACCGAGTTCTCGCCGTTTAGCGTGTCCCGACTTTGATCCACGTAGCTGAGCTTAACGGATTCTCCTATTTCCAATTTTCCGGAATCTGTTTTTTCCTGTCCCGTTATCATGCGGAACAAGGTGGTTTTGCCCGCGCCGTTGGGACCAATGATGCCGACGATACCGGCTCTGGGCAAGTCGAAGGCTACATTCTCGAACAGTAATTTGTCGCCATAAGCTTTGGACAAACCCGCCGAACGGATGACAAGATCTCCGAGACGCGGTCCATTGGGAATGGCGATGCTGGCGGAGTTTAGTTTTTCCGGTCCGCTCATATCCTGCAACTTCTCATAAGCGGCCAACCGGGCTTTGCCCTTGGCCTGACGGGCCTTGGCGGAGGTGCGCACCCATTCCAATTCCTGCTTGAGCTGCTTGGTGCGGCGACTTTCCTCTTTTTCTTCCGTGGCCATGCGCTGGGTTTTTTGATCGAGCCAGGAACTGTAATTGCCTTCCCAAGGAATACCGCGACCGCGATCGAGTTCCAGAATCCATCCCACCACGTTGTCCAAAAAGTAGCGATCATGCGTGACGAGGATGACGGAACCTACGTATTCGGTGAGATGGCGCTCAAGCCACGCCACGGACTCGGCGTCTAGATGATTAGTCGGTTCGTCGAGCAGCAGCAGATCAGGCTTTTCCAAAAGCAGGCGACACAATGCCACGCGGCGTTTTTCTCCACCGGAAAGCGTCGTAACCTTGGCGTCACCGGGGGGTAACCGCAAGGCGTCCATGGCGATTTCGATAAGCCTGTCCAAATTCCAGCCGTCCACGGCGTCGATTTTATCCTGCAGCTTGGCCTGCTTCTCCATCAGCTTTTCCATCTCAGTATCGCTCATGGGTTCGCCGAACTTGAGCGACAAAGTATTGAATTCGTCCATCAAGGATTTGACATTTTTTACGGCCAGCTCGACGTTGCCGCGCACGTCCAAGGTTTCATCCAGTTTTGGTTCTTGCGGGAGATAACCAACCGTGCGGCCGGATTCCAGCCACGCTTCGCCTTGAAATTCCTTGTCAATTCCCGCCATTATACGCAGCAAGGTGCTCTTGCCCGAGCCGTTGTATCCGATGATCCCAATCTTGGCCCCGTAGTAAAAAGATAGGGAAACCTGCTTCAGCACTTCCTTGGCCGGCGGGTACACTTTGGTCATTTTGTGCATGTAGTAGACGAACTTCTCGGCCATAGGCTTCCTTTAATCGAGGCAAAGCGTGCAAAGGTAGTTATTGGGTCCACTGCTTGAATAACCATGATTTTGCGGTTGGCTTAGAACTCAAACGCATTACAGGCGATATAATTTATTTATATACACTACTTATTATGCCTAAATATGGTATTATTATGAATATATTTTGTTTTATAATATTTTTAAACTAGTCATTTACACTACATTTTCTGAGGAGGCTAACCCATGTCGCTGACAAATACCCTGAAACGCGCCGTCTGGTCCTTTTCCCTGGTTTACAGCCTGGCGCTACCCGCCAAAGCCTTGGCCGCCATCTATTCCTTAAGCCCCTCGTACACGGCCACTAATCGGGCCTTCTCCTTTCATTTGCTAAGCGACCAATTTGGTTCCTGCACCACATATTCTGGTCTTATTTCCTCGATCATGGGCGACACTCTGTCCCTCAGCTTCGCTCCTACCACCCCTACTGGTTGTACCAACATCAATTCACAAAGCTACTATGGCCCTACCTTTTCCATTCAAGGCCTTCAAGCCGGCTTGTACAAAGTGCGCGTACACATACTCGGGAAGGTTATTTGTTTGGCCTGCCCACCTAGCCCAGGTGACGATGCCGGAACCTTTCTGGTCGCAGATAGTGTGAATAGCGCGAAAAAAGTTGGATGGTTCTTGAAAGAAAGGACCGTAAAAATGGGACACGATCCCTACCCTATGCAACTGCTCAATTATGCGTACCAATCCTGTGCCCAATTTTTAAATAAAAGCATGAAAATCGAAAATGGTGGCATCTACACGAGCTTCTTATTAAGGCTTCCCCCATGTGTAGATACAAGCAGTCAACCCCCGCCCCTTATTGGGCCCACCTTCGACCTAATACCCCCTTTGCTGCCTGGTGCGTATCCTGTCTATGCTACGGAGCTCATGGCCTGTGAAGTGGCCACTGTGGGTCCAATCTGTGTTGTAAAACGGTTGGCGCCCGTGGCCGTAGACACCTTATTCGTAATGGCAAGCACCCGTATTCAGTTCCCCCGCAAGGGCGGTATACCGCTTGAGGGAAGGCAATCTCCTAGTGCCGCGCTTCGCAATGGAAGGCTCGCCATTTCTCTTCCTCAAGATGCGGGATTTGCCTCCAGCTCGTTCTCTACTTGGCGGGCAGAACTTTTTACCGAATCCGGGCGTGTCCTCAAGACCTATCACTTTGAAAGCCGCTTTGGTGGAACTGTGAACCTGGATGCGGGAATGCGTATGGAGCGCGGAGTCTATTTGCTCCACTTGCAGTCCCCGTCCCGGAAACCATTTACCTTGCTGTTAGCGCTTGAATAACCGGGGTTTGCTCAGACGCTTAATAATCAAAGCCAATGATAAATTTCAGGCCGATTCCAAAGGGAAGCGTTCCATCTATGGTGGTCAATCCCAGTTTAGCATCGGATTGAAGCCTGGCATTAAAGTCCGAAGCTCTACCAATCATATATCCCGCGCTACCCTGGAAAAACATGGTGGTTTCTGATGTGGATTCACAGTACCGGCCGTATCCATTGTCTTGACAGGTTTCATGTCCAAAAATACCAAGCCCCGCGCCACCACCCAGGTAAATGGTGTTTTCCATATCACTCAATGGCTTGTATAAATTTACACCAAAGGAGGTTAAACTGACCGAATTGTTGTTGCCGATGGCATAGGTTGAAAAATCCAATTCACCCAAAAACTTACGTGCATCCCATACCATAGCGGCGCTAAGCCCAAAGGTATTGTCCGATTTAGCAGGGAAACCTAAATAGCCAACGCCAAAGGCATAATTGGTATTGGACCGCTTCTGCTTCAAACGTCCGGCATCGTTATTGGTGACATCGTAAATGGATTGCTGCGCCACAAAGTTGGGATCCTTCATGGCATCGGCAACTTGACCGAAAATGGGATCCAAATCATCTGGGCCACTGGCTTTGTACAGTTTATTGAAGACGCTGTTTTTGTTTTGGACATCGAGGATGCGAACAGCAAACTGTACTGATTCTCCCAACCGCGTTAGAGACCCCAAAAGCAGGTACTGGCAAGAGTTGGATTTGGCCCAAGCCATATTCGAATCTTGGCTCATTTCCGATGAGCGCGCCTCATCTTTACCGGGAATCACCAGTTCACGGGAATTTCCCGTTTCGATTTTGGACTTCAATATTCGAATGGAAGAAAGCCTATACTCTTCGGATAAATTTATGCGTTCAAAATACGGGGAACAAATTTTTTCACCGGCATGTGAGGCCGCCCAAAGTAATGCAACAGGAACAAAGATCTTATTTAGCATACACGCCTCTTTTCTTTTTTAATCTACAAATCTCACTTTTAAGTCCAATAATCGTTTGACGTTTGCTAGCCCTTAAAGTGTTACTTAGGGGGCCTTATCCCATTTTGACGGGGCCGGTTTTTCATGCTCAGATTGTTTTGATTCATCAGGCTTGTCCCAAACCGAAGATTTTTCTCCAAAACCGCCCCCAGAGCCCATTTTAATCGCCGTTCCCGTGGCCTCCCAACAATCTAGAATCCCCAATGGATAGAGATAAAAGAAATGTTTCGACCGAACCTGAAAATCAATCATGGCGTCTCCTCCAATTTCGCCGGTTTTTTCAAAAGCCTCTTTATACATGCTCTTGTAATTTGCGCCAAAGGGGAAAAAGAAGATCCATTTGTTGCAAGCAGACGCCTCGACATCGCCCAATATTTTATAATCACGAACAGAACTTACTTTTGTAGAGGCCGTAATTTCCGAGTGAAAAGTTTGTCTAGCACAGCCCGCAAGCAGAATAACCAGACTTAAAAAAACCATCTTTTTCATGCGTAGCCCCTATTTCTTCAATCTTGCTGGAGTACCCGTAATGGAAAGACAGTCATTCATCACAATATATGGAATCCAAAAAGTACTGGTTTTGAAAGTTGCGTTCAGCAAGACATCGGCTTTATTTTCCGCCAACATTTTGGCCAAAAGACCTTCATGATTGGGGTGTTTCCCAAAACCGATTAAATAAAATGGGCCAATCATCAAGCAATCTTGGCCCTTAACTTCACCCCCTATTGGTATGTAGAAGCTTTGCATTTTTTCGTTCTGGTCACTCGCCATTGCAAAGGACGGCGCGCCCGCCATGGGAGGAGCACATGAGACAGCCATCAAAAGGACTCCTGTCAGCATAAGGTATTGTATGGTTTGCTTCATTTTCCCTCTAACATTTTCCTGTGCCAAATCAGATAGGATTCAACCAGTCCCAACGGGCTTTTCCATTTGACGAATAACCCGTTCAAATAGTTCACTTAATTTGCGGTTTTGTCAGATTTAGAAAAATCCTGGGTTTCTGTGAAAAAACCCGGCCTAAAGCGTCCGATGGATTCGCAGTACGAATATGCCGAGCGCCGGCCGCACCAATTCGGAGAATTGGATTTCCACAACTCGATATTGGATTTAACCGCGGCCGCGTCGAAGCGATCACGGCATTCCAGTCCGGCCTGGGATTCGCCTGACTGATGCCAATGACCCCATCGGCAATACGGTTATTGAGATTGGCTGCGACGTCCCATGTACTGTCATGGCCAATGGAAACGCCTGCCACGCCATAGCCATCATCGGCAAAAATGGATTTTCCGGTGAGATCGTGAATGGCTTTCCAAGTCATGGGATCGGCACGGATTTTTCCTGTGCCCGCCGGTCCCTCGGCATTGGTGCGACCTCCAGATGTATTGATATACGTGAATCTGGACAAGTTGAAAGACGTGTACCAACTTTGGTTCAGGGTGGTGTTCCAGGATGTCCACGGGGAAATATCCAGGGAGAATTGCGCGTTGGGCAGGTACTTTTGGATGCTATCCAACATTTCGTGCATGAAGGAGGCAGCTTCACCAAAAGTGAGCGGTTTGCCACCTTGGGTTCCGGCTTGGGCGTATTGATAATAATCCGGCTCCATCATCCAGACTACTGGAGTGATCACTCCCAGATCCGCAGCTGTGCCTTTTGCATATTTCGAAACCTGTCCCAAGATACGGGCGCGGTCGGGTGGATTCCGCAGGTAGAAGGCGCCGGAATCACAGAGGTTCGGGGTCCCAACATCGCAGTCCTGTAACAAATGATCCCGGCGCAAGGTAAAGGCGATGATATAACTGTAAACCACTGGGGTTTTTCCGTACAAGGCTCCGCCGGGACGACAGGCACGCATCATATTTCCAAGATTATAGTTTTCTTCACTACCCGCCCACTGGTAAACGTAATCGATTTCCGATCCCGGATTCGTTGAATAGGGGCGGCCATAATTGAATCGGCATTTGGATATGTCTCCAAACACCGAAAACATTGAGAGGAGTAGCATTGGCACGCAGTATCGCATAGGATACGGTATCACACCTGGTACGGTTTTATGGCGCGAAACCGCAGCCGGGTATAATCTGCCGTCCAAGTGCCTGTCGCATCGCACAGTTCCGGCCGCAAATCCTCCTGGACTTCCTCAAGAAAGCGTTCCCGGGTATCCGCAGGTAGAGTGGACATGAAGTTTTCTGCGAAGGTTTTCAGCCACGTACTGACATCGCTGGGTAATGGCGTCGGGCGCGCAATGACTTCGCAGCTTTCCACTTTAAAACCGCGCGCCTCAAGCTTGGCCCGGTATTCGGAACCCGTGGCAAAATACCATGGGTTTACCGAGTCTATGGCTACGCCACGTTTTTCCAATGCCTTACCCAATGCCTTACGTATTTTTGCAACGCATCCTTCACCCCCGCACTCACCCACAAACCGGCCACCCGGTTTGAGCGCGCGCCAGACACCCTCAATGGCTGCATCCGGATGTCGCATCCAATGCAAGGTGGCATTGCTGAATACGGCATCGAACTCGGAAGCAAAATCCAAAGCTTGCGCGTCCTTCACTTCAGCCGCTACTCCCAACTTCCGTGCGCCTTCAACCTGTGCGGCACTCGCATCCACTCCCAAAACGCGGCAGCCCATGCCAGCTAATTTTGCTGTCAGAAATCCATCGCCACATCCGAGGTCTAAAATGCGTTCGCCGGAAACAGGTTCCAACAACTCCATCACGGGTGTGGCGAGTTCAGCTACAAATCGTGCGTTACGGGAATACGTTTCCGGATCCCAGGTCTGTAAAAGCTGCATGGTGCGTGTTCCTGCAAAAAAATTGTTACAACAGAAGGTGGACGTTTGAGCCGTGTCCTCCAAACCGGCCAATCTCTTTGAAAAGAGTAGTTAAATCCGCCCAAACCCAGAAATTGAGAAAAAACCCCAATATTATCGTATTTATACACTACGAATAATTGGATTTAATCTTTATATATGGATTATTATGCCAATAAAAGTGTTATTATATATGATACGATGCACTACACATGAGGAGGGAGTCACCTATGCTATCTCAATGTCGCCTTTATGCTGTTGCACTTTTTTTGGCGTTCGCTTGCGCGTTGTTTATGCCTGGGACGATACAGTCTCAAATAATTTCGGCTGAAGCTTATTCTGTTTCTCCCAATCCAGCTCCCGCTGCTGTTGCCTTTAAGCTTTCACTCCTAGGAGGAAAGTGGAATTCGCTCGCAAGTTTTTCCCGGGAAAGCGTTTTGGTAACTGGAAGCCGCATTGATCTTTCCTTTGTCGTTAGACAGATCATTTTTATGGATCCACCTATCTGGACAAAGAATCCCCCCGTAGTGGATACGGTGTTTACTCTTCCTGCTGTTGCTCCCGTCTTTTCCATGCCGGCCCTCAAGGCTGGCAAGTACGAGGTTTGGGCGACCCAGATGTACGAATGCCTGTATACGAAGCCTCCGTGTGAAATGGCCGTTACGCCCAAATACGCCGGAGTTTTGGAAATCAGCCAGGCAGGCGCAATCACCTATTCCATCAATCCCACCAAAACTTTGCCCGGCAAGGATTTCAATCTCAATCTGCTCAGTTATCAATTCAACTGCGCCGTAACCTATGACATGCTTTCCGCTACTGTAAATGGAAACAACATTTCACTCACATTTCTGGATCATGAAGCACCTGTCGGGAGCATTTGCCCGGCCATCTATATGCCATACGGGCCAAGGTTTAATATGGCGGCTCTTAAAGCGGGCACGTATACGGTCACGGCCTATCGCCTACCCGCATGCGCCGCCCAAGGCTGTAAAATGGCGCCGACGCCCGGTGATGCCGGTACTTTGGTTGTAGAAGATGTTTCGCGCAAGACTGGCTGGTTTCTCAAAAATAACCAGGTCACAGCCAACACAGCATTTTCCATGCAAGTAGTGAACAACCAATTTGGCAACTGCCAGACCAGCTTTTCAAATCAAACGGTGAGCGTGTTGAATGGAGAAATTCACACGCGATTCTTTCCGGTTGTAGATTCAAACCGAGTTTGCATCGTCAATATTGTTCCCTGGGGTCCAAGCTTCGACATGGCAGCGCTCAAACCAGGCAAATATCCGCTCTATGTTACCCAGCTCCCGGCGTGTCTGGTCAAGCCTCCATTCTGCAAGATACCGGAAATACCTGTTTTATCCGATACATTGACAGTCACGGGAACTACCGGCATGTTGGTCCAACCGCAAAGAACGACCAAACCGAGCGCATACTTTCAGGGAGGACGCCTGCATGTGACTCTACTGGAACCCTCCCATTCTTCCTCAAAGCCCCTTTCAGCCGGTGCCACATGGAAGCTAGAGCTAATCGCTTTGTCCGGACGCGTTCAGTCCAGGTATACTTTTAACGTCGATGGGGATCTTCAAAATGGAGGGGCCCTAAGCCTTGATGCCGGGGGTATCATGGACAAGGGAGTCTATTTGCTGCAACTGCATGCACCAACGGGAGAGTTGCAGTCCATTCCAGTAGTACAAAGAGAGTAGTACCGCTGGTTAACCTGGAGTACCATTTATGTTACGCTTAAAAATGCCTCTAAAAATCCACCGGGCTTTGTGGTTGCCATTGACCCTGATTGTCGCGTGGGTGCTGCCCTCCCAGGCCTCCGTGGACTCAACCTATTCCATCAATCCTACCAAAACCGCCTCTGACAAAGCGTTCACTCTGGACTTGCTCACCTACCAGTTTAATTGCGGCACCACCTATGATATGCTTTCTGCTTCCGTGAACGGAAATGCCATCTCACTAACCTTTCTCGATCACGATGCCCCGGTTGGAACCGTGTGTCCGTTGATCTATAGGCCCTATGGACCCGCTTTCAGCCTCCCTGGTTTGCATTCTGGAATCTATACGGTAAAAGCCTTT
>JAYUHW010000313.1:0-3102 GCA_043766615.1 Fibrobacteria bacterium | reverse complement strand
TTTCCGTGGGCAAACCAAAATGAACACGGCCGATGCCAATGGAAAATGGATGGTGAAATTGGACTCGATGGAAGCCGGTGGTCCGTTTCAACTCGTGCTTGCGGGAAAAAATACCGTGACCATTACGGATGTGATGGTGGGTGAAGTCTGGATTGGCAGTGGGCAGTCCAATATGGAAATGCTCATGACTGGCAGCTATAATGCCAATGGCGCAGCTGTAGCTGATTCCGCCAAGAACGCAGACTATCCCAATCTTAGGGTGATGGGACTAGCCTCTACAAATGGAGTTTGGAAAGTGTGCACACCCGCCAATATTCTCAGTTTTTCGGAACTGGGATATTTCTTTGGCCGCGATTTACACATGGCTTTGAACATCCCAGTTGGTATTGTAGTAAGTGCCGTTGGCGGCACCGAAGTGGAGCGCTGGTTGGAGCCAGATTTTATTTCCAAAGACACGGCCCTTTCCAATCCGGCTTTTCGTACGCAAAACAACTTGCCCGGCGATCTCTTCCAAGCAAGAATTGCCCCCTTGATTCCCATGGCCTTTCGCGGTGCCCTGTGGTACCAGGGGGAAAGCAATGAAGGGAATAGCCAGTTTTATTTAACCCGATTTGCCGGACTGGTAAAAGGATGGCGCAAGATATGGGGACAAGGGGATTTCCCCTTCTATTTTGTCCAACTGGCATCCTACCGTACCTTACAGGTCAACCCCGTGGAAGCATCCGGCTGGTGCGATATCCGTGAGGCCCAGCGTCTATCCTTGGCGCTACCTCATACCGGAATGGCCACGGCGATCGATATTGGGGAAGCCGGTGACGTTCATCCCAAAAACAAATGGGATATCGGCTACCGTTTTTCACTCACGGCCCGAGCCTTGGTTTACAATGAACCCGATTTGCTCTATTCGGGACCCATGTTTAAAAGTTCCGCCGTAGAGGGAAATAAAATCCGCCTGCAGTTTTCACAACTTGGCGGTGGTTTAAAGTCCAAGGATGGGGGCGCCCTCAAAGGCTTTGCCATTGCAGGTGCGGACGGTAAATGGGTTTGGGGAAACGCCGTTGTGGACAACACTTCCATACTGGTTTCAGCGGTTACAGTTACATCACCGACTCAAGTCCGCTATTCCTGGTCTGGCAATCCAATCGGGAACCTGGTTAATTCTGCAGGACTGCCGGCCTCGTCCTTTAAGACGGATGGAGCGCAGCTACCGGTAGTTCTACGTAAAGTAGATCCCAAACCCAGAGTCGCCGGTGGTTGGCCACATTGGTTGGGCCTAAGGGATTTGGTGGGGCGTAAGGTAAACACTCCACTCGCAAGGTAAACGCTTAACTTTAACTCCTACAGCACTAACTGCTGGGAACGAGAGTCGAGCGGTTACCCGTGTTGAATGAGAAAAATAAGGGGATTGATAAGCATCCCCTCAATCTGTTATTGAATATTAAAATCCAAAAATTTCTGCACCAGGGATTTCAGCTCCTCCCTTTTTTGCGAAATCTCCTGCATTAAAGAACGGGATTCCAGTGAGGTTTCAAAGGTGAATTTTCTAGCGGTTGAACGTGTACCCGCTCCTTTACCTTTTAACCCAGCTTTTTTGAGGACATTGTTGATGGTACTCGCTGTGAATCCTGTTGCCTTGACCACTTCTTGGATGCCTCCCCTTTCAGGGTGTTCGGCCATGAGCTTGACAATTTTTTGGCGGTCTTCCTCAGTTGTCCGGGTTCCCGTTCTTTTTTTCTCAACGTAGGTTTTTGTTGCCATGTAATGACCTTTTTCCTCTTACTTAAAATGGGAGTTCGAATAGAGTGATATTTGAGATTGCTTTCAGAAGCAAAGGATACGAATTTTATGGGTCGCGGGAAAGAGGCTTCCATATTTTACCGAGGATTGAGAGGGTAAACCTGCCAAAACTGAAGGAGTGTATGCCTCGTGAATCAAACACCTTATCTTTCGACCCAACCGGGATATTCTCGAGGTTTTGATCCGGTTTCTTGGACTTCTGTCTGTCATAATTATTGGGTGTCAGCCCGGTTGTTAGTTTTGAAAAATCAATCTCGTCCCGCGTGATCATGTAGGAATTGTTGTAAGTATCGAGCGTCCATTGCAGGCTGTTTTGACTGGTCTCACCGCCATTTTGAAAGCGAACCCAAGTTACAAAAAAGACATAGTCGGGCTGTTTGGTTTTAAACATGTCGATGGGTGGAATTTTTCCATTTTCTGTGATGCCGATGGGTTTTCCATTGGCCAGTTTAACCAAAGCGGCATATAGGGCGTCGGTATATAAGGCACCATAGTTTTCATAAATGTCGAGCCCTAAAATATCGACATAGTTTGGGCCGGGATAATACTTCTCAATTGGGGCTTCTGGATAATTGGCGCAATAGACCCACAACAGATTGTTGAGTCCGTGGTAATTGGTGAATCGGTCATACATTTGCTTCCATAATTCCGGGAACCGGTTTTGTTGACACCACCAAAACCAACCACCGTTCATTTCATGGAAAGGGCGCCAGAGAACAGGCACTCCGGCCGCCTGTGCTTGTTTAAGAAAACCGGCCACCCGATCCATTCGCGCCAGCCAGTTTTTGTTTTCCGCTGTACCGGTTTTTAGAATGCTGTCGAGAAAACCTTCCGGTCGGCCTTGGTTGATATCCGACCATGCGCAGGCGGACTCATTCCATGTAGGTGGACAGGCATGCCAGCAGAAATAGGGAATAGCCTTTTCGGTTTTCCATTTGTCGATTGCCAAAGTAATGGACCCTTGTCCACCCCAGCCAAAATCATTGCCATAGATGGCCGGTTTTTTCCCTACATCAGTTTGGACTTTTTTTTCCGCCATGTCGCCGTCGACATAATCCGTTTGACCGGAAAGGATTCCTTTGCCTTTGATGGAGTGCAAATACTGGAGGACCAGTTTTGCCTCTGTCGTTGCTTTTGGATTTACAGGAATGGTTTGCGCATTTACCGATATGGCAGCAAATAGCAGCAATCGTGCAACAACAAATGATTTGGGTGCGGCTCTTTTGAAACGAGTCATCATGCCGCTTTTCTCTGAGAAATTACTTCAAAATAGGCGTAGTTCCGTTCTCTATCCTGAAGTTTATG
>JAYUHW010000312.1:0-7704 GCA_043766615.1 Fibrobacteria bacterium | reverse complement strand
CTCATCATGATTCTTCTTTCTATTGAAGTGATGTTGAACGGCGTGAACCTGTCCATGGTCTCCTTCAATTATTTCCGATTTGGTACGTCCGAGACCAGTCATTATCTCTATATGCTGTCCATCGGCGTGGCGGCAGTGGAAGCGGCTGTCGGCCTTTCCATGATCATCGTGCTCTTCAAAAACTACCAGGACATCACGCGTGAAAGAGTGTCGCATCTAGGAGAGCGGACCGTGGGAGAAGGGTCATGACAAATCCCTGGATTCTTTTGCTCATACCCGTGATACCAGGGCTTTCGGCGGCAGTATTAGCATTGCTGGGAAAGCGTCTGCCCTATAATTTTCTGGGAGGGTTAGCCAGTTTGGCTGTAGGTATTTCCCTAGCCCTGACCTTGGGCTTTTGCAAAGCCGGGGTGTTTGGGGCTGGTCAACCCATTGATTTTTCCGCAGGACCGTGGATTGCCACGCAAGGGTTCCAAACCGGCTTGCATCTGCACCTCAATTCCGTTTCATTGGCAATGTGCCTGCTGGTGACGGGTTTTGGTTTTCTCATTACGGTTTATTCCATCGGATACATGCGGCATGATACTGAGCAATACCGTTTCTTTGCCAGTTTAAACTTGTTCGTGGCCGCAATGTTGACTCTGGTACTTGCGGATAATTTAGTGCTGCTTTTTCTGGGATGGGAAGGGGTCGGCCTCTGTTCGTATCTTCTTATTGGGCATTACTGGGAAAAGGAAGACGTGCCGGTGGCGGCATTTAGAGCATTCTTTGTTAACCGCATTGGTGATGTGGCTTTTCTACTGGGTGTGTTTTCCATTTATCGCATGTTCGGCACTGTTTCACTTTCTGAGCTGGAGACCCATGGCGCTGGATTGGCGGGCATTTACCATGGAAAGGCGACGCTAGCGGCTTTGCTTCTGCTTGGCGGCGCTTTCGCGAAATCGGCGCAGGCACCGCTACATGTTTGGTTGGCCGATGCCATGGCTGGGCCAACTCCGGTCAGCGCGCTTATCCATGCGGCCACGATGGTAACGGCGGGCATTTACCTAATCATGCGCCTCGATTGGCTGTATGCGGTTGCCCCGGAAGCCCGGCTGGTGGTGGCTGTATGCGCGCTGGTAACTTTAGTGGTGGGCGCGGCCTTGGCTTTAGTACAAACCGACATCAAAAAAATTCTCGCCTACTCCACACTTTCCAATTTGGCACTGATGTTCTTAGCCTTGGCGGCGCATTCCTCGGCTGCGGCGATGCTGCATTTGTTCGGCCACGCCTTCTTCAAAGCGTTGTTGTTCTTGGCCGCCGGCAGTGTTATTTTAGCCGCCCATCATGAACAGGATGTGCGGCATCTAAAAGGGGTACTCAAGAAACTGCCGATTACAAACTTGGCTTTTTTAATTGGCTGCGTGGGCGGTGCGGGACTATTGCCTTTTCTATCAGCGGGATTCTTCAGCAAAGAAGCGGTGCTCGGTTCCCTTGAAGAGGCGCAGTTTATGGGATGGGGATTGTATTTGCCGTCCAATTTTGTGTACTGGGTGGTGGTGGCGGTGGAATGCGTTTCTGTGCTTTATTTGTTTAGGCTATACGGATATTTGCGCAGTGATGCCGCAGACTCCAGTCATCATGGGGAAGTCAAAGAGACCAGTCTAAGCATTAAGTTCGTGCTAGCCGTTCTGGCCGCAGCGGCGCCTATTTTTGGATACTTCAGCGCCACGCCCCGCTTTGGTGGGAATGGTTTCCTGTACGCAGTTTTAACTGGCGGAAGGGTGGAAGAGCCCGGACCTAGCTTTGCGCATGTACTTCCCTTCCTTATCGTGAATATCATCCTGGCGGGAGTATGTTTTTTCTTTTTCTCCACCTCCAAAGTACGGGAACCGTGGCTGGCTAAGCTCCGGCCTCTGCGCCTGGGAAACTATGGCCCGTTGTCGCGCAAATTTTATTTCGACGATTGCTATGAATACGCTATCCTGATACCGCTCAAGGCCACCGCTTATTTAAGCCGACTGATTCTGGAAAGTATTTTCTCCGGGTACCTTTCGGCGGCAGGATGGTTGAGCAAAGGTTTGTCGCATGTGCTACGCCTTCTGCAAACCGGCAAGGCCAATCAATACGCCATGGTGGTTTTAGTAGCGGTTTTTCTCCTAGCCTATTACCTGGGAGGGCGCTAGAACATGTACGCGAGCCCCAGTTTTCTTGCCGTAGCATTGCTGTTACCCTTGTGCGCCTTGATCTTGCATGGATTGGCACCTGCGGTGTATGGGTCTGGAGTTCCAGGGACCAAGGGGTCCGGAGTTCCTGGAACCAAGCCGGGTTTTTCCGTCCATGCCCAGGCCGCATTGGTGTTCCAATGGATTTTTGGTGCCTTTCTAGTTTGGCTCGCCGTAGTGGGGATGCTGAGTCCGGTGAGCATTGTGCTCAAAGGCCGTGGCTTGCCTGTTGGCGTGACCCGGTTGCTGATTGAACCCACTTTATATCTGGATGGACGTAACGCACCTTTCCTCTTACTCATGGGCATCAGTTTGCCTCTCATCTTTACTTGGCTACGGGACCGGGAAGGCAAATACGGCCCTTCTTATTATGTCTCTGCCAATCTGCTCAGTATGAGTCTGGTCGGAGTCTTTTTATCGGAAAGCCTTTTGCTCTTTTATCTGTTCTGGGAGCTTGCCCTCATCGGCGCGTATTTCTGGATTGGATTGCATGGCCGGGCCAATATTTATTCGGGTCCCGTGTATGGAGCATTGCTCAAATTTTTCCTGATTACTTTGGCAGGCAGTCTACCCATGCTCGTTTCCATCGTGGCATTATGCGCCGCAGCAGGGCGGGATCCGGGACTCAGCGGCATTGCAGGCCTACTCCCTTCCTTACCGGAATCGCAGCGCTGGTGGATCTTTGGGGGTTTTGCCTTGGCCTTTGCCGTCAAGCTTCCTCTGCTAGGTTTCCACGGGTGGCTGCGCGACACGTATAATGTGTCGGCACCGGCGTGTCGAGCGGTGTTGTCTGCTCTCATGTCCAAAATGGGTGCTTATGGCATCATCATGATTTTGGCTCAGGGTTTCCGTCAGGAATGTTTTCAGCTGGCCCCTCAATTAGAAATGCTGTGCGTACTCGGGGCCTTGTATGGCGCCGTGCTCTGTCTTGCCCAGGATCGCCTAATCGACATTCTGGTTTACTCCTCGCTTTCCCACTTGAGCCTAATCGGACTCGGTGTGTTCGCGGCTGCGGGTGCAGGCGAAGTAGAAACCACGGGTTTGACCGGAGCAATTTTCCAGGTTTTCAACCACGGGCTTATCATGACGGCTTTGTTTGCTTTTGATGCGCGCATTTCCGTTTCCGGAAATAGTCCGTCTCTTTCCACCCATGGCGGGTTACGGAAAGGGCAGCGACGCTTGGCGGCCGTATTGCTCACGGCGATATTTGCTTCCGCCAGTTTGCCCGGCCTCAGTAATTTTGCTGGAGAAATCCTGGTATTGTTTACGGCTTTCAATTCTTCGCCTTGGTTGACTTTACTGGCTTCGCTGGGGGCGCTGATAGCAGCCGGTGCGCTGGTCCGGGCTTTCCACAAAATATTTTTAGGTCCCCAATCGGAGGCGTCGCAGCATAACTTCACTCAAGCACCCGATCTTTCCAAAAGGGAAACGGGATTGGCGCTCGGCCTTATCGTGCTCTGGCTCATACTTGGGCTTTATCCCATGCTGTTCATTAGGCCGGTAGAGCATGCGATACTCACCTTGGGTGCCGTGCGCGGCATGGCGGGCTTACCATGAATCCCTATCTCTTGACTCAAGCGCCCTTGGTGGCCGGCTTCGCCATTTTACTTCTGCTTGCTTCGCTTCGACCTCTACAGAAGGAAAAGCTTTCCAACCTCGTTTCCATTTTGGCTTTGGCGACATCCGGCTTATGCATCTGGCTTTTCTTGCCGGAAAACACCGAGTATTTCGGGGGTGCCATACACGTTACGTCGGTGGGAAAGGCCTTGACATATATTTGCCTGGCTCTGACCATTGGTGGGTTGCTGCTTTCGGAAGGCTACTTGGAAAAGGTGCATATCACGGCCATGGAATGGCGTATGGTGGTGCTGGCTTTGGGAATGGGGATGGTCAATTTGTGTTTGGCCGGTGACCTGCCCACATTGTTCATCGCTTATGAACTGGTTTCCGTTCCTTCGTATGTGCTGGCGGGCTTCAGCCATAAAGATCCGCGCTCCAATGAGGCGGGAATGAAGTACCTGATGCTGGGTGTGTTCACAAGCGTCCTTTTCCTGCTCGGCCTGTCCTTTGTGTATGGAGCTACGGGAGAAATCAACTTAATGGTTATCCACGATACCTTATCCCGAGCTGTGGATGCGGGTGCAACTGCGGATTTGACGTTGGCCAAGGTGGGACTGGCTTTTATTTTGGGAGCACTATTTTTCAAGGTGGCGATCGCCCCATTTCACAGTTGGCTACCGGATGTGTACCAAGGCACCAATATGGCTTCTCTCACCCTTATTTCCTCACCTGTAAAAGTTGCCATCTTTGGGATGCTGGGCATGCTGCTTTGGGGCACCTTTGAATCTTTGGAAGACGTGTGGAAACCGATTCTACTGATTGCCGCAGCCGTTTGTGCCGTAATGGGTAATCTTCAGGCCATCATCCAAACCAACCTCAAACGGTTATTAGCCTATTCGACCGTCGTCAACGGCGGCTTCATCCTTATCGGCATCGCGGTTAATTCCGCCCCCATCGTAATATTCTATTTGGGATCCTATGGGGTGATGACGCTTGGTTCCTGGGCCGCACTCATGGCCATGGGAACGCCCAAGGCAGACGTGGACACACTCGCCGATCTCACCGGTCTCGGTCGTTCGCGGCGATGGCTGGCCTTGGCCATGACGGTTATTCTGCTCAGCTATGCCGGTATCCCATTGACTTCAGGATTCGCCGCCAAATTCGGCGTATTGCTGGAAGCCTTGCAGCCGAACGCCAATCTGCCCAGCTGGACGTTGGCGGTGATTTTGATTTCCGTGGTGGGAGGCATCGCCTCGTTTTATTTTTACTTCCAAATTCTTCGCGCCATGTGGATGGGGGAATCGCAAGACCTGGCCAAAGGGCAAGACCTGGCGAAAGCGAGCTGGGACGGACGTTCCGGTGATTTGCGCTGGAATTATTTTTTCGTCTTGACCTTAAGCGTAGTCGTCATCCTCTCGCTGGGGATGTTTATTCGCTTACCGGGCTTTTAAGCGCCTGACGCGCGGCCGCGAGTTCCCGAGGATTGGGAATCAATCGTTCTGAATACCCGTTCTTCCACACGACCGCTTTCTTGGTGAACTTACGGGCGAGGCGCAGACCGGTGTAGACTTTTATTAGCCGGACCGCTTCGTTGAGCGAAAGTGGAACTTCTTCCGTGGACGCCAAAATCAAAAGACCCTGCAAATGTCGCGGACCAATGCGTACAGCATCCGGATGCAGGTCCGGACGAATCCGCGAGAGATCCTGCCAGCAGTCCAGAACAATTTGACCGCGGGCATTTGGCACGAAGCTTTTGCCTTTTACGCTTCCTAGGGCATCTGCCTCGTCTTTTACAGCCAAAGAAACCAGGTAGATCTCTTTTTCGATAGCAAGAGGCTTGCCCCCTATGGAGCTGCGCTTGCTTTTGAGATGGGAAGGTTTGGTGGCACCCATATGCTTCCTTTAGAAGCAGCCAATGATGCTGTCTGCCTCCAGGAAATAAAATAACTCATATCCTGAGAAATGAATCACAAAATTTTAAGTAGTCGAAAAGAGGGGGGCTCGTCAGGACGCAATCAGGACGCAATTAGGATGCGTATGCCAACGTCAGGAATCGATGCAATTCGGCAACTACCTCGCGACGCAACTCCTCTCTGGCGCGGTAAAGCGATTTCATATCCGTGAAGGAGACGTGCTGAGGGTGGATTAAATTGCGCAGTAGCGCGGCAGGAATGTCTACCGGGCTTCGCAGTAGAGCAATCGGGACCCTGCCATTTATCACTCCGGTATGGAGTTCGCGCCTAGCAGCGATTTGCTGGTGCACAAAGGGTGACCGGTTGCCCTCCACTATCATTTCTATCAATCCCGGCGACATGTAAACCTTGGAATGTTCAAGCAGCTTAAGCAGAATCGTGTCATTGTGGATATTGGCGAGAATGGTGCTGCGCAAGTCCGGCGGGATGCGGTCTGGATTGGCGCTGCGATAGGGCCGAGTTAAACCATCTCTGGCGATCCAGGGGGAATAGGGGTTTTCACCGAAGTTGCCGAGCACATAGTTGCCGTCCCGTTCGGTTTTAGCTTCTCCCAAAAGCACTTCCACAGCGGAATATCGGCCTTCGATATCCAGACGAAAATGTCCTTGGTCATAGCTTTCCAGCGCCATACGGATCCATTCCAATGGTCCGCCGGTATGGCCTCGGGCTTCCAACACCCATCTGGTTAAAGTCGTGAGCGCGATCAAATCTGCAGTGGGAATCCGCTTTGCCCTTTGCAGTTCCAGCGTCTCCTTGAATTCCTGGAGTTCCGGAAGCTTGCTGATAGCCTGTTTGAAATGGGCGTAAAAGAAAGGCCCGAGTTGTTCCTCAATGCCCATAGTGGCATCCAAAATAGGACCGTACCCACCCAGGCGTTTTGCCATCTCCAGGGCTTTATGCATGCGCTGTTCCAGATGTTTCAAAAGCGGAGTCAGGCGGGACAAGGAATCCAGGTCGCCGATGCCAAGATCCAATTCAAGCCAATGCTTCCGTTCGCCTATGGCGAGGGCTTCCGAGTGAATGAGGTAAACCAGCAAACCCAAATCGCCGGAAACAGGAATGCGGCCGGCCTGCATAAGTTTAAAGATCTCATTGGCATGATGGCAAAAGGGGTTTAGATCCGTAAAACTGGAAAGGCCCAGCGATTGGATAATTTCATGAGCGAGGTTGGTCTCGACGGCGTTCAATGGTTTCTGGCGTTCGACTCTAAGGAGCAAGCGTTTCAGGTGCCGGAACTGCAAAACATAAGCCGCGGTCTGCCAATCGGATGCTTCCACTTCCAGCAGAATAAAGAGAAATCGTTCCATCCACACTCTTGGGAAACGGGCTTGAAGGGCTTCGAGTACGAGTCGCTCCAAAGGATAATGACCACATTGGACTTTGAAAAATTCGGCGAGCTGACGACAGCTATCCGGATAGTTTTGGTGGTTTTCTACCAGGGAAAAAAGGTCGGAAAGCGGAAAGGGCAAAGTGGATTGAATCCGGATTTTTGAAATGCCCCGGGAATTGGGATTTGCTTCCGGAGGTGTCCAGGATACGGGTTCACCTGTTACTAGGGTCTTGGGCAATTGAATGGGCATCGGAGACTTGAGGGCGCTTTGCATGACATCTTCCATGGGGTTTTCCTTGGCGAATCTTACCATTGGCCCAGGGTGGTGTTTCCACTATTAAATACCCAGCTTATGGGAGAAATTGGAGGGAAAGCTATCAACAGCCTGTTGAAAGCGCTTGTCAACGTGTGGATAAATCAGAGTAAAGTTATCCAATTTTGAAGTAAAGGCCTAAAAACTGAGCGGCCTCTTGTGGATAGATTTTTGTTTGGAGGGGATTAGGAATTTGGGAAGTTTTAGCCCGACGTCCAAGAATTAATTTGGGTGCGGCTCTTTTGAAACGAGTCATCATGCCGCTTTTCTCTGAGAAATTACTTCAAAATAGGCGTAGTTCCGTTCTCTATCCTGAAGTTTATG
>JAYUHW010000311.1:0-5503 GCA_043766615.1 Fibrobacteria bacterium | reverse complement strand
GTGTGGCCGTGGTGAATGGAAGTATTTATGTAACAGAAAAGGACCGAATCGGGAAGCTGACACCCAATGGAGCCAACTGGACCTATTCCGTAGAATATGATAAGGCTAATCCAGTGGGTATCCGCGATTATGGACACTGGTTTTCCATGGGTCTGGTTTATTATCAAGGTAAATTCAATTGGACCTTAGGGGGATTTCACGGCTACGAACCGGCGGATACAATCTATACAGTAGCAACGGGTGTCGGTGATCCAGAACCGTTAAAACATGGAACCTGGGTCCAGTATGATCCTATCACCAAGACGCATGAATTCATGGTGCATGGATTGCGAAATACTGGGGGTACATCCCTTGGTCCAGATGGCACCATTTGCACCACTGACAATCAAGGCGACTGGGAGCCATCGGACAAGTTCATATGCATGGAAAAGGGACAGTGGTATGGTTTTGATGGGCCAAAGTCGCTAGCAAAGCTTCCCGGACAAGTGGAATATCCTCCTACGGCATGGGCCGCCCATGATGAGATCAGTAACTCCCTGGGTGAATCAGTATTGATCCCCAAGGGTAAATATGCTGGGCAAATGTTTGTGACGGATATTACCAATGGCATTATCGATCGCGTTTTCCTGGAAAAGGTCAAAGGGCATTGGCAAGGCGCATTCACCTTTGTTACGGGTGGCTTTCGGGCTGGGGTGTATCGAATTCTTGTGGCGCCAGATAGCTCAACTCTTATAGTGGCAGGCCTGGGTGGCAGTGCAAGCAGTGGTGGTTGGTCGTATCTTAAACAACCTTTATATTCTTGCCTACACAAATTGGTTCCAAATAAAAAACCGGTTTTGGAAATACTTGCAGTCCGTTCCATGGGCCCAACGAAAATGGAAGTGGAATTCACCGAACCGGTTAACCCGGCGGCCGCCCTGGCTTCGGGATACAAGATTACCAGTTGGAAGAACATTGCGGGTCCAGGGTATGGTGAGGGGAATCACTCCCTTCAATTGACTCATACCATTGCAAATGTAACGCTCTCGGCTGATAATCTAAAAGCAACTTTAACCCTATCTGGTTTGGAAGTTGGCCGCGTAGTCCGGGTTTTAGTGAATCCCACAGTCAAGGCGCTCAATGGAGATACTCTCTTCTTCAAATTCTCTGATTATACGATGAACAATTTTGGTCCTGCTGACCCCGTTTCCTTGGCGCGCATGTTGGGCGGCCAGGAAATGAAGCCATTCCAATATTCATTGCAGAAAAATCGCAGTGGAGTGGAATTGAAAATGGCGACTCCTGGAAACTATTCATTTGAAGCTTGGACCATGGAGGGGACCAAGGTGGAAAGCATTCGCAAAGAAGGGCCTTTTGGCTTGACTCTAACCAGGGAAATCTTGGGAACAGGCATTCTGATGCTACGAATCAAGAATGAGGCCGGCCATTCCGTATCGGAAATTGTTTCAATATTGTAATGATGCGGCCTATCAAAAGGGCTGGAAAATTCGATTATACTGGTTCAATGCTCAGGCTTAGAAGGAAAACCTCCAGATCGGGGCAGTTCCTTCCAAATTTTAGGGTGACAAAGGCAGGTATGGCGGGTTAGTTTTTACAGTCCAACCCTGATTTTTTTGGAGTGCACCATGAATTTTAAATTAAAAGTCCTGCCTATGCTTTCAACCACAATTTGTCTTATCATAGCAATGGTATTGGCACTTCCGCATGAAACGATGTGTGCACCCTTGCTAATCACTAAAAAAGACTTTTCTATCACCTTTCCAGATGGCTGGTCCGTGCTTGCCTATCCAGGCATGCCGGTAAACGATAGTGGCTTTATAGTCGCAGACACGGGCAGTAATGAAGTGGCTGCTTACGGCCAGGGTCAGAAAATGACTAGTTCTTTAACCGCGAAACAAATAGTAGCCATATATACATCCGCTTCTACAATCGATTTTGCGCGCACAGATAGCAGCGAAAAGAAATTGGGGAAGTATACTTTTTCTACGGTAGGGTATAAAGATACGTCGGTCACAGGGGATCCCACTAGTCGGATCCGTTTATATGTGACGACGCAGGGCAATTATGTATTCTTGGCCTGGGTAAGTTATAACACTGATACAGAACTGACTTCCGTCGCTCGTATGGAAACCGCTTTGGCTACGCTCAATATTACCCCGATAGCTGGTATTCGGAAGCGCCTAACGTACCGTAAGGACCGCTCTCCCGCTACCAACTTCAATATACAGGGCCGGGCTGGCGATTTCCCCTCCAATCGAATTCCAAATAGTCCAGTCTTCCAAAGGCCATAGAGCCGAAAAGTCCCATTTCCCATGGCATAAACCAGCGCCCTGTCTTATAATCTTTTTGCCAATTCGGCAAAAGAAAGATGGGGAGGGTGACATCGTCACATTGCGACAGTTTGCGGCCAATGAGGTGATCATTCACGAAAATGAGCCGGGTGAATTTGCCTACATCATCGAAAAAGGCTTGGTGGAAATAACCAAGATTTTAGATGGAAAGAAGGTGCATATCGCCAGTTTGGAAAAAGGTGCAGCCTTTGGTGAAATGAGTATGATTGACGAAATGCCTCGGAGTGCAACGGTTACGGCCCGGGAAGAAACCTTGGTGCGTGAAATTCATCGTGACGATCTTTATAAGACCATGAAGGATCATCCAGAATCTGTCATGGTAATCTTGAAAAGAATTTTTGAACGCCTTCGCGAATCCAATATGCTACTGGCGCAAGCCAGACTACAGGTCCTTCAAAATCAGAAGCCTATGAATGAGCCCAGTTTAACAATTGCAGGCGTAGGAGAAAGAGAAGGAGCAGGAGAAAGAGAAAAAGCAGAAGTAGGAATAGGAACAGTATCTGGATCTGGAATTTCTGGAGATTTCACCAATAACCCACCTTCGGCAATACAGAAGGCTAGTTGCTTATTGGAAGGATTGACAATCGAGGCCAGTGATGCTTTGCCGCAAAACCCGTTAAGTTTTGGGGTTTTCCCTTTTAAAATCGGCCGAAAGAGTCGGGATCCAATAGTCAGCAACCATTTGGAAATTGAAGATCATGCGCCCCTACAGATTTCCAGGCATCATGTCAGCATCGTAAAAGTTGAGGACAAAATTGGCGTGGTGGATCGTGGCAGCCAATTGGGTGCCTCAGTGGATGGCGTTCGAATCGGTGGGAACGCCAGCCCTGGCCCAGTATTCTTTAAAGGCACAGAGGGACTGCTGGTTCTTGGCCCCGAATCTTCTCCCTACCGATTCAAAATCAGCGCGAACTGGGCTCCGGACCAGTCTTAGGTTGAACTACCAGACTACTGCTACGGTTAGACCAATAGCCAAACCACTGGACACGTAATACATTACGGGGATGTCCAGTTTAACTGGACCTACGCCTACACCCAACCCGCTCATGACGCGCAGTCGGGCAAAAGATGGTCCATTACTACTGCTGCCATCTATCTTGACATCGGCGGGATTGAATTTTGCCTTAGTTGTATCCGTCTTGATAGTGGCCTTGGCCAATCCTTCCAGTACGATTTTATTCGATCCGAAATTCATGTCAAAGCCCACGCCGGCCGTTACATTTATCAGGCCCCAAAGCACACTAACGGCAGTTACGGCATCAAATGGAATAGTAACGGTTGAAACTTCTTGGCCCATGGTAAAGCTGGGGATAAGATTAATGCCCGGGTCGTTGGTAAAACCCAGTTGATCCAGAAAAACTTTTCGTGCGGTAGAATCCGAACTGGATGTCGCAGCCCCAAGTAAGTCTTTTCCAAATGGAATCGCATTTTGAATGGTATCGGCTTTAATTAAGAAATTGATTTTATCCTTTTGCATATACAATCCGGAACCAATGGATATACCGCGCCACTTGATCAAGCCAACCAAACTCTTTGTATCCAGCAACCGGTAATTGAGGCCCATGCCCATCATTTGAAAATCCATTCCGAAACCTTTACGACTATATTTTGCTCCACCGTATTTTGCATTAGCGTAAAGCCCCGGCATGAGAAACCCAGCATTGATTCCGACATTGAGGTAAGTAATGCCGATTCCTACACCACCATATAAGTCTCCCTTTCGAGTAATTTCATCACCAATTTTACTGTAATAGCTTAAACTGGTGCTGGGTGCCTGAACGCCCACCATAAGTCCCGCAGCCACGGCAAAGAGTGAATAATTTTGAAACCCTTGTAAGGTAGCCGAATTCATAGAATAGGCATTGGCATTGGCAAATCCTTGGGCGAGATCTTTTTGCTGCTTGTATTTCGACAGGTTTTTTTTGGCAGTGTCAAGTGTGCTGGTGAAGGACTTGGCCAAAGTGATGTTCAGGTTATCCCTAAATTGGGCTAATTGAGGGTTCGCATTTGCGGCATCATTCACTATGACCAGCACAGGGGGATTTCCGGTAATATCGAGACTCTTTCCAAGAGAAAAAAGGCCAAGTAGTCCAGTTAAAAAAAGACCATAAAATCTAGTTTCCATGGAGTGTCCTATTGTGAAAAGTGAAGAAAAGCAGTCCCATAAAATGTGGATAGGGTTCCGCCCCCGCATTTTTCAGATTATAGCACCACATTACTGCCAATTTCCAATATGGAAATTGGATTACTGAGCAGGCAAGTCCACTATTTGCCAGCCCTTTGCGCCAAATCTCAAGTCCCGTTCCACAAACGTCCACACCACCAATTTCTTTTGTCTCAGCAAATCTACCCGACGTGACAATAGTTGACGCACCACCGTCGATGCCCCGCCATCATTGACCAACGAGGTCAAGGGGGTATTGAGTCGGTACGCCACTTGTGCAATGATACCGGAACTGGTGGGTTCATCGGTTTGGTAGATGCGTGAGAAGCTGTCTCCCAGCCACAAGATCGGGGAAAGTGTGTCGTCTTGATAGGGCAGACTGGTCTGGAGGTCGAGAACTTTTCGAATTGACATGTTTTCTTTTTCCAAAATGCTTTTGCGATTGGGAACTTTAGTCATCTCAGCGATATCGCCCCATCTTTCCACCGAAGTGTTTTTAAACGCATAGCGAGGATGCCATGTTCCATTGGGATAAACCCCAAACCCCAATTTTCGAATTTTGGTTGCGATGCTTTCGGCGGCCACTTCCATTCCATGGGGAGACCAATGGGTATCGCGCATCAAGTACAGTGGCGGTCCACCTTGGGATTTGGCTAAAAGCATAGGTGTAAAAAGATCCACGGTTGGGACGTCGTGATTTTTCAAATCTTCCAGTAGAATTAAGCTAGGGGAGATGGGCTGTCCGGAAAAGCCTTTCCAGAGTTTTTCCGGATAGATGCTCGGCTTGCCGGGAATGGGCACAATGAGCAATTCGATGCCACGCGCTTTTAATTGATTCCGGAAATCCAGGATTGCAAAAAGCGGATTGCGCAAATTGATGCGTTTGCCATAAATTAGGCTCTTCGGGCGATCGAGTGGGTATTTTTAGCCAATTTAGTCACTTGTAGGTTACCCTTAACGGTTTGAAAACACAGCGTACTGATGGAAC
>JAYUHW010000310.1:0-4572 GCA_043766615.1 Fibrobacteria bacterium | reverse complement strand
GTGTCCTCCGTCCAAAGTCCTTCGCTGTTGCAGATAAGCACATGCGAAACCACGTCTCCGGCACGTGAACTCACTTGGACGATTTTATCCGAATAACTTCGCGCCACCTGATCGGCGAGTTTGATGAGGTCCAGTTTTCTTTCCTGTCCGATCTCCCTCGGATCCTTGGTGATTTTATGGCGATTTTCAAATACCTTGCCGACCAGTTTTACCGTAGGCTCAGAGCTATGGTTGACGGCAATCCCTCGGCTCTTAGCCAGATTGTCGATC
This sequence comes from Fibrobacteria bacterium, assembly GCA_043766615.1. Taxonomy (GTDB): domain Bacteria; phylum Fibrobacterota; class Fibrobacteria; order UBA11236; family UBA11236; genus Chersky-265. The sequence continues at coordinate 4,302 of JAYUHW010000310.1, read as the reverse complement.
AGCTTTATAATGTGATTCTCTTCATCATTGCTGGAATGTGCATAGAGCACTTCCGTACCATAAACCAGGCGAATGCCAAGCCCGTAATCGGTGCCGGCAGTTGCCGATTCCACTTTGCGATCCCGGAAGGATACCGACGCGTTACGGGTCTCTTCTTGAAAAATTTCAACGAAGTCGGCTTTCCGATCCAAACCAGCTTGAAGAATCCGTTCCGCCTTATTTTTATCCATCATTTTCCTATGCGGTTTAGGCTATTTGTAAATGCACTGAAAGTGTTTACGCTGTTTATTTATCGCCGGGAAAGAGCGCGTCAAATTGATCCGAGATGTGGTTTCCCGTTGTCCCCTCCGGCGGAAAATCTTCGACTTCATTATTTTTTATATCCACCAGGACTTCATTCAGTTTTGCTTTTGCTTTTCCGGCAATCATCTTGACCAATCCCAAATTGGTTCGATCGTCGAAAATAAGCACCATGATCACATCTTCATCGACAAGAGAAATATGAATATTCTCTTTTTCGCCTTGGTGGAACATCATCGAAAACTCAGTCTCACCGATCAAAGTCGCAATGGCCTTGGTCGAAGCGAAACTGCCGGCAGCTAGAGCCGCCAAAGTTGTTGCGTTAATTTTAGGGCTGAAGCCGACTTGGGAAATTAGATTCCCGTCTTTATTGATAAGGAGCACATACGAGGATGCCGATTCGGTAATAAGATGCGAAAGGATTTTGTTGATCCGATCGATATCCTCCTTGTACAGGACAAAATCGCCCACGCCTATTTATCTTTTTTGAAAAGCCCGTCGAAGAAGCCTTTTTTCTTCTCTTTGGGATGCGGTAGCTTTTTGGTTTTGAAGGAATCGTTTTTGGCCATGTCCTCATAGGTGGTCACTATACCGCTGCGATCCACCTCACCAGGCACACCACCACCACCAGAAGAAGACGTTGGTCCAGCCGTGGAAGGAGCAGGTTGCGTCGCAATCGGAAGGGGAGGAGGCGTGGGTGTCGGATTTGAACCAGGTTCACCAAAGGGTGTCGTTGGGAACGCAGGTCCAGGTTGTCCAGGAAATACCGGCATGGAGCTGGGCATAGGTCTTGGAGAGCCACCAAAAGGGTTGCCGGAACTGGGTGCCGGTCCTCCAAAATTTCCCTGGCCGAAATTCGGCTGGGCGGGTGGCGCCATTCCCGGCGCCGGAGGTCGATTGGGAGCATTGCCAAAGCCAGGCATACCGGATGGTAAAGCTTGGTCTCCTGGTCGCCCACCCAAATTAAAAGCCGGTGGAGGCTGGCCAAAGCTTTGAATGCCAGGGCTGGTACCAATGGGATCTAAGGGTTTGGGTGTCAAGCTTGGCCCACCCGCCGACGGTGTGCCTGGAAATGCTGATTTTGGGGTTTGAAAGCCCTGTAGAAAAGGTGAAACTGGAATGCCAGAGGGTGGCGGTGTGAATCCACTTGGCGGTGGCGTAAAACCTGCAGGCCCATCCGATTTTGGAGGAAAGGCAGGCGGCGTACTTGGGCTTTTGCTGGCAAAGGGATTGCTTGCGGCAAAAGGGTTATTGGCTGCGAAAGGATTGTTGGCGGCAAAAGGGTTCGCACTCGGTGCTGAAAGCGGGTTGGCTGGTGGCACATTGGGTGAGGGCCGCACGCCAGGATCCGCTGGTCGGTGTACGGGGTTCTGTGGCCCAGGAAAGGTAGGTGGATTTGCGGGCCCACCAAAGCCAGGAAACGGCTGGGGCGCGCTAATGGGAGGGCGCATAGCAGGCGCCGCGGGCGGGGTTTGCGAGGGCCTAGCAGTCGGCGCGCCTAAAGTTCCCGCATCACCTGGGCGAGCCGTTCGTCGAGTGCCTTGGAAACCCGCGTACTTGGAATTGAACTTATCGATTACGTATTTTCCAATTCCCTTTAACGTCGTAAAGACACCCACACCTGTAGCTGCCACTGCTTCATAATGAGGCAGCTTTAATTTATTCAGCAATTCATTGAGTTGATCCACCGAATACACATTGGGTAAATCGCGCTTATTGTACTGAAGCACCAAGGGAATATTTTCGATGGAATGACCGTATTCTCTCAGGTTCTCTTGCAGATTGGCGAAACTTTCCAGGTTTTCCTGAAGCTTATCCACTTGCGAGTCCACGACAAAAACTACGCCATCCACCCCGCGTAGTACAAGTTTTCGGGTGGCATTGTAATAGACCTGCCCTGGCACGGTATACAATTGGAACTTGGTCGAAAAGCCTTTGATGGATCCCAAATCGAGGGGAAGAAAATCGAAAAATAGAGTCCGGTCCGTTTCCGTGGCCAAGGACACCATTTCACTTTTGTCCTTGTCCGGTATTTTTCGGTGAATAATCTGTAAATTAGTGGTTTTTCCGCTCAGCCCAGGACCGTAATACACGATCTTGCAGCTGATTTCCCGGGTTGCGTAATTAATAGATGCCACAGGATTTTCCTCGGTTACTTAATTAAGGGGCTGACTTGAGCGATTTCCACCCGGATCAAGCCGGTATTGGCCTGGCTGTCCGCAAGCACAACCAGATAGCCTAATTCTACAACCTGGACAAAGAACTTGCCATCGCTAGCTTCAATCATTGTCTGCATCAGTTGACCTGCCTGCGCATTTGCAACAATTTTATTGGCCACCTGCTGTACCGAAACGATAAGGGCGCTGATGAATTCTGAAGGAACCGGAGTCCTGAAGTGGGACACAATCTCAATCCCGTCCGGACTGACGATACTCGAACCTTTGACGCCCTTGATCTGGTTTATTCTTTCCAATATAGTAAGCATTCCATTCAACTCCGTATATAGCCACGTTCATGTAAGAGGCGGGCAATGGCAAGGGCCCCGCGGTCTATCCGAAATTTGAATAAATCATAACTTCCCCGGGTTCCGGCGACGACAAGAAAGAATCGGTCCAATTGCCCCAAATTAACTATCAAGTGAAAATGATGCTCATCAAACGAAACGGAATGTTCCAATGGGCCCATCCCCAGCATTCTGTATTGAGCTAGCGATTCCTGAAAACTGGCCAGAAAATAAGGGGATTCGATAAAATGGTTTTGCTGACTATCCTCACCCCAAGCGACAACCAGCCCTTCACGACTGTATAAAATAGCTCCGGTAATTCCCTTCACAAGACTTAAGTATCCAAGGCATTGGTCCAAATCCTGTGACTCAACGAGCTTATTGATGTCGGTCGGTGCAAGATCGAGTTTACTCATGGGCCAAATTACCTACCGCTTGAGGCCCCAAGTTGGCGCGCGCCTTGGCAGAAGCGGCTTGTTTTTGAAAAATATTTTCAGCACGTACCATTGTCAGCAGGGATTGGTTGATGTTTCCAGTTACAAGTTCGAGACATTCTGCGCCCATATGCAGAGAGGTCACAGTCAAATTCTGGAAAGAAAAACAGATTTTGTGAATGTCTCCACCATCCAATGCCTCACAGGTATTGGCAATGGCACCCGGAAGAATTTGTGGCAGTAAGTTGACCAAGGAGGCGAGATTAGGATTTCGACTGGTGGACTTGTATCGGTTTTGAGCTTGGTTTCCAAGCACCAACGCTTGCGTATTGTCATCCATCACCAAACTTTGATAAATGCCGAAATCTCCCTCACCGAGTTCAAAAGCCGACATATTTGGTGTAGAGATTGACGGAGGAACAGGCAGAATGCTGGCCGCTGCCGAAAAAGATGCGACCGGAGTGGCTGCACTCAATGAGTTTGCGGGAGCGCTTGACTGCCTTCCCTGCCATGCTATCCATTCTAAATAGATACTCGATTCGAGTAGTGATAGGGCCACCAAATCATTGGGGTGTCGGTGGATGTGTGAAACCAGCTTCTGCTTCACTTGCTGATGTTCGCCGGTTTCAATGCCTATTTGGGCCTGCAAGTAAAAAACCATGTCCTTGAACCGTGTCGTTTGCTTGCCTTCCAGGCTTTGCAAAACATGGTTGGCCAAATCGTATTTCTTGTGCCGAATAAGCAGACATGCATAGGCCAAGGTACTCGAACTTTGGATGAAGCTCTGGCATATCACATCCCCCATCAGGATGCTTTCGGCGGTTTTAACTTCGTGCTGGGTAGCCGTGGACATTCAAGATCTCATTTAAGTTGGTAGGTTTTTTTGGTGAGCTTCTTATACACCGGTTTATTTCCAATCGGGCCGCTGATCTCATTTGGAACCAACGCGCCCTCATCAACCAGCACCTTTAGATTCGCAGGTAGGTTGCTTCGCCTATCCGCATAATCTACCAGCAGCACTTCAATATTATCGACCGCAAAATGGTTCGCAATTTTCACCGCATA
>JAYUHW010000309.1:0-16772 GCA_043766615.1 Fibrobacteria bacterium | reverse complement strand
CATTCACACGCAATGGATTTGCGCCGACTTTAAGCTTTCCCGATCCCATTGTTACGCCGGACTCCATAGGTATTCCATTCAAATCGAGTGTCGCCTGGGTATCCACCACAACGGCATTGAGGGTGACCATATCCAGGGCAAAAGGAACTGTTACCGAATAGACAAAAACACCCGGAGTAAAAGGAGGGACGAGCACACCGCTGGAAAGCACTAAGGATTTTAATCGGGTCAATGTACTGATAGGCTGGAAAGCGGGAAGCATTTCCGGAGGAGTTTTTTGCGCGGTACTTGGAACTCCACCATTGACTTTTATATCCGATTGTAACGCCAGCAATCCAAGGGAATCGAAACCCTGCACGCGAATCTGGAAATCGGCGCCGATGGAGTCCGGAAGCCGGTACTTGGCCATGTTTTTGGGATCGAGTAGTCTTCCGGAAAAAGCCGTGTCTAAAACTTTGCTGGAATCCTTTGCATCCAAAATGGTTACCACCACTTTTGAATACTGTTTCAAGGAATCGCTGAGGGCAAAGTCCAAGCTGCGCGTCTCTTTTGCTGCATCAGTGGTACAAGAAACCAATAAGGCGAGAAGGAGAAGAAGGCTGCATCCAGCCAAGGCAATACATTTGGATTTGAAGCGCTGTGCCATGTTTTACTCTTTGACCAGGATGAGGGTATTGATGGCTTTGGGCGTATCATTGATGTTGTAAAGGAACACGCCTGTGGCTACCGTCAATGCGGCACCACCGGCCACCCAAAATACGGCTGGCGAGATGCCGAGGGTCTTGTTTTTTGTGGAGGTGCTGGGGGTGGAAGATGCGAGACCGGAGTGTTTGGATTTGTAATCCTCTTGTACATTTCGAAAAATTAAAAATATGTTGTCGCTGGCATACATATCCAGAATATTGGCGTTCGGATCCGCACTCACAAATTGATAGAGAAAATAACGGCCCTTTTCCCGCGTGGCCGGAGCCGCGGCATAAATCACGCCTAAATGTTTATAAGTAAAAAGGCTTTCCGCATGGGACAAAGTCCGCTTAGATTTGAGTGCGGATTCCAGTGGTGTGGTGGCCTGATCAAAATCGCCGTTGATGAATGCGGCATGAATGGCTGTTGTATCAATCGGATCCGCCTTTCGCGCCGAACTAGGGCTGAAAAGACCAAAAATCAGAAAAAAAAGGACGCTTTGCAGAGGAAATCGGTTACTTCGCATCGAAAAAAAATAGTAAAACTTGCCGCCCAAGGAATCGATGGCGCGGTTGAGATGGCGAGCTTTTCAAATCCTGTGCATAGGTGCGGGCAATTAATTATGCGCGACAGGTATTGCTTGCTTCCGTTTTTCCTCCAGCAACCAAGAGTCAAAATCGAATAAATGCACAGCACGGCTGGCTTCCAGAACGGTTTCCAACCAGCCCTGTACGCATGCAATGCCAGCGTTGTTTTCCTGACCCCTGCAATTTCCGGTTAGGCATTCTGCGCAGTTCATACTGCGTTCCAATATTTCCATTTCCGCAGGCGTGTACGACTCGCCTTCTTGAATGCGCCCAAAAAATCCGGAATCGAAGCGGCCTTTAATCACCTTCAAAAACGGATTCGGAGATTGGCGAATGCCGATGGGTGCGCCGAGTCCACTTACGTGCATTCTTTCCAAGATATTCTTGGGTTCCATCACGCTGGCCCAGGTAAACTTTATAAAATCAACATGCATATCGGATTTGTGAATCGGCTCGTGAATCAAAGTAAAGAGATAGGTATTGACTGCGCTTAAAAATGCTTTGGCTTTGGAATATTCCGTTGCGGCATCTTGCTCGCTCGTCGCGCTTTCCAAGGTTTGATAAATATTCACCAAATCATTTTGAATGGTAACGGCATCTTCTAGTGCCTGAATGTGGACTTCCAGGAATTTTGCCACGGCATCATAATAGGCATACAGTGTGGTCCGGGCTACCGGATAGGCCTGCGTTGTCAACGCCAGTTTTCCGGATCGGGCAAAGGACTCCAGGGTATCCCAAAGCTGAGGGCTAGGCGTAGTAGTGGTGGCGGTAGTATAGGGATACACTCCCACAATGTGAAAATTATCATGATTGAAGAATTGGAAGGGAGTCATGTAGATTTTGTCGGCTATCAGATATTTGAAATCGATCAAGGCGGCTACAAAAAGGGGAACGGAACGCGTCCGCCGGAAAAACGTGGTGTTCAAAGGGTTATACGAGGGGAATACAATCACTTCCGATTTTTTCATCACCTCGGGAATGTGGTATTCGTGAATTTCTTTGAGCCCCAGCTCAAATGTTTCCATCAAGGTAGCTTGCCGTTTCGGCCGGGTGGCCTCCAGTCTACCCGTGTCTTCCACTTCAGTGCGCCAAATTTCCGCTCGGGTTCGACCCTTGCGCAGCAAGTTATACTCTGCGCTATCTGTATCATTATAGACTTCTGAAAAGTGCGCCACTTCACCATCAACTTTGGTGACGCCAAGGATATGTTCGACAACCATCACAAATCTGCCGATGAACTCTATGCACGGGCGGTAGGGATATTTTTGAAGGACCAGGTCAAAAATCTTTTTCCGCATAGCATCCAGCACGGCGGGTATTTGACCCTTGAGGTCGGCTATGGCGCTGCCCGGCTCGGGCTGGCTTGAGGATCCACAGCAGAATTGTTGCTCAAACCGATTCATATGACGGGAAATATTTTCGAAGGTCCCCTTTAATTCCGGTATGGACCAAAATCCCGTCTGGCACGTTGTCGGGGCCTGACAATTGCGACCCTCCTCGCAGGCGTGGTGGCATGATTGGTTTTTTTTCAGCGCTGCTCTTTGCTGGAAATCGGTATAGGTCCTAAGAGCATCCTTTTCAATTTGATTGCACACAAAAGGATCGAAGAGAATAATCTCGTTGGCCTCCAGAAACTGCCTATTGTGCTTTCGACAATTTCTACCCATGAGATGGAGCTCGCCCAAATCCTCGGGTGGTTTCAGGGTTTCGGTGGTGATCACAGTTTTACCAGGAGCGGTATGGTACACCCCTTGTGTATTTGCAAGAAAGGCGTCGGCTTCACCGCTCAAAAGGATTTCAATTCGATAGGGCGCAAACGCACGATTGAATGCACCCGGTTTCCTGAGACGGGGATAGGGCCCGGAAAGTTCATTGCTTTTTTGGTTCATCAAAAAAGCCTTATGAGGATGATGCGTGATAAGGTTCTGATCCTTAGGCTTCATCAATGGGATAAGGCTCCAAGCCTGCGCATCGAAAATCTCCTGGTAGACCAAGACATCGTTTTCAGTGGATATTTTGAGAAGCAACGAGTTCACATTTTGGAGGTCGCAGAATTCCACCTCAATGCCGGCCGATTCATTTAAAGGAGTAAAATGATCCGGCCTGCTTCGTAGCCGATACCCAATTCCCCCCTGAGTGGAAAATGAAGTAGCGCCGGATCCCAACGGGTCCAAGGCATCGTCTAATGTTTCCAGCGCGGTCTTGGCTTGCCCGGCCAGTAGGTCATGGATCGCCTGTGCCATCCCAGCCGCAGCCGGTGGAGTGTTTTGTTGGAAATCTACCTTTCCACGAACTTTCTGGGCTGGAATATTCAGGAACGCCAACACTTCCTTAAGCGCCATCCAGACGCATTTGTTTTTCGCATCTGGAGTCAAGTTTTCCGGAAAATCATATCCCAAATGTTTCAGCCTAAGCATGAGGTTGGGATCGTCGGCGCCGAGTGCTGGATTTATCGGTGCGGTCACATGATTGCATGTGCCGTGCAAATCCTCAATGCCATCCCATTTAAACCATCGGATTTGAGTTCCGAAAAGGTCGTGCACCTGTCCCGTGGCCAAGCGGATTCCACTGGTTGTATTGCTGCTATTGGAACTACTGGCAGCACTGTTATTTGAACTGCTAGCTTTGTTTTTGCCTTTGCCTTTGCCCTTGTCCCTGCTCATGTTTTCCCTATTTTCCTGTTTTGTCCGCTGGCGGTTCTATGGATTTAACGGTGATGCTTCCAGCCAATGGTTTTTCCAATTTCAGGATTCCGTCATCGGGAATCTGTTCAACCAGTTCACGGCCATCAGGTAACAAAAGGGTTGCCTTCCCGCGTAGATCCCGAAAGCGAATTTCAACCCAACTGACATACTTTGCTTCTGTGGATGTAGCAGACGCTCCCAAACAGAACAATTCAAAGTGGTAGATCGGCGTTTCATACTTTTCGCCCAGTTTATCCAAGTCCGGTTGAATTTGTAATCTGGGTTCCTGTTGCGGCGGCTTGCGTTTCCATTGGCAACTCACTAGACCCGAGGTTAGAATGCCTTTGCCATTAAACACAGGCTGCGGCGCTTGATCTTTTATCTGGCAGAACAACACAAAATCACAGTGGGTGCCGTCCGGCGGGCCTTCTACTTTGGCGAGCATTTTAAGAATGGGCTCCTGGGCAATTTCCTGCAAGTCCTTGCCATCGCCATCCTGCAGTTTAAGCTCCGTGATTTTAATCGGAGGCAGCACTTTGATCCAACCCGCTTTTCCTTTCGCTCCGTGGTCAGGCAGTTCGGCCTCGAAGGTCATGGCTCCAGTTTTATTGGGCTTAGATACTGTATAGTATCCCCGGTACAGGTTGGCGTAAATTTTTCCCACCACGGTGTCTACGGCCGCGCCCTCTTTATCCTTGAGAGTGATTTTAAGCGTTGCGCCATCTGCTACAAAGGCAGTGGTGACTTCAATTTGAACTCGGCCGCCCTGGGCCACTTGGGATGTGCCCCAACGCGCTTCGACGATTTCGGACTTGAGTTTGATTTGCAAAGGCGAATCTGTTTGACCGTTGAATTTTGGCATAGTTTCCTATTGGATAAGGCGGTGGGCATTAACCAAAATAACCAGGCATTCGCACACATCCAATGGTTTTCCACTATATTTCAAGGGATAGAACTGCCAAATAGCGTTCGCAACCCAGGACATAAATGACAACGGACGAATTGAAGAAGCTGGAAGCCACCCTCTGGCAAACTGCCGACACCCTGCGCGCCAACTCTGACCTCAAATCCTCCGAATATTCCACCCCGGTTTTAGGCCTTATTTTCCTCCGCTTCGCCGACAATAAATACAGCGCCCAAGAAGCCGCCATCAATGCCGAGTTCGAAAAACTGAAAGGCAAGCGCAACGAACGCCCCATGCACGAAATCGCCATTGAGAAATGTGGCTTCTACCTGCCCAAGGAAGCCCGCTAGGAATATTTGCTCAACCTGCCCGAAAAGGATGACATCGCCAAAGCCTTGAAGAAGGCCATGCAACTCATCGAGCAATACAAGCCGGAATTGAAAGACACGCTCCCTCTAGAAGAATACTTCCGCCTGGTCCGAAAGCCGGAATACAAAATCATCCCCAAGCAATTGCTCAAGAACTTCGCCGACATTCCCCGCAACGCCACCGGCGATATGTTCGGGCAGATCTACGAATACTTCCTGGGCAAGTTTGCCTTAGCCGATGGGCAAGGAGGCGGCGAGTTTTTTACGCCTCGTTCCGTGGTGCGCGTGATGGTGGAAATCATCGAACCCCATCAAGGCACCGTTTTCGATCCCGCCTGCGGATCGGGCGGCATGTTTGTCCAGTCCTCGGCATTCGTGGAAGCGCGCACGTCCGGTTCCAAACAAAAGGCCAAGGACACGAGCCTGTATGTTTATGGCCAAGAAAAAACTTTGGAAACCGTGAAGTTGGCCAAGATGAATATCGCTGTGAACGGCCTGCGCGGCGAGGTCAAGCAAGCGAATACCTACTATGAAGATGCTTTCGGTAGCTTTGGAAAATTCGACTATGTGCTGGCTAATCCTCCTTTTAATATGGACGATGTGAACCTGGCCAAGGTGGAGGGCGACCGCCGTTTCAACACTTACGGCATCCCGCGCAATAAAACCAAGCTCAAATCCAAGGACGGATCAGAAACTGTTCCCAATGGCAATTACCTGTGGATCAATTTATTCGCCACCTCGCTCAAGCCCAAAGGCCGCGCCGCCTTGGTCATGGCCAATTCCGCGTCCGATGCCCGCAATAGCGAAGCCGACATCCGCAAGACCTTGATCGAGAAGAACTTGATCTACGCCATGCTCACCTTGCCGTCGAATATGTTCTACACCGTGACCCTGCCCGCCACGCTATGGTTTTTCGACAAGGGCAAACAGGACGATAAAATCCTGTTCATCGACGCACGGAATATCTTCACGCAAATCGATCGCGCCCATCGCGAGTTCACGGAAGAGCAAATTCAGAACATCGCCGTGATCAGCCGCCTGCACCGGGGAGACCGGGAAGCCTTTACGGGCTTGGTGCATGGTTATTTCACGGAAGGGTTTACTCGCTTGGCCGAACATCGGCCCAAGCTGGCGGAGGTGGCTGGTAAGGTGAGCGCGTTTCTGAATGCCAACAAGGTGAAGAGCCCGCCGGATATCGCGAAATCGCTAGCCGGGTCGGATGGGCTGGAAAAGGCGTATCAGGCTTATCGTAAGGATGGGGATATTTCCGAGGTGGTGGCGACGAATAAAAAGCAGCGCAAGCTATATGGGATCATTCAGCCTTTCTTCAAGGCCTTGCATGAGGTGATGAAGGATGTGGATAAGCAGGTGCGGCAGGTGGAGAAGGAGTTGGGCGGTAGCAAGGATATCAAATTGCTGAAGACGGAATTGGAAGTGCTGCATAAGGAAGCCAAGGAGACGGAGTATTTCTTTGGGCATATCGGGTGGTTGCAGGAGCGGTTTCCGGATGCGAAGTATGAGGATGTGACGGGGCTGTGCAAGCTGGCGAGTTTGAAGGATGTGGAGGAGCAGGAGTATTCGCTGAATCCGGGGCGGTATGTGGGGGTGGTGATTGAGGAGGATGGGAAGACGGAGGAAGAGTTCATTGAAGAGATGCTGGGGATGAATGAGGAGTTGTCGAAGTTGAATGCGGAAGCCCGGGAGTTGGAAGATGTGATTGGGAATAATATTCGGATGATTGCGGGTGAAGGGTGAGATTTATTGAATCGCATCGGATGGAATATAAACGGGAACTCAGCGATTCTCTAGAAAAGGAAATCGTTGCTTTTCTCAATTCCAAAGAAGGCGGCGTCATTTATATCGGCATCGACTGTAAGAGCCAAACAGTTTTTGGCATAGAGAATGTGGATGCCATTCAGCTCAAAGTCAAAGACAGGATCCGAAACAACATTGCTCCATCCACCATGGGTTTATTTGATGTGATTTTGGAAATAGTAGACCAAAAATCTGTTATAAAAATTCATGTAGCCAGCGGTTCAGAGAAACCTTATCACCTGCATAAACTAGGCATGTCCGAAAAAGGGTGTTTTATCCGAATCGGAAGTGCAGCCGATCCAATGCCAGCCAAAATGATTGAAGCACTATTCTCGAGACGAACGCGTGATTCGCTAAGTCAAATTAAATCACCCAAAAAAGATCTGACTTTCGAACAATTGCAAATTTATTACAGCTCAATGAACCTCGCCTTGACAGGTCAGTTTTTAACCAATCTTGAGTTGATCAATGATGATGGTGAATACAATTACGTGGCATACTTGTTATCCGATAAAAACGGAACGTCTATCAAGGTCTCCAAATATGCTGGAACCGATCGTTATGACCTGGTCGAAAATAATGAATACGGTTATTGCTCCTTGGTTAAGGCAACCAAACAGGTTTTGGATAAGCTCGATGTTGAAAACCGGGTCTTTGCCAAAATCACCTACAAAGAACGACTGGAAAAACGGCTTCTGGATCAAATCGCCCTCCGGGAAATTGTGGTCAATGCCATTGTGCATAATGATTACTCGTACGAAGTGCCCCCCAAGTTTGAATTTTTTTCCGATCGTCTGGAAATCACGTCTACTGGCGGACTGCCTAGCAGGTTAACACAGGAAGAGTTTTTGAGCGGGGTTTCCGCCCCTCGCAATAAAGAAATCATGCGGATTTTTAAGGATTTGGAGCTTGTTGAATACCTAGGCTCAGGTATTCCCCGGATATTAAAAGCCTACGGAAAAGAGGTTTTTTGGTTCAGTGATAATTTTTTGCGGATAACTTTGCCTTATCAGGTCAACGATTTGACCGATAAGCCTGGGGTTGATTCAGAAAATGCCGGTGATGTCACCCCCCATGTCACCCCTCATGTCACCCCCCATGTCACCCCCCATGTTTCTCAATTGCTGAATATTCTTGAGGGCGAAATGAGCCGAGATGAATTGCAGGATATCTTGCAATTAAAGGATCGAAAATCCTTTAGCGAGTTGTATCTAAAGCCAGCAATGGCCAACGGTTTTATTGAAATGATTGCGCCCGATAAACCAAAGAGTCGATCGCAGAAATACCGACTGACGGCGACGGGGAAAAATGTTCGGATGAATGCGGGTGGGGCGTGAAACATATCCCTCTTGTAAATCTAGGCTCATTTTTAAAAGATAAAGAACTCGATATTCAAACAGGCCCGTTTGGAACCCAATTAAAAGCTTCTGACTATTCAAGTCACGGTACACCAGTAATAAATGTACGGAATATCGGTTTCCGCTCGGAAAAAATTGCTGATTTGGAGTACTTGAATGAAGCGCATTCGTATCGGTTAAGACAGCACAGATTGGAGAAAAACGATATTGCATTTGGGCGCAAAGGCGCGGTTGACCGTCATCTAATTATTAAAGAAAAACAGAATGGTTGGATTCAGGGCTCTGATTGTATCCGTATTAGAATCAAATCAAGATTAATAAACCCGGATTTTCTTTCTTTTTTCTTCCTAACTGGAGGTCATAGATCTTGGATGGAAATTCAAGGATCTTTTGGCGCAACAATGGGTTCCTTAAATCAAGGAATAATTGAAAGAATTTCTTTTCCACTATTCCCTCTCCCCATCCAACGCAAAATCGCCGCCGTCCTTTCCGCCTACGATGACCTGATCGAAAACAACACCCGCCGCATTGCCATTCTGGAAAAGATGGCCGAAGAGCTTTACCGCGAATGGTTTGTGCGCCTGCGTTTCCCGGGGCATGAGAAGACGAAGATTGTCAAAGGGGTGCCGGAGGGGTGGGAGCTAAGGCCATTTATTGATCTTGTGATTAAGAACCCATCACTCAAGTGCGATCTAGGATTACCGAAACCGTACGTTGGAATGGACTCACTATCTACGACTTCAATGATCTTTTATTCCGATGAGACTCGGTTGGATAACTCCGGCTCTAAATTTCAGAATGATGATACTCTTTTCCCTCGCATTACTCCTTGTTTGGAGAATGGGAAACGTGGCTTTGTTATGACTCTTGGCGAAGGAGAAATTGCCATCGGATCAACTGAGTTTATTGTCTTTCGATCAAAAATATTGCCGTCTGAGTTTATTTATTTTGTTACCTGCCAAGACGCCTTTCGCAAGAACGCGGAAATCAGCATGGTTGGTGCATCTGGTCGGCAGCGTGTTCAGGAAAATTGTTTTAATTTTTTCCTAGTGAATACCCCTCCAAATGAATTGCTGTCGAAGTTTACTGCCATAGTGAAGCCAATCTTTTCGCAAATCCGGAATCATTCATTGAAGCAGTCGACACTTGCACGCGCCCGCGACCGCCTTCTCTCCCGCCTCATGTCGGGAAAAATCGACCTCGAATACCTCGACATCCACTTCCCCCCCAGCATGCGCGAAGAAGAGGTGGCCCATGCCTGAATCCCCCTTCCCCACTTCCTACGCCTCCTGGATCGCGGACCTCAAGCAACAAATCGCCCAGGCCCGCCAGCGCGCGGCTTTGTCCCTCAATACCGCCCTCATCGAACTCTACTGGCAAATCGGCAAGTCGATGGCGGAGAAGGAAAAGGCTGCGGAGTGGGGCAGCGGATTCATCGACCGAATGTCACGGGATCTCACCCATGACTTTCCGGACATGAAAGGGTTTTCCCGGCGCAATCTGTACGTGATTCGGCAGTGGTTTCTGTTTTACTCGGCCCGGTTTGCAATTGTGCCACAGGCTGGGGCACAAATACCTTGGACCTATAATCGGCTTATTTTGAATAAAATCAGAGGTATCGGTGAAATTATCCATGTCTGAAAAGAATCCATCCAAAACTTCCAAAGGCGACTACAGCAACCTCTTGAATGATGTTCGGGCTATTCTCGCTCAAGCACGGCAAAAAGCTTACGTGGCCGTCAATTTTGCGATGGTTGAGTGTTATTGGCAAATAGGCCGGCGCATCGTCGAAGAAGAGCAAAAAGGCAGCCAACGTGCCGACTACGGCACGCAAGTGGTTCGGGAGCTTTCCCGGTCCCTTTCTGAGGAGTTTGGTGGAGGTTTTTCCTATGCCAATATCAAGAATTTCAAGCAATTTTATCTTGTTTATCCCGATCATGGAAAAGGCTACGCACTGCGTAGCCTTTTGGGTTGGACTCATTATCGGCTGATTATGCGGGTTGAAAACCCTGCAGCCCGTGAATATTACATGAAGGAAGCGGCCGACCAAAACTGGAGCTCACGCATTCTTGAACGCAATATCCATACCCACTATTATGAGCGATTATTGAGCGCACCCGACAAGTCCGCTGCCTTGAGCGAACAAGCGACAATGGAGCAAAACCAACCTCGCGATTTTATCAAAGATCCCTATGTCCTTGAATTTTTAGGCCTACCGGAAAGCCACACAACTCTGGAAAAGGATATTGAACAAGCCATCGTCAGCAACTTGCAGAAGTTCCTCCTGGAAATGGGAAAGGGTTTTGCATTTATTGGTCGCCAATTTCGTATTAGTACGGAAACGAGCCATTTCTATATCGATTTGGTGCTCTATAATGTCCTTCTCAAATGCTATGTGTTGATCGACCTCAAAGCCGATAAGCTAACCCATCAAGACGTCGGGCAAATGGACATGTACGTACGCATGTTCGACGACCTGAAACGCCAAGCGGACGATAACCCCACCACTGGAATAATCTTATGCTCACAGAGAGATGAAACCATTGTACGGTATTCCGTGCTGAAGGAAAGTGAACAAATATTTGCATCCAAGTACCGGCTGGTTTTACCCACCGAAGAAGAATTAAAAATCGAATTGGAACGGGAACGCAAACTACTGGATGCCAAGCATGCCTAATTTCATCTCCGAAGACGATATCGAAAGAGCCGCCGTCCGCCTGCTCACGGACAAGCACGGTTACCGCACCCTCAACTGCCACACGGTGGATCTCGAAGACCTGAACGACAAATCCCATCGCAATAGCAAGCAAGATGTGGTGCTACTGGATGTCCTCGCTGCCCGCGTCAAGGCGCTGAACCCGCATATCCCCACCGACGTGGTTGCGCAAGCCATCGAGCAATTGACTTCCAGTCGCTCCGCCATGTCTCCGATCCTGGCCAATAAAACCGTGTATGGATTGCTACGGGACGGCATCAAAATGGAATTCGATAATGCCCAAGGGAAAGTGGAAAAGGAAATTGTAAAGCTGATCGATTTCGAGCATCCGGAAGCCAACGACTTTTGCGCCGTCACCCAGCTTTGGATCAAGGGAGATCGTTATCCTCGCCGTCCGGACATCTTGATTTACATCAATGGAATGCCGCTCGTCTTTATCGAACTCAAGAATTCCAACGTCAAGGTTCAGAACGCCTACGATGAGAACCTGACCAATTACAAAAAAGACATCCCGATTCTTTTCCATTACAATGCTTTCTGTATTCTCTCCAACGCCCAGGAAACCAAGGTCGGCAGTGCCACGGCGGGCTACGAGCATTTCTTCAACTGGCTGCGAGCGGATGACGAAAAAGAAAAAGTCAATCGCAAGGGAATTGTCGCCACGGGGACCAGTCTGGAGCGGGCTATCGATGGGTTGCTGGCCAAGGATCGCCTGCTCGACTACATCGAAAACTTTATTCTCTATTACAAGGATCATTTCAAAATCATCGCCCAGAACCATCAATTCCTGGGGGTGAACAAAGCCATCGCATCGTTTGAAAATCGAGCCGAACGTCAAGGTCGACTGGGTGTGTTCTGGCATACGCAGGGATCGGGCAAAAGCTTTTCCATGATTTTCCTGTCTCGCAAGGTGTTCCACAAATACACGGGCAATTACACCTTTGTCGTAGTCACGGATCGCGATGATTTGGACGGCCAGATCTACCGTAACTTCCTGGATACGGAGACAGTGAAAAAGGAGGAAGCAGCCCAGCCCAAGAATGGCGAGCAGATGCGCGAATTCCTGGGCCAAAACAAACGCCTCGTCTTCACCTTGATCCAAAAGTTCCGCTACGACAAGGGCAAAGAATACCCGGTGCTATCAAATCGCGACGACATCATCGTCATCGTCGATGAGGCGCATCGCACCCAGTACGCCTCTCTGGCCGAGAATATGCGCAAGGGTCTGCCCAACGCGCAGTACTTCGCCTTTACCGGTACGCCGCTGCTGGGCAAAGAACGCAAGACCAATGCCTGGTTCGGCGACTATGTCAGCGAATACAACTTTGTCCAATCCGTAGATGATGGCGCCACGGTCCCCTTGTTCTATCAAAAGCGCCGCCCTGAGGTTCAAATCCAAAACGAAACCCTGGGAGACGATTTCTATCAGGTCCTGGAAGAGGCGGGCCTGGACGACAAGGCTCAGGAAAAATTGGAAAACGAGTTCGGCAAGGAAATCGAAGTCATCAAGCGGGATGATCGTCTCGAAACCATTGCCAAAGATATAGTGGCGCATTTTCCTAATCGCGGCTACCTGGGCAAAGGCATGGTGGTTTCCATCGACAAGTTCACCTCCGTGAAAATGTACGACAAGGTGCAGAAACATTGGAAGGATGCGGTCAAGCGCCTGGTCGGGGATATCGGAAAAACGACGGATCCCGGAAAGAAGGAGCGCCTACAGAAGTCCCTGGAATACATGCGTGCGGTGGAGATGGCGGTAGTCATCAGTGAGGACGGCGGTGAGGAAGAAAGGTTTGCGGCCCAGGGCCTGGACATCAAGCCCCACCGGAAAAAGCTGGCGGCCATCGATGCCAACGGTCACGATCTGGAATACCGCTTCAAGGAACCAGAAGACCCAATGCAATTGGTATTCGTATGCGCCATGTGGTTGACCGGGTTCGATGCACCTACTATTTCCACACTCTATCTGGACAAGCCCATGCAAGGGCACACCCTGATGCAGACCATCGCCCGAGCCAATCGCGTGACGTCGCATCTTGTTCGCGGTATCCCCAAACGGAACGGCGAAGTGGTGGACTATTACAACGTATTCGCTAATATGAAAAAGGCGCTCGCGGACTACGCCCTTGGAGACGACAAAAACAAGGACAATCAGGAACCGGTCCAGGACAAATCCTGTCTGTTTCAATTGTTGGACGAGGCCTTGGCCGAAGGCACAAAATACTGTGACACTTTGGACATTCCACTAAAAGACCTGTTGGCTACGGGTGAAACTTTTGCCAAGGTAGGTCTATTCCAAACCTTCGCAGATAAGTTGCTGGCGCAAGACCGGTTCTGGCGCGAGTTCAAGGTGTATGAAAACACCATTTCCTCCCTATACGAAGCGTGCAAGCCGGAAGTCCTGCAAGGACAATTTCGCCCCATGATTGCCGTGGTCCAATACCTCCGTGGCGTGGTGGAAAGCCAAATCGGCGAGGCGGATATCGAAGCCGTAAAGCGCAAAATCAGCGACCTGCTGGATATCAGTATCGTGACGGCCCCACACGACGATTTGGTGAAAGCGCCGCATCCGGAATACAGCGTCATCCGGGATGGCAAGGTCATCGACTTGAGTCGTATCGATTTCGATCACATCAAGGAGCAATTCAAAGCCACCGCATACAAGAATATCGAAATCGTAAATCTGCGGGATTTCATCCAGAAAAAACTGGACGCCATGCTACAGGACAACAGCACGCGTACGGATTTCGCCGAGAAACTTCAGGACATCATCAACAAATACAATTCAGGCGGCATCGCCACGGAAGACTATTTCGCCGACCTGGTGGAATATGCCCAAGGCTTGCAGGCGGAAGAAGAGCGTCATATCAAGGAAGGTCTGACTCCAGACGAGCTGGAGTTATTCGATATTCTGAAAAAGGAAAACCTGACTAAGGCCGAGGAGATCAAGGTTAAAAACGCGGCTCGGCATCTGCTGAAGCGATTGGTGGAAGAGCAGCCCAAGGTGCTGGTGCAGGATTGGTTCAAGGACCGGCAAAGCCAAATCAAGGTCCAGACGGCCATCGAAACCGTACTGAACGACGATCTTCCCGAATCCTATGAAAAGGACGTGTTCAAATCAAAAAGCGGCAAGCTTTTCGATTTGGTATTTGAATATGCTTCGCGGGGTATGAAATGGGCGGCCTAAATGGGTGAGGGGAATACGAAGCGATTCCTGGGCTTCAAGCATGCTTCCCACCAATAGAAAAAAACCGAGAACCCATTTGCGCCACAATTGAAATCCCATTTGGCCCCCCGATTTTGAGCCTGGCTGTACCATTTTATATCCCGTGAACGAATGCAAGTTAAACAAAGCAATAACAATGTACACCATCAGTAAGTTACGGTGGTTTTAACTAAATTAAGGGCCAATAAATTTTTCGTCGATTCAATCACAGCGGCCCTTTTTGGGGTGGATTTTCATATGAGAAATATAAAAATTATGACCGCATTGTTACAATCAATGCTAGTGGTGATTTTGGTAACGGGATGCGCGTTGAGAAAAAACTATGTGTCAAACGATATTTATAAAGATGAAAAAAAAGTCCACCTCTATATTTGCCCGGTTAAGCCAAGTGACATAACATTTAATTCCAAATTAATTACTGCCGCATTTAAAAAGGAATTCAATATAAAGACGGATTCGAATGCCTATAGTGAAATGGCCAATCTGGTAAACAAAAATTTCAAAAAATGCTTTGTGCAGTACAATTCAAAATTCAAAAAAATCGATACGCTACCATTAATTGTCGACAGCTTGAAGTTCCTCGCCACCTCTATGTTGGACACCGGTGCGGGAATTAAAATGAAGTTGCAGGTTGCCATTCCAAATAGGGAGCAATTAGTTCATAGCGGGATCGAAGATCGGTTCATTCTGGTAACGGACAGCCTGAATTTTCAATATTTATTAACCAATTGTGGTGCGTTCTCCCAGTGCAAATATTTGGCTTTCACCTTAAAGTATGCTATTTGGGATTACCAGAATGCGGAAGTAGTATCCATAGGGACGTCGTTTGGGATTGTTTCTGCAGGAACATATATAGCTAGAGATGACTGGGCTACTATAGTGGAGTATGCCGGATTATTGATTCTTAAGCGTTCCCCATTCTACGACTATAGATCCAGGGAGTTTCAAGATGGTGGGTCGTTGCATTGAATGAATGGGCTTAGCTCAACATACTGCTCTATAGACCTATCATTATTCTCCTAGCATAAATCGCTGCATTCCGCCAAGACGAAATCGAAGTTGAAATTCATTTCCCGTACCATCGGGCTGTGGGCCGGTTTTCATAAAAAAACTTTTGAACAACATGCCAATTTCCACCCCTATGAGATAGCGCTCGGAAAATTTTAAATCAGAACCAATTCCCAATAAAAAACCTTCGGTATTCTTCAAAAAACCAGGAGTTTTTAGCTCGTTTCCATTTACAAAAATAGCCCTTTCCTTAAAGGCCAACTTTGCCATACCCATGTATCCGTATAAGCCGATATCAACTGCCGTAGTTGCAAATGATCCACCAAGGATAATTTCTAAGGAATAGTCCGATCTATCAATGACCCATTGGTCTATTTTCGTTGCCAGCAAAGTGTCTTTATTAATGGCATTCAGTATTTTTCCATTCAATAAAAAATTCGAAAGACCATAGCCTAATCGAAGCCCTATGATATTTCGGTAAGAAATAAAAGTTCGGAAAGAAAGTGGGAATCCGTCAAATTCCGCGAAGTCATTGAAATCAAAGCGCTGTAGTGGATATTGGGGAAAACTTGCCGGTATATTTGGATCTGCCGACTCATCGTTCGACATGCCTGCATAAACGCCTACGCTGGCCTCAATGCCGAGGTCTATGCAATTTGGTGAATGTGAAACGACTTCTCCGCTATGGTAGACCTTTTTAGCTCGAGTAGTATCGTTTTCATCCCTTTGGGATAAAAACTTTTGGTGTGCCAAATCAATATCTATTTGTTTGAGGGACACACTAAGATCAGGACATTGCACCTTACCGGCCGCTAAGGGTGCGTATGAATTTCGAAATAGAATGAGGTACGCGCAGGAATCGCCTCTTTGCTTTAGCGCAATAAGAGGTTTTTTAAGATGATCGAAAAATGTTTCTTGCTCGGGTTTATGGGTAGAAAGATCGTTTGGTTTAGAGCCAGAGTAAAGATTGAGAAATGCCCAATAGAGATAGCCATCTTGATCGCTGGAATCGGGAGAATAGGGGCGGATAAGACAGGAAGCAGGATAAATGGGGGCGTCAATTTTTTTACAATTCCAAATAGAATCGCTATTGGGTGAAAGTGTATCCGTTCTCCAAACCATCAAATCAACGGTCTTGTTTTCGGGGAGCACGCGGGCTTTCATAAAAATTGAGTTGGCCATGGAATCGCTGGGCGCTAAAAATCCAAATAATACCAACAAGAAATAAAGTGCTGAATAAAAACGCATTGGAAAAGAGCTCCTATTTGATAAGGCCGTAGGCCGTTTGGGCTTGGTGTAATTCTTCCGAGCTGAAAGGGTTTCCGAATATATCCGAAACTTCAAATGGAATTTTCTTTTCCGGATCGATAATGCCCAGAGTGGCTATGGCTTCGTCGCAAACTCGAATTGAAAAAGTGGCGG
>JAYUHW010000308.1:0-7178 GCA_043766615.1 Fibrobacteria bacterium | reverse complement strand
AAAACATAGGAGAGTATTTCCATATCCCGATGGCCGTGATTCCCAAATCCTTGGGACGGCTTGACAATATCCTCGTTCAGCACGCGCAAACTGCGAAAGCCCATTTGAGCAGGATCGTGGTATTCTCCAAAAGAGAAAGTATGTCGCGTGTCCAACCAGCCGAAATCAAAATGGCCCCGGTCCTTTGCTTTACGTACAGAGATCATGTGTTGTCCGTGGAAAGTTTTTCGCGAACTAATTCCAGGAGATGGATAATGGCTTCTTGTTGTTTGGGATCCAAGTGACCGAGTTGATTTCGATGGAGTTGCGCAACGGGACCGTCCAGTTTCTTGAGCATATCCAGTCCATGGGCGGCAATACGGGCCGTTACCACTCTACGATCTTCTTTATCGCGGCTTCGGGAAATAAGTCCCTGTTTTTCCAATCGATCCAGGAGTCGGGTGATATCCGGATCGCGGGTGACCATTCGATCGCCGATTTCACCGCAGGCCAGACCAACCTCACCTGCACCTCTTAAAATGCGAAGGGCGTTGTATTTCGTCACGGTTAGGTCCATGTCGTTGAAAAGTTGGGAAAAGCCTCTTTGTAGTTGATCGGCGGTGCGGATAATATTTAGAACCAGCTCTTCTTCGCGGGAGGAGAAGGGTTTGTTCTGCTTCAATTCGGATTGTATGTTACGTGGCATATCTTATTTATATCTGTTTAAACGATAATTGTCAACTGCCTTCGATAGAATTACCATGGCTAACAGTATTTTTGAAATGCCCACCGATATTTTAGCCTTGGCCCGGGCGCTTATTTTGCGGTATGGGTGCAGCGCCGCTGCTTATCAGATCCTCAATCCGGGCTTTAGTCTTTGGTTCGCACGCGACCGCGATGCCGTGGTGGGCTATGTGGATAGGGGTCGTGTGCGTGTGGCCGCCAGCGGGCCGGTTTGTGCGTCCGAGAGACTTGTTGCCGTGGTTAAAGAATTTGAAAAAGACACAGCGGAAGATGTAGGGGCATGCGTTTGTTTTTTTGCGGCCGAGCCACAATTGGAAAAGTCATTGGGGTTACAAGCCGGTTACTCAAGAATGATGCTGGGATCTCAACCCGTTTGGCATCCTAAAGCCTGGATGGATATTTTGGCTGCGCATCCGTCACTGCGGGCCCAGCTGTACCGGGCGCGGAATAAGTCGGTAGAGGTCCTTGTTTGGGAAAACCGGAAAGTGGCCGCTCATCCGGATATCCGACGTTGTTTACGGGAATGGCTGGCAGACCGGCCCATGCCTTCCATGCATTTTCTCCTGGAGCCGCAAACCTTGGAAAGATTATGGGATAGGCATGTCTTTGTTGCTCTTCGCCATGGTAAACCAATAGGATTTCTGGTGGCAACGCCCATTCCGGCCAGGCAGGGATGGTTGGTCGAGCAAATTATTCGGGGACGCGAAGCACCGAATGGCACGGCTGAGCTGCTTGTAGATGCGGCTTTTCAAGCGGCGGCAGCAGGAGGACTAGAATATTTCACCCTGGGATTATGCCCGCTTTCACGTATGATACCGGAAACAGTTCCGCAACCTTGGTGGCTAGGATTCATCTTTCGACAGCTGAGTACCAATGGCCGGAAGTTTTATGATTTCCCGGGATTGGAACAATTTAAATCAAAGTTCAAACCCCAAAGTTGGGAGCCCATTTACGCAATTTATAGTCAACCGTCCGTTACGCCCAACCTGTTAATGGCCATGGCCGCCGCGTTCATCAAGCCGATTTTTTGACGCTTAGAAGCGCAACCAACCCTCTCTGCGACCACTAAAGACCGTTAAAGACCTATTTAATGGGGCATGCGGGCCCTGCCTCCCTGGGAAGCCGAAGGCTGGTTTGCTATTTTGCAACATCCACCGCAATTCTTACCCTCGGTAAAGCAAGGTTGATATGATTACCGTAAATGGTGTTTCACTCGCATACGGCAAACGCGCGCTCTTCAAGGAAGTGGACCTCAAATTCACTCCCGGCAATTGCTATGGTGTGATTGGCGCCAATGGCGCAGGAAAATCCACCTTCGTAAAAATTCTGGCCGGTGAAATAGAACCGGATGCAGGCAGCGTGAACCTCGATCCGGGCATGCGCATGGGCGTATTGAACCAAAACCAGTTCGCCTTTGACGAACACACCGTCTTGCAAACCGTCATCATGGGCCACAAAAACCTCTATGATGTGATTCAAGAAAAAGAAGCCTTGTATGCCAAGCCGGATTTTTCCGAGGCCGATGGGGTGCGCGCGTCGGAACTCGAAGGGGAGTATGCTGATTTGAATGGCTGGAATGCGGAGTCGGAAGCGGCAACCATGTTAAGCGGCTTGGGTTTAAAGGAAGCCCTCCATTCACGCCAAATGAAAGAGCTCACCGGTGGCGAAAAGGTTCGTGTGCTTTTGGCGCAAGCGTTGTTCGGAAATCCCGGCGTACTACTGCTCGATGAGCCTACCAATAATTTGGACATTGATTCCGTAATGTGGTTGGAAGAATTCCTTTACCAGTTTGAGAACACCGTTATCGTGGTTTCCCATGACCGCCATTTTTTGGATAAGGTCTGCACCCATATTTGTGATATCGACTTTCAGAAAATCTCCATCTATTCCGGTAACTACAGTTTTTGGTACGAGTCCAGCCAATTGGCGTTATTGCAAAAGCGAGACACCAACAAGAAAAAAGAAGATAAGATCAAGGACTTGCAAACCTTCATCCAACGCTTTTCGGCCAATGCCTCCAAGTCCAAACAGGCGACCTCGCGCAAGAAGCTTTTGGACAAAATCACTTTGGATGATATCCGCCCATCCACACGCCAGTACCCGTTTATTGTATTCAAATCCGAAAAGGACGCCGGTAAAATCATCTTGGAAATTGAAGGTATGTCGAAATCGTTGGACGGTAAACTCCTATTCAAGGATTTCGAACTCAATGTGCGCAATGGCGATAAGATCGCCTTTGTGGGCCGGGATGATTTGCCTGCCTCTACATTATTCAGTGTGTTGATGGATGAGATGAAACAAGATAAAGGAAATTTCCGATGGGGCGCATCCACAACACGCGCCTATTTCCCCAAAGACAATACGCAATTTTTCAATACGGAAATGAATCTGGTCGACTGGCTGCGCCAGTTTTCCAAAGAAAAAGAAAAGGATGAACAGTTCATCCGGGGCTGGCTAGGAAAAATGTTGTTCTCCGGAGAAGAATCACAGAAAAGTGCCAGCGTGCTTTCCGGTGGTGAAAAAGTGCGCTGCATGCTTGCGCGAATGATGCTGCTGCAGGCCAATGTGCTTATTCTGAATGAACCCACCAATCACCTGGATTTGGAAGCCATTACCGCACTCAACAATGCTCTGAAGGACGTTTCCAGCACAGTGCTTTTCACCTCACAGGATCATCAGTTTGTTCAGACTATTGCCACGCGTATCATAGAAGTTACCCCAAAGGGTTTTATAGACCGGAACATGACGTATGATGAATATCTTGCCAATGAGGATGTTCAAAAAATACGCGCTAAACTCTACGCCTAACTATTGACCTGTTATTCTTCCCACTTACGGCCACAACTTTGTGGTTGTAGTGGAGATTTTTGAGACTAATGGCGGCGGGTATGCTAAAAACCTCCTTACCTTTTGGTTTTTATTTAATTATTCCCTGACCGAAAGCCCGTCCACCGGATACAATCGTTCCAGTTACTCTGTTTCTCACATAGACACCTAACCGATTTTGATAAGTAAGTGCGGGTTGTTTGCCCTATACTAAAGTCTGCCAACTTTTATTGAATGGGGTCCTTCAGTGACGATATTGGTAAAGTCCTTTTATTCTTTGGGAGTGGTAGTAGCACTGATGGTACTCCTGTCCCAACCTACTTTGGCACTAATCGTTGTAGATGGAAAAGTGGTTTCTGCTTGGCCAAAAGATTCGTCTCAAGCGTTGAAAAATAATGGCCCATTGGGAAAAACGTCTGCTCTCAATGCGCACTACTATCCGCATCCCACCGGCACCGTTTGGGGCTTAACGTTACTGGTGGATTTTAGCGACCAACCGGCGAATTTCACCACCGCTCAAATTGACGCCTGGCTGAATTTACCGGGGTATAATCTTTACAATGATCAGGGATCGGTTCGCGATTATTGGACGGATGTTTCCAATGGAAAGGTGGATTTTCGTAATGAAGTCCACGGGTACTATCGGGCCAAGAATCCTAAATCCTATTATGAAGCGGCCCCAGATTTTTCTAGGGCAAAGGAATTGCTTGCTGAGGTTCTGGCGTATTATGATGCGACCGTGGACTTTTCAAAATTCGACAATGATAAGAATGGCAGCACAGAAGCCATCAGCATTGCCTATGTCGGCCCTGCTGTTGCCTTTTCCAGAGGGTTGTGGCCCCATGCCAGTGGCACCAGTGAGAATCGGGATGGCGTGCGCCTCAGTCGATATATGATGACCAATTTGGGGACCTCGTTGGATTTGATGACTTTTTGTCATGAAACCGGGCACATGGTTTTTGGCTGGCCGGACCTTTACGGCTTTGGTGATTATTGTTTAATGGGCAATGCGTATACCTACAATCCCGTTACCATCAACGATTTTTATCGGGCCGATCAGGGCTGGATAGATATCGTTGATGTCGACCAAAGTATGAATGCTTTTTTCAAGGCTCCGGCCAACTCGAAGTCTGGATTTCGGTACCTTAATCCTGCCAGGCCAGGAGAATGTTTTTTCTGGTCCAATTGGAAAAACGTAGGTCGTCGGGCGGAAATAAAGGGCCGTGGAATCCTGATGCTCCATTTTGACAGCGGCATACGCGATAACGATCCCCCCAATACTTTGGGGCTGTCCGTTGTACAAGCAGATGGAAAAGGGGATTTGAATAAGGCCAAGTGGCCGATACCGGGGACGGACCCTTTTGACTATTTCTATAAAGGCAATGGAACAATTTTTGGATCGGCTACAAACCCAGCGTCCAAGTGGAATGATGGCACGGCTTCGGGCCTTGTGATCCATGACATCAGTCCCGTACAGGATACCATGACCTTCTATGTAGGATCGGGTCCGGTAGATGTAAGAGTTGGAAATAATGCATTCAAGGATGGCCAGATTCAGGCATCCGGAAGCAGGCCATTTAACTTGCAGGGGCGCAAACTAGGCACTTGGACGCCGGATGGGGTAAAAGCATCAGCGCCTTTGCCGGAGCCATCGGCCTGGCGCGTTTACCGGTAACAGCCAAAGGTTCAGTAATAGATCCAGACAAAATCGACACTTATTTACGGCCAATCCGCCGTATATTAAGCCGGATGCATTGGAAGTAATTTTAAGTTGGGAATTCTTGCATTCGTGGGACTGTAATTTATGCTTTTCAAAAACTGCTTTAATCGAAACCTTTGCCGAGTGTATAGGGGACCAATTTTTTGGTCGGTCCTATACATTCTGCTTCACTTGAATCCAGTAGAGGCCTTAATTGTGGTGGATGGAAAGGCCGTTACCGCATGGCCAAAAGAAACCGTTCAAGCTATTGTTCCCAAAGGTGTATTGCCCAAAACATCGGGTCAGGTCACGCATTATTATCCCCACCCCACTGGAATGATTTGGGGCTTAACCTTGCTCGTTGATTTCAGTGACGTACCGGCTAAATACACGACAGCGCAAATCGACGCCTGGCTTAATCAACCGGGCTATAACCTATACGGATGCCAGGGATCCGTACGCGATTACTGGGCGGATATTTCCAATGGTAAAGTGGATTTTCAAAATGAAATTCATGGCTACTACCGCGCCAAGAACCCCAAGTCCTACTATGAAGCCGCTACAGATTTTTCCAGGTCAAAGGAATTATTGACCGAAGTGCTGGAGTATTTTGACGCGACCGTGGATTATTCCAAATTCGACAATGACCTGGATGGCACGACAGAAGCCATTAGTATTGCCTATGCCGGCCCAATGGGCTCCTTTTCCCGTGGACTGTGGCCCCATGCCGGCAGCATTAAAAGCCAGACTCGGGACGGAGTTGTACTTGGCAAATATATGATGACTAATTTGGGGTCCACACTGGATTTGATGACCTTTAGCCATGAGACCGGTCATATGGTTTTTGGCTGGCCGGATCTCTATGGATTTGGGGATTACTGCCTAATGGGCAATGCGCACACGGTGAATCCTGTGCCTATCAATGATTTTTACCGCGCCGATCAAGGCTGGATCGATATTGTCGATATCGATAAGAATACAAATGCCTTTTTTCATGCTCTGGCCAACTCCAAATCGGGATTTCGATATCTCAATCCCGATAAACCCGGAGAATGTTTTTTCTGGTCCAACTGGAAAAACGTTGGCCGCAGGGCGGAAATAAAAGGAAGTGGCATTTTGATGTTCCATTTTGATAGTGACATTCCTGATAATAATCCGCCTGATATTTTGGGGCTTTCCGTGGTGCAAGCGGATGGCAGAGGGGATTTGAACAAAACGAAGTGGCCGGAGCCGAGCACGGACCCTTTCGATTATTTTTCTTCTGTGACAAAATCCACTTTCGGACCCACCACAATTCCAACCGCCAAATGGAATGATGATTTCACATCGGGCTTGTTGATTCATGACATCAGCCCCATTCGGGATACAATGACCTTTTATGTTGGAAGAGAATCAGCCATAACTAAACCTGTGCAAAAGGCATCTCGAATAAACTCGGTTGAATTTTCTGCTAGTGCGCCGTTTGATATTCAAGGTCGCGACCTAGATAGGCAGACCGTTGCTTCTAAGCAAGCGCCTACTCATGCGCAGACGCCATCATCCGCCCACTCTCCGGTGGCTTGGCGCGTGTACCGTTAATTCGGTTGCGCTGTCACAAGATGGGCAAAGTAGAATGGGTCCCGTGTTCGCATTGCGGAGAAGACATCCGTAGCGATGCTAAGGCGTGTCGCCACTGTGGTTCAGATGAGAATACGGGCTGGTCGGAAGACACCTATTTGGATGGCATAGACCTTCCTGAAGCGGGTCAATACGAAGATAACCTGGATGCCGAGGGCTTCACCAAGCGTGAAAAGACCAAGGGTAGAATTGTAGTTGGTGCGGTGGCTTTGCTTTTGGTCGCGCTATTCGCCGCTTGGTTGATTCGGCAAATCCATTTTTAATTGTTCTCCGTTTAGCGGCGTAGCCGCTGGCCGTAGATGGCAAACTTACC
>JAYUHW010000307.1:0-2188 GCA_043766615.1 Fibrobacteria bacterium | reverse complement strand
GAAAAATTCACCGACCTCGGCAGCGGTTTTCAAATCGCCATGCGGGATTTGGAAATACGAGGCGCGGGAAATATTTTGGGCTTGGAACAAAGCGGTCATATCGCAGCCGTGGGCTTCGAAACCTATCATCGCATGCTGCGCGAAGCCGTCAAAGAAATGCAAGGTGCCAAGGTCATTCCATCCCTCAATCCGGAAATCGAATTTCCGGAAGACGCCTTCCTACCTGAGGAATATGTCGAGGATGGATTCCAACGGGTGGCGTTATATCAAAAACTCTCGCGCTGTTCAGATGTCGTTCAGGTCGACGAACTGGGTAAGGAATTGCTGGATAGATTTGGACAATTGCCAACATCGGCGGAAGTGCTGCTACAAACCATGGTGTGTCGGATCATCGCGGCGCGACTGGGCTTTCAGAAAATTGCCATCGTTGGAAACCTGCTTAATTTGCAGTATTCGGAAATGCATATCCCTGAAAAGGAGGAGATGGGAATCCTGGTCGGAAAATTCAAACGGCCCATGCGCTTCTTGTATTCCAAGCCCTTGCAAATGGTGGTGGAACTCAATCCACCCAAGTCCGGGGATTCGCATGCCCTCATTGCGCAAGCGGCCCAGATCCTACGTGATTTGCTTTGATTCTAACTTATTAAGGGCTTATCTCAAATGACACTGGCTTGGTCGCCGAATACCGCAACCAAATCACCAGCTTTCGTGTTCCATCCGGATCTACCACCACTCCCCTGCGAAAATCTGGCCCCGGCGTTACGGAAGCCCCGTCTATTTTAAGGGAGACATTCGCGCCTCCGTTGCCCCATTTTTTAATTGTGAAAGCCGGGTTTACAATCGGGCTGTTGCTGGAAGCGGCTAGGGTAAAGCGTACGGTGTCCGCCGATTTATTCATTTTCCAGGCGCGTTCTCTTTTTTCATATACCAGACTATCGCATCCTTGCACGTTAGATACCGGCGGTGTATAGTTCCAGGAGCGGTTAAGGCCAGTTAAGCCGGAGACTGTTCCGTCCGTGAGTCCGTAGAGTGTCATAGCTTCCAGGGTTTTACTGTCTAGGACGCGCCGAACCTCATGCATCGTTGACGGACATGTGGATGCGGGACGGTCGTATAGAAAAATTTGAGTGCCGTCGCTTGGGACGACCTGGGCAGGATAGTGGTTCCATCCATTCCAGTAGACACTATTCGTAATAAAGGTTTCCACCGAGGCGCCGATTTCTCCTATTTCAAAATGCTTGGTTGATGATTTCAGATTTGTGAACTGAAGGTTTTTGTCACCCCCGGGATCGGCGGTTGCGCCGCCTAAATGGTAAATCGTCTGCGTGCCGCCGTTGGTATTGGCCACGGTTATAGCATCGTTGGGAAGCAAGTCGTCGGTAGTCTGCCCTGGCATATGCAGGATTTCATTCTGGTTCATTTCCGAACTGATATAGGCAGGTGTTGCATTGTGGGCAAGCTGATAACGAACCGAAACACCGTCCGGGTAAATGGTCCAGTACTCATCGGTCCAGAGCCCCCAACCATCTGGGTCCACATCGGTCCATTGGTACGCTATATTGACCGATGCCACCCGCCAGTGTACGATAACCCGGGCGTCGGAATTTTCGACTAATCGGGCATTTGAATAACGACATTGCATATCGGACATGTGTTCGTAACATATTCCGGTAAAACGCTCCGCACTTTGGTCGGAACTCCAGATGCCTGTGGATCCAGAATTGGTCACGAGCGATGGCAAATACCGCGTCCCCCGCCAGAAAACATACCGCCAAGGTTTTGTATCGAATGTCACGACAATATCTGAATAATCCCCCACCCTCCATAAGCCATCCCATTCGGGACTGTATTTGAGATTGGTGTATTGAGCGCCGAATCGTGATGCGGTAGCGGGTCCCGAAGGAAAAACCCAAGGCTGCAGCGGTTGCGTTATGCTTGGTTTGCCTGTGGTATATTCGGCGGTTGCTTCACTTGCAGTTAAAACCTTGTCAAATATTTTGAGTTCATCTATCAATCCACTGAAAACCATGTTCGATTTGAATCCTGGGGTGTCAGAAAACAGTGAGCCTACAGGAAAGGAGGTTTTTGACCGCGTCATGCCGATGGACAAGTCGGTGGCTGATGCGTCGGATAGGGCGCCTACCTGTGCTTTGGTCGAAACAGGCGCGCCATTAATGTAAACAGTAAA
>JAYUHW010000306.1:0-1944 GCA_043766615.1 Fibrobacteria bacterium | reverse complement strand
GCGGGCCCACCGATGGATCCCAAGTAGAAACCTTTGTGCTTGGCGCAAGCTTCTCGCACCACTGGGGAACGGTTTCCCTTAGCGAGCATCACCATCGATCCGCCCTGTGCCATGAATGCGTCAACATAGCCGTCCATGCGGCCGGCCGTAGTGGGGCCGAAGCTACCGGAGGCCATGCCTTCCGGGGTTTTAGCGGGACCGGCATAATAGACGGGATGGTCTTTAAAATATTGCGGCATGGAACCACCCGAAGCCAGCAGTTGGCTGATTTTGGCATGCGCCACATCCCTGGCTACAATAAGGGGTCCGCTTAAGCTGAGTCTGGTTTTGATGGGATGTTTGGATAAACTGGCGAGAATCTCCGGCATAGGCTGATTGAGATCGATGGCGATGGGTGGCTGTGATGCTACGGATTTGTAAGTCGCTAGAAAACGTCCCGGATCCGTTTCCAATTGTTCGACGAAAATTCCATCACGCGTGATCTTGCCTTTGATATTGCGATCCGCGCTGCAACTGACCCCAATACCCACTGGACAGGAAGCAGCGTGCCGAGGCAAGCGCAATACGCGCACATCATGCACAAAATACTTACCGCCAAACTGGGCCCCGATGCGGCTTTCTTGGGCCATTTGCAGAATGCGCTCTTCCCACTCCGCATCGCGAAAGGCTTGTCCAGCTCCTGTGGCCTCCATGGGCAGGGAATCATAATAACCCGCTGAAGCCAACTTTACAGCTTTAAGTGTTGCTTCCCCGGAGGTGCCGCCTATAACCACTGCCAGGTGATACGGCGGACATGCAGCCGTACCGAGTGAGAACAATTTCTCGCGCAGAAATTTTTCCAGGGACTTCTCATTCAACAAGGATTTCGTTTCTTGGAAGAGATAGGTTTTGTTGGCAGAACCGCCCCCCTTGGCCAAGAAAAGAAAATGGTATTCCGAACCGGGAACGGCATGAATATCGATTTGCGCCGGTAAATTGCTACCGGTATTTTTTTCTTCGAACATAGATAGCGCCGCCATTTGCGAGTAGCGCAAATTCTTGTCTTGATAGGTTCTAAAAATTCCCGCTTCCAGTGCCGCTTCGTCATGGCTGCCAGTCCAAACAGACTCGCCCTTTTCCGCTATCACAATGGCTGTACCCGTATCTTGACAAGAAGGGAGCTGACCTCGCGCTGCGATAACCGCGTTCTTGAGCAGGGTTTCGGCGACAAAGCAATCGTTTTCAGACGCTTCCGGATCGTCTAAAATACCGCGAAGTTTGGACAAATGCGCGGGTCGCAACAGGAAATTGACATCCGCTAACGCCGCCTGGGCCAGTATTGTCAATGCTTCCGGGTCGACACGAAGCAGCTCATTATCCTTAAAATGTTCCAGAGTAATGTGTTCGCGCGTGATGAGTCGGTATGGCGTAGCGTCCGAACCAAGGGGAAAAGGATCCAGGTATTTGTATTCCGGCATACTTGGGTAATTTAGGAATAATTGGAAGCAGTTACCTAATCGTATTGCCTTTTTCCAAGTGCAACTCCCACCTTGGGTAAGGTTTGGGAAATCTATTTATCTTTGGATCGAGTACATATCAAAGATAGATCGTGAATATGAGAAAATACTTCCACATGGGTTTGATTCTTTTCTTGCTTGTTTTGGGTTATTTCCAAAAAATCGACGCTGGGTCGCTCAACTTCAAAGGTTTCATCTCCACTGTAGACGCAGGCACAAACGGTTTAAGGGGCGCGCATGGAATTGTTTTTACTCCAAACGGTAAAACACTTTATGCATCTGCGTCCGATGGTTCCGCAATTTCCTGGTTTAGCCGGGATTCCAAAACAGGCAATTTGAGTTTTGAAGGGCTTATAAGAAGCGGTGAGTTTTTAGGAGATGGATTGGGGCAGCCCAAATCTGTTGCATTGTCACCGGATGCTTCCACCATTTATGCAGGTGGCTTTCT
>JAYUHW010000305.1:0-12709 GCA_043766615.1 Fibrobacteria bacterium | reverse complement strand
TTTACTTTACTCCCGATGCGTCCGGATCAAATGGAAATATCAATAAGCTGTTTCAATGCCGCCAACGCATCCGCATCATCCGTTAAGGGCTCGGCCATGGCGGTATAACAGGCTAGGCGCGGTGGGAGTCCTCCCCGGATTAGCAATCCAGCTGCGATTAACAAACGCGTGCTGGCTGATTCCATCAGGGAAAGTTCCTTCAGCCCACGGATTTTCCTTCCGATTTTCACCAGTTTTTTTGCGGTTTTGGGTTCAATGCCCGATTCCTTTTCGATGATGTCCGATTCCTGATCTTCGCTGGGATAGGCAAAGGTCAAGCCCACAAAGCGCTGGCGTGTGGAGGGTTTGAGCTCACGCAGACTTTTCTGGTAGCCGGGATTATACGAGACGACCAGCATGAATCCTTCAGCGGCCCGAAGGGTTTCACCGGTGCGGTCCAGGAACAATTCCCGGCGGTAATCGGTGAGCGGGTGGATGGCCACCATGGCATCGGCGCGCGCCTCGGCGATTTCATCCAAATAAACAATAGCGGTTTCGCGGACTCCCCGGGTCAAGGGGCCGTCACACCATTCCGTATCTCCGCCCTTGAAAAGATGCCGTCCCAATAAATCCGTGGCCGTGGTATCCTCATTGCAGGATATGGTTATCAAGGGCCGCTCCAGTTTGGCGGCCATATATTCCACGAACCGCGTTTTGCCGCATCCCGTTGGACCTTTCAGCATCACAGGAAGTTTATTCCGATAGGCGGACATGAAAACGTCCTCCTCGTGATCGGTCGGCAGGTAGAACGGCAAGAGTGGATTCATTTTGCTCCGTCCCATTTGGGTGTGCCGTAGCGGATGAAATTGAGTACGAACAGGAAGATGCCGGTGCTGAACAAGGTTGCAGCCAGCACCATGCCGATGAAATGCACTTCGATTTCCCTTTGCACTGTCATGAAATCCAGCCCCATGCGACGCTCGAGCACCACCTGACTCACGCCCGCCACAGCGAGCGCCCCAGTCATGGCGATCATGCCGACATTGGAAAACCAGAAGGCCCATTGCGAACCGGCTGTATCAAAAAGTTTACGGCCCGTAAGCAAAGGCATGGCATAAGACATCATGGCCAGATTGATGCAAGCATAGGCTCCCCAAAAGGCCAAATGCCCATGCATGGCGGTTACCAGGGTCCCGTGGGTATAGAGGTTCACGCCGGGAATGGTATGAGCGATGCCCAAAAATCCCGCGCCCAGGAAGGAGAGAATGGCGCAGGCTAAGGTCCAGCTCAGGGCCAACTTGTTCTCATGTTTCCGTTCACCCTTGCGCACCATGGTCACGGCGGCGATTGCCATCGCTAGGAAAGCCACGGGCTCGAGTGCGGAAAAAACACCGCCGATAATCAGCCAGTAACGCGGTGTACCGATATAGTAGTAGTGATGGCCAGTGCCCAGTATGCCCGAGACGAAGGTTAGACCCACGATGACATAGAGCCATTTTTCGACAACCTCCCGATCCACGCCGGTCAGTTTAATCAGCAGGTAGCAGAGGATGCCGCCCATGATCAATTCCCAAACGCCTTCCACCCAGAGATGCACCACCCACCAGCGGTAGAAGGAATCGCGCGTCTGGTTGTCAAAATCTATCATGCCGGGAAGATAAAGCAGCGCGGCGAAAAGCAAGCCCATGTACAGAACCAAAGCCGTGCTTGTGAAACGTTTGCCTTTGAAAATGGTCATTCCGATATTTAGAAGGAAGGCCAGGATGTCAATTACGACGAGGTAATCCAAGGGCCGGGGGATTTCCAAAAATTTCCGGCCTTCCCACCAGTTGAGGTGAAATCCGATCACGGCAGTTACGCCCACGATAATCAAGGCGATCAATTGCACAATGGCCAGCTTCGGCGACCAGAGCTCCCGGTCACTCTCCTCCGGAATCATGAAATAGGCTGACCCCATGAATCCGGTAATCAACCAGACCACCAGCAGGTTGGTATGCACGGCGCGGGCCGTATTGAAGGCTATCCAGGGATGCAGCACATCGTAGCCGATATGCGCAAAGGCCATGATGAAACCATAGACGATTTGCAAGCTGAATAAGAGCAAGGCGGTTGCAAAATACCAGTATGCTATTTGTTGCGATTTGAATTTCATTGGGCACCTCCGAAGGATGAGAGATAGTCGGCTAGGCTGTCGATTTGTTCCGGAGCCAAAGGCAGTTTAGGCATCAGGGTACCGGGTTTGACCTTGGCAGGGTCCGTGATCCATACGACCATTTCGTCTCTGGTTTTGCGTGCAAAAACCGAATCCAAAGCAGGACCGACTATACCGCCTTGTCCGCCCAGGGAATGACAAGACGTGCATAGGGCCTGAAAGATGGCGGGCTGGGGTTTGGTGCTAACCGGGTGGGCGACAGCTTCGCTCACGGGCTTGCTTAATAAGTCCCGCAAGGGTGGTTTGGCCGGAAAACCATTGAGATCCACTTGACCGCACCATTTCAAGAAAGCGATGACGTCCTCAATCTGGGTATCATTGAAATGATAGTTGACCATTTTCCTTTGTCCGGGGAACATGGCCTCCGGATCCTTTAGGAAAATCTTTAGCCAGGGCTCACCACGTCGGTCGTAGACTTTGGTCAGCTCGGGAGCATAATAGGCGCCTTCACCGAAAAGAGTGTGGCAGCCCATGCAATTGTTTTTCTCCCAAATCTTTTTACCGCTTACGACCTGGGCCGTCATCTTGTCTTCATGGGTCCGGGCGGGAACCTGTTTCATCGAATCCACGGTAAGGGCGATGAAGATGGCGCCGAATATTCCGGTGCCTCCAAAAAAAAAGGCTTTCGCCTGTGATTTACTGAGCATGTCGACTCCTATTCAAATTCATGGGGTGACCTTCCAGGGGTGACGGGGATGGGTATTTACAGAACGGGTTTCAATGAACATGTGTCTCCATAATAGGCATCCTATACCCAGCCTACTACACTTATCATTTGCCATTTTGACAATGCCTGAGCCCAGAAATGAATCTGGTTAAAATTTAATACTTGCATATTGAAGCGAAATCAGCCGTTTCCCACTTCATGCATTTGCCAAATTGGCAATTGTGTAAATTGACTAAAGGCTGTAGCTGGAAATCTAAGCCCACGTGTGGAGGCATTGATGAATACCTTGCGGAGGGTCCGATTTATCGAGATGTTTAGCGCGTTCAGAATAGGACTCGCCAATAGGCTAACCATTCAATATTTTGAAATTTATTCACTACACTTTGAACGGGTCAAACTGAAATCAAAACTGAGTGATAAAGAATGAAACCGAAATTGAATATTGGCTAATGAATGGGGATGCTGCCTCTGGAAGCTTCGTCCCAGGTCCCAAAATAACGCGTGAGCGGACCTTTCAGGACGGGTTTTAATCTAGTGTATGAATATGCATTTGGTAAGAACTGAACCAGCTGAATGAACCGTTACAAAGTACAGGCCTTCATTTAGTTTAAACTCACTCTGAGCGGAAGCCTTTCCACTTGCGATCCATTTACCGCCCACATCACGGATCAGAAAGTTATGGCTTTTTGCCGTATTAATTTCAACAAAAGATCCCGTAGTTGAAATTTTTGGCTTGTGGATCGCAACCGGTTGGTTAAAGTCTCCAACTAAGTACTTCATATAGGCCCAAGTCGCCTTCGTTAGCCATGCATTGTTTTCTGTCCACTCTCCAGTGCTATGGCCCAGGGCCGAATACATCATTTTTCCGCCATTCGGCATCGATTTGATCCAGCTGAAACTTTGCCGAACCTTATTTTTGGCGGTTTCGCCGCGCAATTCTTGAAAGACAACCACGTTGGGTTTGCCGCGCACATCAGAATCGAAGTAGGAAATTTCCGAAGAATAATGAACAATGTCTTTGGCCATATTCAGACTGTCTTTGCAATAATCCCACATGCGGCCCAATGCAAGATCTTTTTTGGTTTCTGTCGAGGTATCCGTAAAAACATCGAACCCTCCATCCAAATGAGATTCGAGTTTAGCGCCACTGTACAAAGCGCTGTCATACCAAGTCCATTGATCTCGATGATCAATCGCACCGTGAATTCCCAGATATTTTCCACCGTTATTCATATAGTCCATAAGGGCCTGTTGAGGCGCGGTGATTACTGTATTGTTAACGGCACCTGCATCAGAATTATTATCATACACGACTAAGTCATAGAACCTCAGATTGAGTAAATCATTAGGATTATTGGAATGTTTGACGGTGAAATGATATTGCGCTGCCAAATTGTCTAATGCCGTAGTGCAGCCCAGAACTCCATAAGTATGCACAAAATAACCCGTTTTCGTATAATGCAACACATTCTTAGGGGCAGAAATGACTGCTGTCGCAAGAATCGCGAGAACAGTGCCAAATACCATAGTTTTATTCCCAAAACTGTTTTTCATGGACCACCTCTTGTTTGATTTGAAAAATTTGAAGCAACCGGTCAACTTCTGATCTATTAGTAACAAGGAATTGAGACAATTGCCAGTGTTACGCATACTGAATCGTGGCAAGCAAAAAAATAGACCATTTCGATTGTGCGCCAACCAGTCCGTAAGTTGGCCCTCGTCAGGAAAAGAGAATGGGAAAGCCTTCCAAGAATTTCGTTATTGGGGAAATGTTGAATCCTTGGATCTGGACGAAGTTGTTGCTTGGGTAACCGCCTTACGCCCCTCTACCACCCATTAGATTTCCTATCCTTATTAAATGACCACAAGATCTAATTCTCCCGCGCATATCCTATTCGCCAGCCTAATTGGCACGGCCATTGAATTCTTCGACTTCTACATCTATGCCACTGCCGCCGTCTTGGTTTTTCCACATTTGTTCTTTCCCAAATCCGATCCCACCACGGCAACCTTGCAATCACTGGCCACCTTCGCTCTCGCCTTTTTTGCCCGCCCTGTGGGCTCAGCCTTGTTCGGTCATTTTGGCGATCGTGTTGGCCGCAAAGCAACCTTAGTAGCGGCGCTACTCACCATGGGTCTATCCACCGTGGTTATCGGTTTATTGCCCGCCTATGATCAGATTGGAATATGGGCCCCGACCCTATTGGCCCTATGTCGTTTTGGACAAGGCTTAGGACTGGGAGGAGAATGGGGCGGTGCAGTTCTTTTGGCTACCGAAAATGCTCCACCAGGGAAACGCGCATGGTACGGTATGTTTCCGCAATTGGGAGCACCCATCGGTTTCATCCTTTCAAACGGAATCTTTCTGGCGCTCAGCCGATTCCTCAGTGACGCTCAATTTTTCTCATTCGGTTGGCGCATTCCTTTTCTAGCCAGTGCCTTGCTGGTTTTGGTCGGGCTCTATGTGCGTCTACGCTTAGAGGAAACACCCGTATTTCGGAAGTCCATGGAAAAGCAGGAACGCGTTAGCATGCCTATTTTGGAACTCTTCAAATCCCACGGATCGACTATAGTCTTGGGAACTATGCTAGCCTTGACGGTATTCGTAAACTTTTACCTAATGACAGTATTCACCTTGACCTGGGGAACGAAATCCTTGGGCTATTCCCGTAATTCATTTTTACTGATGCAAATGTTCGGCGTAGTTTTTTTCGGACTAACCATTCCCATTGCCAGTTGGTTAGCGGACAAGTATGGACGTCGGATTACGCAAATGGTGATCATGGTTGCGATTATTCTGTTCGGACTTGGCTTCGGAGCTTTGTTCGGATCTGGGAGCACGCCCTTGGTGGTGCTGTCATTGGCCCTGGGATTGGGATTAATGGGGCTATGTTATGGACCCTTGGGGGCAATCCTATCGGAATTATTTCCCACGAGAGTGCGGTATACCGGGGCATCATTGACCTTTAATCTTGCCGGGATTTTTGGAGCGTCCTTGGCTCCGTATGCGGCAACATATTTGGCGACGAATTATGGACTGCGTTTTGTGGGCTATTATTTGTCCGCGGCTGCGGCGATTACCTTGTTTGCGCTGATACTATTGCGCGAGACGCGGGACGAGAGTTTGTAGTGGCCACTCCCTGAGAGACTAATTTTTTTTCCAATAAAACGGCCATTGCCAATTCCGCCGACAATCTTTTCATAATTATGCACCCAGTTTCCAGTACATAAGCCTTTTGCGGGGGAAGCCTCCCCCTCGCTCCAGCCCTGCCTGTGGTATTCCTGAAGGGGGCTTCCGCTACCCCCTCTCCGGGGGACCCTGTTTCGTTTTCCAAGCCATGGCCGAACGATTCACTCAACTGGACAAAGTATTAACCCAATTGAAAGCGAGAAAGAAATGACCCAAGGCAAGAAAATCCTCGACCGATGGTGGGCGCCCAAAGCCTGGAAAACGGAAATGTGAATCCGGCCACTACGGGGTCTGTTTGGGTCAATTCCTTCACTGAAAGCAAAGACCTTACGGTGATTATTATTATTAGCAAATGGCCTTACCCAAGATTATCCACCCAAAATTTTTGAAGTTGCTGAGAAGCAATGTGGGATTGCTTGAGGATGAAATCCAAAGATTTCTCACATATTGGGAATCACGGGTCCTCAAGAAAAAAGCCTACCTTCTCAGTCCGGGGGATATATGCCGGGAAACCGCCTATGTAAACCGAGGATGCTTTCGTCGCTATCAAATCCTTGAAAGCGCCAAAGAGAGCATTCTGAATTTTGCTACCGAAGATTGGTGGGTGGGGGATTTGGAAAGTTTTTTTTTGGAAAAAACTACCCGCTATTTTGTTCAGGCTTTGGAAGACTCCGAAGTGCTAACCCTTTCCCGTCAGAACTATTTAATGGTCATAGAGATCTTTCCCAAGTATAAAGTATTTCATGAAGAGAAAATCCAGCGGACGCTTTTCTCCACACTGAATCGCGCCACGGCGGCAAAAGTGGAATCACCGGAAGAAAAATATTTGCAGTTGGCCAAGGAGCAGCCGGATCTGTTTCAAAGGATTCCCCTGCACTATATCGCCGCTTATTTGGGGATTGAACCGGAATCCCTAAGTCGCCTCCGGAAAAGATTGACCATTAAGTCCTAAAAATCCTAACCCAAGTCAAGGAAATCCAAGGTAAGCTAGGATTACATTCTCTACATGCCTCTCACATTTGGAGAATGATATGGAACCTACGACACTCGCCCCGAATACCCCGGCTTCATTAGAATTTTCAGGACCGGTTCGGCCCATGCGCGTACTTTTAACGTGCAGCCCCGCTTTCGGTCATTTCCATCCTATGGGGCCCATCGCGCGGGCGCTGGTTGAGAGTGGGCATGAAATCGCTTTCGCGACGGCCACCGACTTTTGTGAACGCGTGGAGCGATGCGGATTCAGGGCCTACCCCGCAGGACTCAAAATGCCGGAACGCGGTGAGATGATGCGCAAGGTTATTGGCGATATGATGAAGGTCCCGCCTCCTGAACGCCCCAAAATGGGGTTCCCACGTATTTTCGGCCAACATAGCGCACCTATTATGCTTCCCGATTTGCTAAAGATAATCGAGGAGTTTAAACCGGATTTGCTGATTCATGACACGAGCGAGCTCGCGGGACCTATTGCTGCGACGGCCGCCGGCATTCCTTTTGTGAACCATAGCTTCGGACATATCATGCCCGATGAAATCGTCGCGCTCGCGGCAGAATGGCTCGCTCCGCTTTGGAAACAGATTGGGCAAGAGCCGCCTCCGCTGGCCGGATTATATCGTCACCTCTATCTGGATATTTGCCCACCAAGCCTACAATTCCCCGGCATCGCAAAAGTGGTTTCGCAACAGGCGATGCGCCCCGTCGCTTTCGACGCCGAGGTGGGAGAACGCTTGCCTGCCTGGGTTGATGCCATGCCCTCGGTTCCGACCGCTTATATTACCATGGGAACTCTTTTCAATGATACCCAGCCTTTGTTTCGGACCATACTCGAAGCCTTGCGCGACGAGCCGATTAATATCATCGTGACCCTAGGCAAAAATGGCGAACCGGCCGTATTCGGCCCCCAGCCAAAAAATGTCCATATCGAACGCTATTTGCCGCAAACGCTCTTGTTCCCGCACTGTGATGTGGTAGTGAGTCACGGTGGTTCAGGGACCATGCTCAGCGCGCTGTCGGCAGGCATTCCACTTTTATCGATACCGCAGGGCGCGGATCAATTCCGAAATGCGGAACGCTGTAGTTCAGCGGGCGTGGGAAAAACCCTTATGCCGAATGAAGTATCCGCCGAAGCGGTGCGAACCCATGTGCGGGCCTTGCTCGACAATCCCAACTTTCGCGAAAGCGCAAAAAAGCTAAGCCAAGAAATCGAGTCCATGCCAACGCCCTCGGATGTAGTTGCCGTGCTCGCACAACTAGTAATGGATCAGGCAAAAGATTTCGCTTGCTGGCCCGGAAATGCAGATAGGATCAGAAATGTCTTGGGTAGGAAATAAAACAGGCACGGGAAAGATGACGATTACGGAATTGGAAGTCGGAAAAATCAATCCTTTCGATGGTGGAACACAATTTAAATGGACGTTTTACACTGACAATACATACCCTGTGGGTCGGTGGATGGGGCTAATGATGAAGAGCATGCTTGGGACCGCCTTCGAAAATAGCCAATCGAATATTAAAACCTTATTGGAAAAAAAATAAAAGAACAATAGGGTGGTGAATCAAAAGGCACAGCCAAAATTTAGTGCTTTCGGAGTTTTCCTTTTTGGCCAAGAAGGTTAAATGGTGCTTTTGACGACATAGGCAGATTGAAATGTGTCCTACCAGACTTATCCCCGGCAAGCATGGTCACCCCTTTTAAGGCGTTGTTCAGCTTCCCGGTTTCCATAGTCCCTTTTCCTCCGGTGGCTTCCCAGAAGTTGTATAGATAGGTTCCATCGTCAGCAGGACGCCCAAACCACTCCGCTTCTTTGTCATAGTTTGTCCATTCGAGGGTGGTAAGTGGAGCATCGCTCAGCACCACGATGAGCAGCCGGAAATCTTTCTGGGCAGTCGCCGAGGTAGGTGATCGCGCACCCAGCTCTGAAATAATCCGTGCATTGTCGTAACGGACCCTCGTTGTTGCTTCAAATTCATTTGTCTTATAATCATAAGCGGTAATATCCTTGAAGACATCGAAGGGTGCAACGCCGGTTACGGGAATCATTCCCATCAGGTAACGTTCGAATTCAGAATACGGGACTGAATTTCCACCATTGGCAAATTGTCCGAATGGGTCGGTCCGGTAACGATTGGCCTTTCCGCCTACGTTTTCAACCAGGCTACTCTGAACAAAGCCACCAATCTGTCCTGCAGTATTTCCTCCAGTAAAACCCCAGTGGGCCCTGTAGTCCTTAACAGGACCTCCTGCATCGAATCCCCCGGCAGCGATGCCAAAGTTTCCCCAGGTGTGCATCAGTTCGTGCAAAGACGGTCCGTACTGGATGTAGTCCTTGGCGGTCAGGGCCATCACCGACTTGAGCCGTCCCGCCGACCCGTACCTGCTTGAATTATCATAAACCGATGCGCCGAGGCCGGTGGTTTTATTCGAAACCGAAATCAATAATCCTGCATAATCCAGGTTGATGGGAACCTTTGGCTCGTTAAGCACAAGAAAAATAAAATCGAACGCGTCATTGAATGTTGAATAGATATCCTTGAAGATAGCCTCGCGTTTGGTGGTGACCAAGAATTCGTCTTTATCCTTCCAGCTTTGGTATTCCACCGGCGTCATCTGCAGGGAGGCAATTCGCTGGTTCGCGTGGATGGTGATAGGATGGGTCTGCGCCGTGGCACTGGTGGCCAGGATAAGGAAGAAGAAAAGGCAGCTGAACTGGATCCATTCTTTTGCTAATTGCATATAGGCCCACTTTGTTCTCTAAACTTAAAGTTTACGTTCAATTCATTTTCCGACTGGAGTTAACATGAGGTTAGGAGAATAGTACGATTTATTTGGATAAGCGAAACAAGCTATGAATGGGAATAAAGCACCCATTTTTTTGGAATATTTAAAATGAAAATGGAATTGTTAAACTTTTCTTAAAAAATGCGCAGTATTTTACGCATAAATTCATTTATAATCACAATGGGTGCCAGGAGCCAATTATGAAATCGATTTTGCTCGGTGCATTGTTCCTATACAGCCTGGGTTATCCTGGAATCCAAATGAATATGGGTTCAGTGGGCGATTATTTTACAGTGTTAAAAAATCGGAATTTAAAACCCGGTTCAGGGTTTTCATTTGTTTCGAGTCGAGGTGAAACTTTTACCGTACCTATCAGGGATTACTATCTGAAAAACAACAGATTGTCAGTTACGGGGCAGTCCAACCAAGGGGACATTTCGGAATTCATTTTCAAAGGCTCCCCGAGTAATTTGTACGGTTGGATTGTGCTGGAAAGCCGTCATATTGCCTATGAATATACCACGGATATAAACGGCCGATTGGTGGTAGAAGAAGTACCCATGGAAAAAATTAAGCCGGTATGCATCATCAGTGGCAGACACAGCGCCGGCAACGGCCTGTCCAAACAAGCCGCCAGTCCGGTACAGGCGCCCGGCCCCGAGCGTCACATTGGTCCCTACGACAACAGAGACATCCGCACTTTGCAAAGTCGCCCCGGAAGTAAAAAGGTGATGTATCTCGACATAACCCGCACCCTAAATGGGTCCACGCCCCTATTTCTTACCAAAGAGGGAATATGGCAAACCTGGCAGAGTGTTTCATCCCTGTTATCCGCATTTGATGTGAATGTCACCACGGATAAAAGTGTTTATGATTCCACCGAAGTGGTAAATTCCGGTATTGCCCGGTTTACCAATAGCAGTACTGGCTCCTTTGCTTCACTGAATTCCTTTGGAACCACTGATTACAGTACCCTTGAACCCGAATCGGATGGATACGCACAGGGACGGATCGCGGGACATGAAATTAGTCATCAATTAGGC
Organism: Fibrobacteria bacterium; assembly: GCA_043766615.1. Lineage (GTDB taxonomy): Bacteria > Fibrobacterota > Fibrobacteria > UBA11236 > UBA11236 > Chersky-265. The sequence continues at coordinate 1,843 of JAYUHW010000305.1, read as the reverse complement.
CTCAGTCACGATGGTGGCGTACCAGGTGAAAATGGCGGCACTGAATATTTTCTCGGATTTCCTGAATTCCACTGGGCTGCATTAATGGGAAACATTTGGGTGGGCAATAGCTGGGGAAACAACGCCCTCTACCACTACAGCAAAGGGGAATACAATACCGCCACCCAAAAACAGGATGATTTAAAACTTATAAACCGGTACCTTGATTATTTGCCCGATGATAAACCCCGGCCCGTGCCACTGGTTATTAGTGAAAATGGCGGTTTGGTTTCAGCCTTGCTGAATCGGGGCAATATCGGTTCCAATAATGACAGTGATGAGTTTCAATTCGAGATTAAGGCGGGCGGGGGCAAAGCCCAGCTGCACATCGATCGAACGGAATATCTAGGCGGAGCCATGCTAGATGTACAAGCGGAACTACACGATAATTCTGGGGGCCTCATTGCCAAAAGCAATCCCAAAGGGTCCCGCTTTGCGGATCTGGTTAATGATTTGGTACCAGGTCATTACACACTGTTGATTAAAGGCGGTGCTGAAGGCACCCCTCAAACTGGCTTTTCAAATTATTCTTCGATGGGGTATTATTCCATTGAGGGCACAGTTCCAAATTCAACGGTCTCCGTGGAGAATTTGCCTGTAAAGCCCAGGTTAAAAATAAAGATCAGCCCAAGTGGCAGCATGCAGATAGAAGGAATGAATCCTGCCACACGAATTGTGAACACGAAAGTGTATTCTGTTTCTGGCAATCTGATTTTCAGCCAAGGTACCGGTTTCAGCCAGGGTATCAGCGGTGTGAACTATAATTTAGGAGATATTCCTTCGGGAGTTTATCATGTCCTAATTCACACCTCTGGCGGAATTATCGATCAGGATTTCGTAAAATAATAGCGGTTCAACTTAAACCGACTCAAGTCCAAATTACCAGATTGAAATGCTTGCCTGCTTTACCACTGTGCCGTTTGTCCTAAAGAGCATCGCCGCTATCGGCCCTTTAAAATCGGATGCGTTGACCAAAAGTGCCTTCGTAGGCGCGGAATAGCGCGCTACAGCCTGCATTTTTCCATTGCTGAATAGGTTGTTCTGGCGGTTCTTAACGGTTTCCGTGCCTTCAATATAAACGGTGTAGGAATTGGAAATATACGGAATATCGGATTGATTAATGGCAATTGCTAAAAAGTTATGGACGCCGTCACCAAGGTTTTTAAAGGTAAAGAATTTTGAGTCGCTGGGTCCCACTTGTCCAACTTTAACACTGTAATCGTAAAAATCGATTCGCTTGATGCTGCCAATAATGGAATTAACCGTTATCGAGAACCGGGCGCTGTCGCCAATTTTACCAGGTACAGAGGGCGCTGTGATCGCCGTCAACGTCAGTTTTTTTGAGAAGGTGCAAAAGGCCGCGAAAGTGTACGCCATATCTTTATTCGGAAACCAGCATGCATCCCGTTTGTTTTTGCTGGAAGGATATGCATCATAGGAATAAACCTTCATCATGGGATCATGGCGCGTGCTCGTGTCGCCGAGCCATCCATTGCTTTCTGTCATCGGTGAAAGTGGCAGCGCTCCATTTGGATTTCTCAGCTTTTCTATTTGATATAAAAAAGGATTTGAGAGCAGCTTATACTCATCGCCTTCCTGGTGATCGGCCCCTTCCTGGACCACCATCCCAATGAGTCCACCGCGCGAACGGGTATTACTAAAAAGCCGCGCTTGATTATTGATCAGGTCTGTGCTTTCCAACTCGCCGTGAACATTCATGCCCGGCACACCTAATCCCTGATCGGTTGCTATGCCGGAGGAGGATACACCTTTGTCCACAAAGTAACCGATGACCTTATCCGGA
>JAYUHW010000304.1:0-2056 GCA_043766615.1 Fibrobacteria bacterium | reverse complement strand
GCCACGAATTTTACTCCGCCAACTTCGGAAACATTGCCGCCGAATAAACTCTTCATCTGTTGGGATAGGACCTCTTCAACTTGGCCGAGTACGTCAGGTGAAACGCTTTGCATAGTAGCCAAGCGTGTGGAAACATCAACTTGTAATTCTTGCGGCAATGCCGAAAGTATGGGAGCCGCCAGGGCAGCGTCCATATGCGCCAAAAGCAGCGCAATGGTTTGCGGATGTTCCTTTTGAATAAAATTCACAAGCTGGGTTGGATCCACGTCTTGCAGCAAACTGAAACCGGTAGTGCGTATGTTGCTTTGCACCTTTTCCAGGATTTCCTTGGCCCGCCTGGGTCCTACAGCTGACTCCAGCGCTTGCTTGGCATACTCAACGCCACCTTGCAGAATATATTTTTGGGCCACCGCCATTTGATGAAACTCTTCCAGCACCCCTTCCCGAGTCTCAGAGGTAATTCCATCCAATCGTGCGATTTCTGCCGTGAGGATTTCAACATCATCGTCCTCCAGGCTTTTGAAAATCTGCGCGCACGCCTCCTGCCCTAAAGTAACCAAGATAATGGCTGCCTTGGTCGGGCCGCTGATCAGTGACACCAGCGACCCGGACGGCTTGTCTAAATCCACTCCCGCTTTAGTATCGCTTGCCATTTAAATCAGTCCTTACCCTGGGGTTGTTTCTTTTTCTTACCGCCATCTCCATTGTCCCTAATTTTCTCCTCGTGAAGCCAGGTTTTGATGAGGTTGGCGATATTGATCGGTTCCGTACGGGTCATGAACTCAACGCGTTCCAATATGTCTTTTTGTTTTTGGACGTTTTTGGGTATTTTCTCTTCTTCGGGCTCTAGGTTAAGCCCAGCGTATTTAGGCATCGGTGGGTTCATGGCGGAAGCCAGATTCTGTACCAAACCGCGGAAGAACCAAAGCGCGAAGATGGCAATCAAGAAAAGAATGCCGTACTTTTTGCCGAAATCCATCCATTCCTTTTTCTCGAGTTTTTTCATTTCCACCAGCTCTTCAGTCAGGAACTGGTTGTCGAATTGAACATTGGTGACGAACACTTCATCCTTGCTGCCAGGCATGAAGCCCACTGCGTTCTTGACCAGTGCAGAAAACTTATCCAGATCTTCCTGACTGCGAGGCACATAGGTGCGCTCACCTTCCTTCTCACCAGGCTTATAGGTTCCATCAACGGCGACGGAGACGGTAATGCGTTTGCGAGTGCCCGGAGAGCTGATGATTTGAGCCATGGTTTTGTCAAATTCATAGTTAGTGATCGACCCTTCCTTCTGCTCAGACTGGGCTTGCGGACTGCCCTTGATGGCGTTTTCATCACGTTGTTGTGATCGGATTACCTTAGTATTTGGGTCATAGGATTCCACGGTTTTGTTGACTTGATCGAAATCCAATTCGGCGGAAATTTTGACTCGCGCTTTGTTGGGACCCAGTAAGCCGTCAAAAATGTCGATGATTTTTTGTTCTAAATCATGTTCAACTGCATTTTGCATGGTCATATTGTGATCGGTTTGTTCGGATAGTGAGTTTTCCGCAAACCCTTTGGTCAGCATATTTCCGTGAATATCAAGAATTGTAACCTGCCGCGCTCGTAATCCCTCCACCGAGCTCGCAACCAGGTGTGTAATGCCTCGCACCTGCTGTTCGTTGATGACCTCACCAGGTCGAAGCTTTAGAATAATGGAAGCTGTGGCCTCTTCCTTCTTTTCCGTAAATAGTGAAGGCTTGGGAATGGTGACATGAACGCGAGCTTTTTCAACTTCATGCAAACTCTCTATGGTACGGGCCAATTCGCCTTCCAAAGCGCGCCGATAATTCAGATTTTGCACGAAGTCCGTCATACCCAGATGGAGCTTATCGAAAATCTCATAACCCTGGCCACCGGTTTGTGGCAATCCTAGGCGGGCCATCTGCATGCGCGCTTCGTACAATTGTTCCTTGGGAACCGTCACTTGCCTTCCATTATTTTCCAGTTTATAAGGAACCTTCATTTCCTTGATGGCTTCGGTAACCTTGGCGGCATCTTCCGGTTCCAAATT
>JAYUHW010000303.1:0-2620 GCA_043766615.1 Fibrobacteria bacterium | reverse complement strand
CAAATAGGTTATTTCTTGATGGAATTGATCTTTTCGGCCAGCGTTTCCGGTTGAAACGGCTTGACCACATAATTCGCAGCTCCGCTTTGTATAGCTTCCATAATTCTGGTTTTTTCAGATTCCGAAGTCACCATGATTACGGGTATATGCTTTATCGCCGGATCCGCTTTGATTTTTTTCAAAGCCTCTATACCTGTCATGTTAGGCATGTTCCAATCCATTAGCACCAATTCGAACCCTCCCAGAGCCAGCTTGGCCAGGGCTTCAAGTCCATCTCCCGCCTCAGTAACATCAGTGTGACCAATCTTTTCCAAGGTATTTTTCTGAATGCGACGCATGGTTGTGGAGTCATCAACAAGTAAGATTTTCATAGGAGATTCCTTTCCGTTTTGATTTACTCTTTAAAGGATCAGGCGACTTTAAGGCTCACACCCATGTGAAAACCACCAAGCAGCGTTGTAAATGGGATGACAAAGGAGAGTGCTCCTTTGGGCTCGACAATACGATGATTGTGACCTACGATCACACTCGGTAGGGAGATCTCAATATCGAACTCAGCCAGTCCTTTTTTTGCGTTGCCGGCTACAATATTGACCAATTCACCCACCGCATCCAGGATGTCCTCGTGCAGATTTTCATATTCTGCTGTCATGAACTTATTGCAAATGGCAATGGCGGAAGCTTCTGGAAAGCACATGGCTACGGACCCGATCACTTTCCCGGATAATCCAATTAGGCCGGATATATCATAGTCTAGAGTGGAATGGGTTTTGAGCATGGCCTTACTGGGTTTGGCTTCCATGCCAAGCATTTTTTTGAAGGTTTCCATGTTTGAAATAATAAATGGATTGATATGTTCAGACCGAATGGATAGGGGCACGAATTAGATCTCGCTCTGGAAACCGACGATGAGGCAAAATGCTCCTAACGGGGATTCGAATGGCACGGCCATGGGTGTAACTTCTTTGCCGCCTTGAACTTCATGGTTTTCGCCAATGATTACCGTTGGCAAGGAAATGCTGATTTTGAATTGGGTTAAATCTTTTTTGGCGGCACCGGCCACGATGTTCGCCAATTCTCCAATGGCGTCCTTTACAGTATCGTCCATCGTGACGATTTTTTCGCCGATGAATGCGGATACGGTTTTAACTGCCGTCAACCTCGGAAAGCTAAGGGTGATGGTTCCTTTGGCGCCTCCGCTAAGGCCGATTATGCCGGAGATATCATGATGAAGGTTTGAACCTTTCACCAGAAAAATTCTGCCGGGAACAACCTTTGTTTTCAACATGCTTGAAAACGTTTCGACCGTGGCCGAGATGAAAGGGTTGATATGTTCAACTTTAACTGAAGGAGCCATGGTTTGCCTCTGCTTTAGGAAGTGACTCGCAGAATCTTACGATATGGCAAGCACGAAGGCAATAGCCCCGTTAATATTCTTCTTTCACCCCATAATTCAAGCCCAGCTCTTTTCTTAGGATTTTATGCTTGTTTTCATGACGTTCCCAATACGGTTTTCGCACGCTTTTAAGCAGTTTTCCCTGTTCGCCAAGGGTGTTTTCCCAAGCGAGCAGTTTGTGGGGTAAGGCCTCTTCTACATGGAAAGTCGTAGTTATGCCTTGACTTTCCAAGGTCCACTTTATTGCACTAACTTGAGTTTGATTCAATGAAAAAGATTCTGTTTCGACTTTAGTAAGTGTGGCAGGAAGAAATGCCAAAGGAACATGGCGCTTGCGTCTTTTCCAAAGACTCGGAACCAACTGTATTTTCAGCGGGCTGCCGGATTTTAAAAATTCACCGTCCAATTCGCGAAGCAGTATGGGCATTTCATCTTCATAGTAAACGGGTCCGGTGGGATAGGGTAGGGTGGATTTGCTATCGCCTTCCGCCTCAAAGTAGGAATGCATATCCGACACCAACCCATTTTTCATCGGCAACACTTGATGGTAGACATTACCGCACCATTCCTGTGAGCTGAAGGAAATTTTAAGCGGGGCAAAAGAACGAGGCACACCCGGGCTGGATAACCCAGAAAAAATCGAAGTCATAATGGAATAATCATATATCCCGGTAGTGAATTTGAGGATGTTGTTCAGTTTGAGTACCGGTATTCGTTTGGCCGGTATGGTTTTGTCGGTTTCCACTTTAATACGTGTGTCGAGATTGGTTTCTTCATAGACAAACACCATAACGCCTTGTGCTTGACGCATTTCACCGTAGCGTTCTTCGAGAATGGTGTAACTGGAAAGTTCCGCGAGACCGGACTTCCAATATTTCAGAAAAGCCGCACTGGGTTCAAAATCCCTTCCCTTGGATTCGTTGGAAAACAGGATTGTCGGCAGCAACAATGCCATTTTTAGAAAGCTGGAAAAACGAAGGTACTTGAATGTCGTCAAAATAGGCCCCACTTTTTTTATAAGGACAAATCATCGATTTTATTCATCATTTGTACGCCATGCACCAAAGTTATTCCTGCTGCCATGGCCGCTGCCACATGAACGGCCTCATTCATCTGAGCCTCATCGGCCCCTTTTTCAAGGCAAGCGGTTGAATAGGAATCAATGCAATAGGGACACTTGAGAGCATGAGAAACCGCCAAGGCGATTAAAGCTTTTTCACGTTC
>JAYUHW010000302.1:0-5839 GCA_043766615.1 Fibrobacteria bacterium | reverse complement strand
GATGCATGGCTTCCGCGTGTGCTGCCTGGCCCACAAGCTTGCGTGGATTTGTTTGATTCCACCTATACCAACATGCCAGCACAACGCTGTACTGGCGATTCGACGGGAACTTCCAGTTCCGCAGGATCTTTTATAGGCCACTTGCCCGACTCCTTGGCGCTGGCCCTGCGCAACTTCGGGGAACAACGCTTGGATGCCTGGCACATGGGTGTGGCCTTGGGCTTGGGAAACTGGACATTGCAATTGCGCAATCGCTTTTTGTTTGCTTGCACTATTACGGACGCACACTTAGCAGAAGCACGCGAGGACCTCTCGGTTCCTGCCCGAGTTTTTAAGGGCCGTTTAGCTTGGAAGCGCGCTCTCGTCGACGGTAAGCTCAAGCTCGATCTGGCGTGGGATTGGGACTGGTTCTCTACCCGATATGGTTGGTTACCGGATTTGCAGGGAACGTCCCGAGTTGCCAAATTGGATGAATACTTGATCCTGGATTTCCAGGCAGCCATGCATATCAAAACCTTCACGCTGTTTTTCAGGTCCATGAATATGAACCACGACCGCTATGCAACTGAGCTGGGTGTGCATCCGCCCGGTATTAATTTCCGATTTGGAGTAGAGTGGTTGCTCTGGAATTGACCTGATCAAAAGGGGAAGGCTTCCCGCCAGAGTCGATATGTGGTCAGAGTCTTTTTATCAACGTTTGTCTTTAATCAGCTCCAGCATATCCCGCACTGCGCGATCGAAGCCCACCAGCACCGCCCGCCCAATAATGGAATGGCCGATGTTCAGTTCCCAGATGCCTTTGATTTCAGCCACTGGAGTCACGTTGCGATAATTCAAACCATGTCCGGCATTGACGATTAAATCACTGCGCTGCGCCACCTGGGCCATGCTATCCAGACGGGAAAGCTCTTCCTGCCAATCGGGTCCGTCGCCCTCTCCAAAGTCATAGGCGCGGGCATAGCTTCCTGTATGCAATTCGATAAAGCGCGCACCCGTACGTACAGCTGCTTTGACCTGGTGCAAATCCGGATCGATGAATAGCGACACTTGCACATCGTGCTTATGGAGCGAGTTCACAATTTTGGTGATTTCCTCGATATGTCCGGCTACATTCAGACCCCCTTCGGTAGTCAATTCTTCGCGCTTTTCCGGTACCAAGGTCACCATATCTGGCAGTACATCGATGGCGAATTGCAACATTTCCGGAGTAGTAGCCATTTCCAAATTGAGATGCGTGGTCACGGTTTGGCGCAGCAAACGGATGTCGCGTTCTTGCATATGGCGACGATCCTCGCGCAAATGCACGGTGATACCATGGGCCCCAGCAAGCTCGCACAGCGTGGCTGCGGCGACCGGATCCGGTTCCCGTACCTTTCGGGCTTCCCGAATGGTTGCGACATGATCGATATTGACGCCTAACTTAGCCATAACTTCCTCGTTTCCAGAGTTCCGACATTCGATGTCTCAATAAATAGCTTTATGCGCTCTGATTTTCATCGGCTCTTTTCCTTGGCTCCTTTTAACTTTCCTTTGGGTTTTGGTTTTACGACAGGTTTTACACCAGGGACAAGATTCGGTATAGCCTTGGGTTTGGCGATGGGTGCTGAGACATTGGGCAGGACACTGTCGCCGGGCGCTGCGAGCAAATTGGAAAAAGTCACCAGCTCTAAACCGAGTTCTGCATAGGAGACGGCATTTGCAGCCAAAGCCTTTTCCAGGCCTAGAAATCCGGATTGAGTATAGGGCAGAACGAGCACGGCTTCTCCCGTCTTTTCCGCTTGCATGGCTTTGCGCGCCAGTTCCTCATCGACATGCAGGCTGTCTCTAAAGGGAAGCAAGCTGCGCTCGCGTGCTCCCTGTGCGGCGGCGGATTGGCGGGCAAGACTGCGCGGCGAGTTGGTCAAATCCAAAAAGACCAGGTTTTTGCCAGCCGTGTATTGGAACAATTTATCCAGCAGGGGAAGATTTTCAATAGCGCGATCGCCGTACTTGGTGACAAAGCCAAGTGCTTTAGGCAGACTATCCAATCCTTCCGACAAAATTTTGCTGACTTCAGCCTTGGTATGATGGATGAATAAAGCGTGCTTGCCCGGATCGACAAAGGGATAGGAAGAGGGTTCCATAGGCAGCTCAAGTAAGATTTCATTGCGTGCCGACGTGTACCGCAGCTTCTTTAATACTTCATTTGGAGAGAAGGCATTGACGGATAGGGACTTGTCCCAATTGGCCGACTCCAACCCGGCCAGGTCCTTTTCTTTTAACGAATCGATTTCGATGAAGACAATGGCCAATTTTGCCGAACCGGCCAAGGAGGCGGTTCCCAGACTGGCCCGCAGTTTAATGTGTTGTCCATTCGATTGCAGCAGGTATTCAATTTTTTTTCCGGTGGGATGCAGTTCCACACCATGCTCCACCACGATTCCATTTTTCCGACACAAGTTTTCGATATCCAAAGCATAGTCGTGGATAGGCCGCCCTTTTGGCAAGACGATCTCAAAATAACCCTGCTTCGGTTTAATATGTTTTTCGGGCAAGTGATAACTGCGCAGTAGCGGTGTGAAAAGTTTTTGCTGCCATTTTCCACCTGTCGTATCTTCAACCACGTTGGGCAGGGCGTTGGTGGAATCGGTGCCTACGACATCCGTTGGTGCAGGAATCGGAGTGGGTGCAGTTGGTTGGGATGGCTGGGACGGCTGGGGCTTCTGGGCGCGCACCGGCAGAATGCGCGGGGCCAAACGGCCGAGCATGATGATGCCCGCAGTCAGAACCAGAAAGATAAGGATTTTGCGGATGATGCCCATCGCAGGTGTGGCCAAGATAGAATTTTCCCGTGGTTGTACTATCATTATGGCATGATTGCTGGCGTACTTTGCGGAGCCACCGCCTCCGGAAAATCGGCTCTGGCGCTAAAGCTCGCACGCACCAACGGCTTTGAAATCATTTCCGCCGACTCCAGGCAAATCTACCGTGGTTTTGAAATCGGCACCAATGCCCCAAGTCAGGCCGAGAAAACTGTTCCACACCATCTCATCGGTTTTGTGGACCCGTCTGCATCTTTTTCACCTCGAGCCTATCCCGCGCACGTACATGCCCTGGTTACAGCCCATCCCAATACCCGATTTCTTATCGTCGGCGGAACTGGTCTTTACCTCAAAGAACTCATATTTCCGTCCCCATTTGATCGCGGCCCCACTCCCGATGCCATTAAACAGAATGTGCAAGAAAAAATCGCGGCTTTAGGTTTGCCGCATATGTACGCGGAACTGCTCCGTATCGATCCGACTGGCGCCGCCGGCCTGCATCCGAATGACGGGTACCGCATCGCCAAACGCTGGGAAAACTTTCTCATCACGGGGGAGAGCTACAGTTTGCTTACCGGTCCGCAAATTTTGGACGAGCGATTTGCGAATGTGCCTTTGCTCTGTCTGGATGTGGATCGTCCCGAACTTTATTTGCGCATTGATCAGCGCGTAGAAGCCATGCTGCAATCCGGATGGCTGGAGGAAGTCAAAAGCTTATTGTCCATACCCGATTGGAAAAACCTGCCCGCATTCAGTTCCTTGGGCTACGGGGAGTTGGCGGCTGTCGTATCAGGCAAAATGGGGTTGGCCGAGGCCAAGCAGTACATCCAAAAACAGACACGCAACTATGCCAAGCGTCAAATCACTTTCTTTGGGCACCAATTGCCGGGACTGCGACATTGGGCGGGAAATGAGCTGGTAGCGGCACTGAATGGCTGTGATTGGAACTGGGAGGTATTTTCGGAGCGGTTTTCGGTTCGTCCCCAAGGTTAATTCCCAGAATAGGAATGCTCCAAGGGCTTGACAGGGGAAGCTGCCGGAAATTAGCTTTGACCGCCTAAATAGGTCTGTAGCTCAGTTGGTTAGAGCATCGCTCTGATAAGGCGGGGGTCGGCAGTTCAAGTCTGCCCAGGCCTACCATTTTAGCCCCTCCGGTTGCTGAATTTCGCAAGAAATCGGTGATTGCGGAGGGGCATTTGGTTCCCCTAGATTTTGTTTTGATCGTTCCCACACTCGGGCATACTCTCATCTACCATTAAAAAGTGGACACAAAGTGGACACCCCATAACATGTTTAACCTGGTGCCTTGGGCAGGTATTTTGTTGAACCTTTATTTGTGTTGGTGAAGCCAGCCTTGGCGGCATTGGGTTCTTTATGTTTAAGGCCACCTAAAAGCTTCGGATATTACTTGAAGCTGAGGCTGGTCCAAATTAGGAGGACGGGAATTGAGTGGGGGGGCCGCCACGGAGCCATGCCCAGGCATTGGTGCTCCACAGCGCCCACATTACGAGTGGGAGTTGTAAGAAGAGGCGAACGAAGCGCTTTGCATCCGTGTCAAGACCGAAGGCGTCCGCATGGTTTAGGTATTGCGCGATGTTCCCAGGAAAGATAGCGACGAAGAATGCGGCCCCGGCCAAGCCAACAGCAATGCGTTGACGGCGCAAAAAGAGGAGTGAGAGCCCGAGTGTGATTTCCGCGATGCCCGATGCGACAACGGTGAATCCTTCGCTGAAGGGAAGGGACTTGGGCACTTGCGCTTGGAAGTCTTGGCGCGCGAATGTGAGGTGGCTGATGCCAGTGAATAGCAAGAAGGTACCGAGGAGAATGCGGCCTATCGTTTTCGGGAGCGAGGTGGGCGGCGCGGCTTGAAACAAAGGGGGGCGGTTCATATTTCTCATGGATAACCTAAAGTGGGGGTGTCAGGTCTTCTGTGTAAATGACATCTTAATATAAATTTAATGAAACCCTGTTTCCAAATATATTAGCGAATGGGTTTAAAACAAAAGTCCAGTGTCAGGTGCCGCGCTCTACCAGCGTAAAAATCCCACGTTTCACTCCCTGCTAATTGTCTTCGATTTTACCCGGTATCAAATCCTTTTCGTTTGAATTCAGAAATCCAATTGATAACCATTAGCTATTAATCCCATCGGAACAAACGAATGGAGCCGTTCTCCAATATCGAGTATATTTTTGTCATCAACAAAATAGCCAAGGAGAAAAAATGTACAACGATAAGTCCGTAACTATGAAAAACCTGGAATCGGCTTTTGCCGGCGAATCCATGGCACATATGAAATATTTGCACTTTGCTAAAATAGCCCGCGCGCACGGTCATGAAGAGGTCGCTAAGGTATTTGAGGAAACGGCTTCGCAAGAAATTAAGCATGCGCTGGCGCATTGCGAGCTGATCTATCCTGTAGAATTAGTGGACACCAAGAAGGCTTTAACTCTGGCCATAGAAGGTGAGACGTATGAGTATACCGAAATGTATCCCGGATTTCACCGGGATGCGGAAAAAGAGGGGAATCAAGCAGCCAAGCAGGAACTGATGGATCAAATGCAAGAATCCAAGGAACACGCCGCTCTTTTCCAGAAAACTCTGATCACCGCCAGCAAGCGCTTCGCAGCGTTGGCGCGCATCGAAGAAAAACATGCAAAACAGTATCAAGAAACCTTATCAAAAGTTTAAACCTAAAATCGTAAGGAGATTAAAATGAAAAAATGGAAATGTGTGGTCTGTGGATTTATTTATGACGAAGCCTTAGGCATGCCTGAAGAAGGAATTGTAGCTGGCACAAAATGGAAGGATATTCCGGAATCATGGAGCTGTCCGGATTGTGGTGCTGGAAAAGGTGATTTTGAAATGGTCGAGGTATCCGGATAATGGCATCAATGGATGCAAGCGTTGTCATAATCGGTACGGGTCTCGCAGGTTATTCCGTTGCCAGAGAGTTTAGAAAATGGGATAAGGATTCAAAGCTGACCTTAATAAGCGCCGACGACGGTGCTTATTATTCCAAACCACAGCTTTCAGCAAG
>JAYUHW010000301.1:0-16094 GCA_043766615.1 Fibrobacteria bacterium | reverse complement strand
AAGGTCCCACCCCCAGGATTCCGTTCCCCAAAAGAGGGCGGCCAGGAGAAGATAGCGGCAATGGATCATGAACCTTTCGATTGCCAAAGGAAGCGACGGCCTCCAGTTAAAGTCATCCAGGCCACTGGTGCTAGAAGAACGACATCGCGGATTAGAGAAAACCAGGTCTCCCCTACATCCGCGGCCCCTTCGATATCAAAACAGCCGCAGGCGATGCCTAGGTCCCGTAACAAGGCTTGACCCAAAGCAACAATGAACATAAGCAGCATCACGCCAACCAAAATCGAAAATTCCTTCTCCCACGCGGTTAGAATAAGGCCTAGGCCTACAACCACTTCGGTAGCAGCCAACCATAGGGTAAAGCCATTAACCAGGATACTGGGCAAGAATTGGTATTGGGCGACCAGCATGGAAAACCCTTTGGGGTCGGTAAACTTAGGCCATGCGGCCGCGAGGAACATGGCGGACAAACCCAATCGCAAAGCGGTACGCACCATGGCCGATGCGGGCACTCCACGAAATTTCTGCAAAAGAAAAATGATAATGGCTAGTAACGCAAGGCCACCCAGAATCCACAAACGATGGGCCTCAAAACCTTTCCAAGCCACTTTAAACCCAGCCAAGAGGCCCTTGGCAATGCCCATCGAGGGCCAGCCGGATGGCTTTTCCAGAACATCCGGACTGCCAAGCCAATCCACGGAATGCGGGTTCACAAGGTTATTCACGCCAGCCAGTAGGCCGCCGGCAAGTATCGCTCCAGCCAAAATCTTTTTCTGCATACCAGAAAAATACACACTTGTTTGGGAGGTTTCTCTTCAATTTGTTAAACTTGAGGATACAATTATGGCCTTCCTTGAAAAGCTCCTTGCGGGCACACCGACCCTATCCTTCGAGCTCTTTCCGCCAAAAAATCCGGCTGGTTGGGGTACCTTGTACAGCACTTTGGGCGAGATAGGCAAACTTTCCCCGGATTATATATCGGTAACGTATGGTGCTGGCGGTTCCACTCGGATGAAAACCGTGGAATTGGTGGCCCGCATTCAGGGTGAATTGGGTATTGAATCCATGGCCCACTTGACCTGTGTTGGCCATTCCCAAACTGAAATCAGAGATATTTTACAATTGCTGGAAAAATCCGGAATACGGAATGTATTGGCTTTACGGGGAGATCCACCCAAAGGCAATGCGTCTTTTCGACCGCATCCAGATGGATTCGCGCATGCTACGGATTTAATTCAATTCATCCGTGGGCAATTTCAATTGCAAATCGGCTGCGCTTTCTATCCCGAAAAACATATGGAAGCGGAAAGTCTCGATAGAGATTTGGATTTCCTGAAAATCAAACAGGAATTGGGCGCGCAGTTCACTATCAGCCAGCTTTTCTTTGACAATGAGATTTTTTATCGCTTTCGAGACAAGGCTGCGGCTAAAGGCATTCTGATTCCGATGGTGGCCGGCATCATGCCCGTGCTTGATAGCAATCAGCTGGCGCGTTTTAAAGAATTGTCCGGTTGTTCCATACCGGAAAAGCTCGTCAGCTTTTTGGGCCAAGGAAAACCCGAGGACTGCATCGACCGCGGCGTGGAATTTGCCACCCTGCAATGTCTGGATTTGCTCAAGAACGATGTAGCCGGTATCCATCTCTATTCCTTGAATCGATCCCATTCTTCGGCGCGCATCACGGAAAATCTTCGCAGTCAAAATTATTTTCCCCTGCTGAACCGCACCGCCTCCTCCATCAAACCATAAATTTTTTCCAGCAGCCAATCCCGATGTTCTCGGACCGATTCGGCAACGCTCCCCCGGAATTAAATCCGCAGTGGAAGACCAAACTGGCTTTGGAGTCAGCGGGTGTTCCCATTTTGGATCTGACGCAAACCAATCCTACAGCTGTCGGGCTGGACTATTTGGACCCACTCGCCCTTCCTGTTCCTATCCCGGCTTTACTGGGTCGTGAAGCCATCTTAAAGTACGCGCCCATCCCGCAAGGCCTACTTGAAGCGCGTCAGGCCATAGCCAAATACTATTTCAGTCGCAATCGGATTATCAGACCTGAAGACTTGGTTCTTACCGCCAGCACCTCCGAAGCCTATTCCTTTCTGTTTAAATTGCTCTGCAATCCCGGGGACGAAGTGCTCATTCCTTCTCCGAGCTATCCCCTATTCGACACTTTGGCCGAATTGGAAAATGTCCAATTGATGCGGTACCGCGTGTCCGCAAACGGCGGGCTGGATGCAAAATTGCATGGTGATATGGGTGCCAACTCAGAAAGTAATTCTCACACCTGGCAAACGGATTTCAATTTTCTGCGCAGCCAAATTTCTACGCGCACCAAGGCCCTAATACTGGTCAATCCCAATAATCCGACAGGCCATATCTCTACTGCCACGGAAATAAACGAATACCTGCAAATCGCTAGAGAGTACAATCTGGCCTTGATTGTGGATGAGGTGTTCTGCGATTTTCTCCTCGGTTCGCAGCCTTTTATTCCCTTGGTTTCCGAGGACGCGCTTGTTTTCACCTTGAACGGATTTTCCAAACTTCTGGGCTTGCCACAATTGAAACTCGGCTGGATCCACGTTGCCGGAAGCACGTCTCTGGTAGTACAAGCCCTAGGCCACTTAGAAGAAATCGCAGACGCATTTCTCTCCGTCAACACTCCCGTGCAATTGGCCGCCACGGAACTATTATCCCTAGTTGCACCCATTCAGTCCAAGTTGCTGGGCCGGCTAGAGGCCAATCTGCTCAAGGCTGAAAAAATGTTGAATGCCTCCTGCCATCTTAAATTCTATCCGCCACAAGCGGGCTGGTCGCTGCTGTTGGAATTGGCCATTCCACTCAACTCGGAATCTTTCGCACTGCGACTTTTAGAGAAGCATCATGTCTATGTGCATGGTGGCTACCTTTTTGGTTTTGAAACCGGCTGCCAGGTGGTCCTCAGTCTGCTTGGCCCCGAAAAAGAATTCCAAACAGGACTCGCCCTGATTATCCAATGTGGAGAGGCTTCTCTTCATGGATGAAACCCAATCCAAAGTTCATCGCTATTATCAAGCAACGACGGAAGATTACCTCAGGTATTATCAAACCGGATGGCATCATCACATGCATTATGGTTTTGACCGGGAATTACCTAAGGGTGGAAACCCCACCGAGAACATGCTCCGGTATTTGGCCAAGGTAGGTGGAATTGTAGCCGGGAATACCATCCTAGATGCAGGTTGCGGTGTGGGAGGCTCAGCTATTTTTTTGGCGCGAGCCCTCGGTTGTAAATGCGTGGGGATTACCTTGGTAGAAAGCCAGGCCCATTTGGCGAAAGACTTTGCCGCAACAGGCAAGGCGGGTGGTATTCCCATGGAGCACCGGACCACGGGAACGCCGGCCATGAACTCGACAATTGCGACTCCCCGTTTTGTAGTGAATGATTTCAATGTTCCCGCCTTTAAGGCGAAAATCTTTGATGTGGTTTGGGCGGTGGAAAGTTTTGATCATGCTGAAGATAAAGAAGCCTGGGTCAAGGCTATGTACGCGTTGCTCAAACCCGGTGGCCGCCTCGTCATCGCCGACGGGTTTAGGGGACAACCGCCAATATCAAAGTCGCAAGCCGCCCAGTACCAAGGATTTTTGGCGGGATGGGCTGTTCCCCATTTGTGTTCCTTCCAAGAATTGACCGATTACGCTAGCCGGGCTGGCTTTGAAAAAACCCATGGCGAAGATATTAGCCGGGATGTGATGCCCCATGCCAGGGCCATCTTTCGCTTTGGACTGCTCTTTATTCCCATCCGTTGGTTGCTGCAAAAAATCAGATTAACCAGTTTGGAAAAGCTCGGTAACGCGTATGCCACGTATTACCAGTACAGGACGCTAAAACAGGGGCTGTGGACTTATGGCGTTTTCTGTTTCCGAAAACCGGGTTAGGATTTTTTTCGCTGGTAGAGATAGTCCAAATCGCAAGCCTCTTTTGGCATCCAATGCTTTTCCCTGTCCCACCATTTGATATTGCAGCCAATCGCCTGGGTGTGCGGCACGGCAATGGGCCTACCTGCCAGCATTTCTTCCAGGGCATCAGCCAGTTCATGCGTCTGCGCCTTGGTGACATCGCGGGGGCTATTGTCCATCCGCCCTGAATAGACCAACTGACCCAGTGCATTGAGCAGAAAATAATGCGGCGTGCGTTCAGCGCCATAGGCCTTGGCCACCACTTGGTTTTCATCTTGCAATGCCAACCATTTGAAATCAAGTTTTTGCATGCGGACTATCACTTCCGAGAAGGCATCCTCGGGGTGATCCTTGGTTTCATTGGAATGGATGGCGACCATTTGCACTCCATGCGATGCGCATTTAGTGTAAAAGGCTTGCATGCGTGCTTCACTGCCAACCACATGCGGACAATGATTGCAAGTAAAGAATAGCAGTGTTCCCGACGGTCCTTGGACGCTATTTATGCCACGCAAAGAATGGCTTTTTCCATCGCTGCCCGGTAATTCAAAATCTGGTGCCTGCACTCCGGAAACCAATGTAAAGCTCATACTATACTCCCCATATTATGAATCCCCAACACCGGCTTCAAATGCCGCATTATCGAATACCAATTGTGGCACGCACTCGAGTTAGAAAATCGGCAGCCCGCGTGCGGGCTTTATCCCTACCTTGGGCTAGAACCTGGTTCAGACTTTCCGGATCGTTCATCCACCGCTGGTACTCGGCACGCGGGCCTTGTAGCTGCGCATTCAATGATTCAAACAAATCTTGCTTGGCCTTGCCCCAGCCCAGGCCCCCGGCCAGATAACGCTCTCGCAGGGCAGCTTCCTCACCAGGATTTAGCAGAAGTTTATGCAATGCGAAAACCGTGCTTTCGTCCGGTTGCTTGGGCTCTTCCGGCGACTGCGAATTGGTCACGACCTGATTGACCCGCTTGCGCAAAGATTTCTCATCCATAAACAAAGGCAGCGTGTTTCCATAGCTCTTGCTCATTTTTTGGCCGTCCAAACCCAAAATGGTTTTGACCTGTGTGTCGATGCGAGCTTCAGGCAGTGTAAAGACTTTGGCTTGGTAGGTATGATTGAAATGCGCGGCGATATCGCAAGCGATTTCCACATGTTGTTTTTGATCCATTCCCACTGGAACCACGTCCGCCTGGAAAATGAGAATATCCGCTGCCATGAGAACGGGATAACCGAATCGGCCCATATTGATGTTAAAATCCGGATCCTTAGCTTGATCCAAATTTTTGGCCACAGCATCCTTATAAGAATGGGCTCTATTCATCAGCCCCTTAGCCGTAAAACAGGAGAGTATCCAGGCCAATTCAAAAATCTCCGGTATATCGCTTTGACGGTAAAAAAAGGACTGGGCCGGGTTAAGGCCAAATGCCAAATAGGTGGCGGCGATTGCCAGACTGTTGAGGCGCAGCTCTTCCGCATTGTGAATGGCTGTCAAGGCGTGGTAATCGGCGATGAAATAAAAGGTTTCATAGTCCCCGGCCAAGGCTAGGGCCGGCTTTATGGCTCCCAGCCAATTGCCTAAATGGGGTTCCCCAGTGGGTTTAATGCCCGTCAATGCCCGAAGCGGCATAGCAATTTTCCTTTCTTTTTTTTTTCAAAGCTAGCATTCCCGGTCCCGGTCGACATTTCTCATATGGAAAAAGAAAGCGCCAACCACCAAAGGGTATTTTTGTACTTTTGTCTAACTTCCGAATTTGTCAGGGAGGATTCAATGATTTACATAACTCATTGAATTATATGAATTTGTATCGTTCTTTAACCTGTACACTTAGACATGAGCAAGCTATTACAATGACTGGTCCCATCCAACCTCGTTTCCCGGTTGAATACATTGACACGGCGAAGGGAATGGATCGACTCCTGCAGCAGATGGATAAAACCTCCACTGTCTTTCTCGATTTAGAGGCGGACAGCATGCACCACTACTTTGCCAAGATTTGCCTCATTCAGATTCTGGTTGAAGATGTCTGTTATTTAGTCGACCCCCTGAGCGGTATTGACTTGCCCCCATTTTTGTCTAAACTCGAAACCAAAGTGTTAGTGTTGCACGGTGCGGATTATGATTTACGGATGCTTTTTCAATTAAATGGATTTCGACCGTACCGCATTTTTGATACTATGATGGCTGCACAACTTTTAGGTAAAGCCGGATTTGGGCTGGCTGCATTGGTTCAAGCCTATTTTGAAATTTCTTTGCCAAAAGACCAACAAAAAGCCGATTGGTCCAGCCGTCCATTAACTCCCAGCATGCTGGAATATGGAGCCCAGGATACCTTTTTCCTACCCAGCCTCCACGCATCCCTTACGCAAGAATTGTCAGACAAGAACCGATTGTCCTGGCATGAAGAATCATGCCGTGAATTGATCAAAGCGACGGCCAAAATTAAAGAAATCGACCTTGAAAATACTTGGAGAATTGAAGGTTCGGCCCGGCTCCATCCGCGACAATTGGCGGCCTTGCAAAACATGTGGAAGTATCGAGATGAAATTGCCAGGAGTTTGGATTTGCCGGCCTATCGAATCTTGCCATCCGATGTTTTGTTACGGTTTTCCCTTGCCGTTCCGCAATCTGGCGATCCAGAAACCATTCCAACATTGCCCTCGAAACTGCCAGTCGAACATAAAAAAGGATTTCTGGAAGCCTATCACGCCGCATTAGATTTGCAGCCTGGATATTGGCCAAATGTTTTGCGTCCTTCCAAAAAGATTGGCCCTACTCCCAACCTTAATTTAGTCAACCACCTTAAAATTGTTCGCGATGAAATAGCCAAGGAGTTGGGCTTGGACCCTTCACTTTTGGCGACTAAGTCCACACTTGCCAATGTGGCATTAACTGGCTGCACCTCCCGCACTAAAATGAGAGAAGCCGCAAAGTGGATGAATTGGCAGGAAGCGCTGTTACTGGATGCGTGGTCCAAACCCAAAGAACTGCCTACTTCTTAACTGCCCGGCATTGCCTTAAGGCGCTTGATCCTGCTTTTTACTATAATGAAGACTGGAAAACCCATTCTAGGAGGTTAGGCATGTTTGGTCGACTTGGACCCATGGAACTTGTCATTATCTTGTTAATTGTTATTCTGCTTTTCGGTGGAAAAAAAATCCCGGAAATCGCCAAAGGGCTTGGCAAAGGAATTCGTGATTTCAAATCTTCCATGGCAGGCGCTACCGACGCCGATGCCGAAACCAAAAGCTTAGATAAACCTGACAGCCGGCCTGATTCCGGTAAACCTAAAGCCTAGTTAAGCGGAAGGGCCTGGCAACATTTCGGTTCACTGGCTCTTCCCGGCTCTCTCCCTTGGACACTGAACTAACATTTTGGGATCACATTCACGAACTGCGTTCTCGCCTGATAAAAATTATGGCGGGCGTTTTTCTGGGAAGTTGTGTAGCCTATTTCTTTTGGCAAGAAATTTGGACCGTGATCGCATATCCCTTAACCAAGCAACACCTCAAAGTGGATCTCATCGCCACCTCACCCATGGAAACGTTTACAACCAGCCTCAAAATGTCAGTCATTTCCGGGGTCATCCTTGCCTTCCCGTGGGTCATGTGGCAAGCGTGGAGCTTTCTGGCACCTGGCCTGTTTAAAAAAGAACGGCATATCTTTGCCATAGCTTTTACTGCATCCATCATTATGTTTATTGTCGGGGCTGCCTTTGCCTACTTTGCAGTATTGCCTGCGGGGATACTTTTTCTCGCCACGTACACCAATGGGGCCATTACCCAGAACTGGAGGCAGGGTGAATTCGCTTCATTTATCAGTCAATTTCTGCTGGCGTTTGGGCTAATTTTTGAATTTCCCGTTGTTGCTTTTGTCTTGGCAAATATGGGGCTCATCACCGCAAAAGGAATGTGGAGTTTTTTTCGCTATGCCATTGTCGCCATTTTTGCCATTGCCGCTATATTGACTCCCGGACCTGATCCCGTTTCCCAAATTATGATGGCGATTCCGTTACTTATCCTTTATATCCTGTCCATTGCCGTATGTGCCCTGGCTCAGAAAAGGAAAGAGGTAGCAGTTTGATCTTTGATTCTCTGGGAATCGGCGAATTCGGTATTGTAATTGCCCTGGCCGTCGTCATGATCGAACCCAAAAAGCTTGGCAAAGTGATGAAGGAATTCGGAAAATTTAAACGCAAGGTTTTGCAAATACAAACCGAGGTCAAATCACAGTTGGACTCCATAACTCGGGAAGAAGATGCCCGCCAACGGGTTGAAGAAACCGCGAACGATAAAGTGGGTATGCGGAAATGGGGTCGAGACCAAATTCAGTCGCAGGCGGCTGCAGCGAGAGTGGATGCCGCGCAGGTTTTGCTGGAAAAGATAAAAGCTTGGCCCACTTATGCCGAAGCCAAAATGGTTTCCTGCTTTGCCGGGAGTCTGCAGGAAATGGATACGGATCCGCTGCTACGACAAATTCTCGCTGACGGGAAAATGTTATTGATGCCGTATATTGCACTTCCAGAAAAAACCATGCACATGGCCAAAATTACCAACCTCGAAATGGATTTGGTCGAAGGGGCATTTGGAATACGCGAACCGCGCAAGGAGGTCCAAACTTCTGGTGTGGCACCCATTCCCGATCTCATTTTTGTGCCAGGCACATGTTTTGACGAGCGCGGAGGCCGCCTTGGCCAAGGTCTGGGCTTTTATGACCGTTATTTGGCTTCGGTTAGAGCCTTTAGGGCTGGTATTGCTTATGACGTACAAATCACGCAGAAAAATTTAGCTTTGGACCCGCATGACCAGTTCATGGACGCCATCTTAACCGAGAAGCGTCTTTTGATCTTTTCAGCACCCACCCAATTGGCCGATACTCGGTGAAATCCAAGGGTAGGACGATTGATTCACCGTGTTTGGAGAGGTAGCATGAAAGCCATTTTGGCCTTGGAAGATGGAAGTTATTTCGAAGGCGAGTCCTTCGGTGCAGAACGCAGTATTGATGCTATAAATGTGGGCGGCGAAGTATGCTTCAACACCTCTATGACCGGTTACCAGGAAATACTGACGGACCCATCCTACTCCGGACAAATCGTCACTTTAACCTATCCAGAGATTGGGAATTATGGGATCAACGTGGAGGATGTGGAATCAAAGCAGGTACAGGTATCCGGTCTGGTAGTCAAAAACTGCTGCGAGTATCCTTCCAATTGGCGTTCATCCAGTACGGACTCCAAATCACCCCTTTCACTTTCCACCTATCTTCAGCAGAATAATATTCCCGGCATTCAGGGCGTCGACACGCGTAGACTCACCAGAATCTTACGGGAAACAGGCGCTAAGAATGGAATTATCGTAACCGGCGAATATCAAGTAGAGGATGTACTCGCCAAGGCCAAAGCGGTACCGGCATTTTCCAATATTGACTTTGTAAAAAAAGTGTCCATCGGTCAAAAAGAAGGTTGGAACGAGTTTGAAAACGATCTCAGTTTTCAGCCGATAAAAAAACCAGAAGCACGCTACACCATTGCCGCCATCGACTACGGCGCCAAGTACAACATTTTACGGAAGCTACAAACCCTGGGCGCAAAAGTGATTCGACTACCCGCAGATGTCAAGCCCGAAGAAATTCTCGCTCTCAATCCCGATGGAATATTCCTTTCGAATGGCCCTGGCGATCCCGCTTTGCTCGACTATGCCATCCGTACCATTCGCGCCTTAGTAGGCGTAAAACCGATTTTTGGTATTTGCCTTGGACATCAATTGTTGGCTCAGGCTTTGGGTGCAAAAACTTTCAAGCTCAAATTTGGTCATCGCGGCGCCAACCATCCCGTCAAGGATTTGCGCACAGGCAAAGTGGAAATCACATCCCAGAACCATGGCTTCGCCGTGGACCCGGATAGCATTGATACGTCTATCGTTGAAATGACCCATATCAATTTGAATGATAAGACCGTGGCTGGCCTACGACATCGTACCCTTCCCGCCTTTTCCGTGCAGTACCATCCGGAAGCTTCACCAGGGCCAAAGGATTCGCATTACTTGTTCACCGAATTTTATGCAGAGATAAAAAAACATGCCCAAACACGTTGATGGGTCCTCCATCGTAGCCGGCTTACATGCCGTTGAAGCCTTGTTACGCACATCCCCCGGCAAAATAAATCACCTTGTATTGCTACAAGGCGGCCAAAACCGTAGGCTACACGATTTACAAAAAATCGCCGAAGAACAGCATATTCGCATTCATCAATTGCCCCAACAAAAACTCGACTACTGGTTTCCTGGACCACATCAGGGCATTCTCGCCTTTTGTAACACCCGTTCCTGGGACAATTGGGAACAGCTCAAAACCGATCTACTTACGGCTAAAAATTCCGGTTATCATCCGCTAGTTATCGTACCGGCTGCAATGGAAGACCCGCATAATCTTGGCGCGTGTATCCGTTCGGCCGTGTGCTTTGGAGCTGATGCGGTACTGACGCATAATAAGGGTGGCGCTGGGCTGACTCCTGCAGCCGCCAAGGCGGCTTCCGGTGCCTTAGAGCATATTGCAATTGCACAAACCGGTGATATCGAAAAGGAACTTAAAGTTTTAAAAGATGCCGGATTTGCGATTGTTGGCCTAGAAGCGGAAGCGGAAGTGGAAATGCATCAAGGTGATTTTAGCGGCCCCTTGGTTTTGGTGGTCGGTGGAGAAGACCGAGGCATTCCCCCTCATATTCGCAGGGCATGTACCAAGTGGGTACGGATTCCAATGGCTATGGGTGGGGCCGCACATTCCTTTAACGCCAGTGTGGCTCTATCCTTGTTGCTGTATGAAGCCAATCGGAACACAGACTTTAGCCGACTTAAAAGTCCAAGACAAAAGTTTATGCAGGCCCGCACGGAACCGGAACTTCCTGCTGGACCTTCGGTCAATACCCTTCCCGACCGGACACGGGAAAGAGAGCATCGACCTCGTAAACCTCCTGCCCCCCAGCGAGTTTCCACTAGAGTGTCCCATCGCCCCCCAGATCCGTCCACCGGCGATACCTTTCCCCGTTCGAAAGCCCGCCCCAAATAAAGCGCATGCCTGGGCCCACCCTATTTTGGATTTTTTAGCCATGCCACGGCAACTGCAGCAATTGCTTTAGGATTTGCATTAAACTCTTTGGGAATTAGGCCTCCATCCCCTAAAATCATCAGGTGCGGATTAGAACCTACCGCATGGTTCAATATTGAGCCATAGACCTGGAAGTCCCTATGATGGACACCGTTTGGAAAAAGTTTTCTGCGCAACGCCCAAAGGGGAAAAAACTCTACGTTTTCATTGGGATTTTTTCGGGCTTGATTTGGGTCCTGTCCATTGTTGCCGTCCTCGCACTTAAGGACAAAGGGGTTGCCAAGGCATTGGTAGCCGCAGCAGGTGCCAAATCCGACACACTCAAAATTCATGGCCTCGATGTTAATGCTGGGGAAGCGAGTGAAGCAGTTTCTGAGCACCATGGTCAAGATCAAGCCCATCATGAAAACGGGCAAGGTGAATCCACTGCAACGCAAACAGTCGAAATGCCTACGCTTACTGAATGGCAAGCACTAAAAGAGTTGGCAGAATTGCATGCCAAAACCGGAAATTTGGAGCTCGCCGTTCAGCCCTTGGAACGCATTTTAGTGATGCCTACTCGGGATGCAGACCTGCTCACCCTTGCCACTAAGGTTTTTCTAGGGACAGGTCATTACCGGGAAGCTTTGCAAACAGCTGAACAGGCCATCGTCCTGCGCCCTCAGGACTTGGCTTTGAAAGCGCAGGCCATTGAAGCCACATATCGGTTGGGTCAAGTACAGAAAGCCTATACAACCGGTCAAGCCGAAGTTGCCGCCCATCCAAACGATTTGAGCTTGCTTGTTCAGTTAGCCACTATGGAAGTGGAAATTGGACCCGCCCAGCCCGATTACGGTAAATCTTTACAGACTGCCTTAAAATTGGATCCTAACAATGAAGCGGCCCTTTATTTACTTGGTCGTAAGTGTCAACTGGAGGGGAATTATAAGGACGCGGAAAACGCCTTTCAAGCCGTTCTGAAGTTGAATCCCGCCAACACCAAAGTCCATGGACAATTGGGTATTTCCTTGTATCATCAAAAAAAATTACCGGAAGCCCAAAGGGCATTCGAAACCGAATTGGCATTGGCGCCAAGCGATTACAATACTTGGTTCAATTTGGGAGAACTGCATTTGACTCTTGCCGGCATGGAAATCGATCCGGAAAAAATCAAACCACAGCGGGAATTGGCTATGAATTGTTTCCTAAAAGCCCTGGAATATAACGCAAATCACGCACAAGCAGCCTTTAGAGTCGGCGTGTTGCTTAATGGCAATGGGCAATATAAAGAAGCCATCCATTACTTGGAATCCTCATTGAAACTCGACGCCCGTTACGTTCCGACCTTGGTTCAACTCGCCTTATCGTATGAATACCTTAAACGTCCCGAGCGGGCCAAACACTACCTAACTCTGGCTAATGAGTTGGATCCTCTCAACAAAGTTGTTCTTTTCAAGCTCAAGCAATATTCGTGAGTAAAAAGTCACTGCCCACCAGCAAAAAGTTGCAATCGGCTCTTGCTTGGGTATCTCTAAAGTGTTATTATGCCTAATGTTACGGCTGGTCCGGGAGGCATATGGGGAACGTCACCAAAAAGGACATAGTGGATGAAATTGCATCCCGCACAGGACTTACCCAGGTTGATACCAAAATCATCGTCGAATGCTTTTTGGATGCCATCGCCAAATCCCTTGTCCAGGGCAAGAATATTGAAATCCGTGGATTTGGCCGATTCAAGGTAAAGGAAAAAAAGGCCCGCACGGCTCGCAATCCTAGAACAGGTGAAATGGTGCAAATCGATGCTGGACTCAAACCCATCTTCGAAGCCAGCAAAGAGCTAAAAACCATACTGAATCAGGATGAAACCGAAGCTTCCAAGCCAGCA
This sequence comes from Fibrobacteria bacterium, assembly GCA_043766615.1. Lineage (GTDB taxonomy): Bacteria > Fibrobacterota > Fibrobacteria > UBA11236 > UBA11236 > Chersky-265. Next base: position 3,187 of record JAYUHW010000301.1, on the reverse strand, counting down.
AATAAAAAGTCCTGATATTTAAATTCGATTTTTAACCCCCACCCCGACTCTTACTAAATTTACCGCATGACGACTCATGCCCCGGTAATCCAGAACCGTAGTGCCCGCCATCATTATCATGTGATGGACACCTATGAGGTGGGCATTATGCTGAAAGGTACGGAAATCAAATCCGTACGTGCCGGCAAGCTGGAATTAGCTGAAGCTTTTGTAATTGTACGGAAGAATGAACTTTGGCTGGTGAATGCGTATATCAATGAATATAGTCAGGGAAATATTTACAATCACCTGCCTCGCCGCGAACGGAAACTGCTGGCCCATAAAAGTGAAATCGTAAAAATTGAAGAACTGATTTCCCTCAAAGGACTGACCATCATTCCTCTCAAAGCCTATTTCAAAGGCAGTGTACTAAAATTGGAAATTGCGATTTGTAAAGGCAAAGAAGCCAGGGACAAACGGCAGGACAAGGCGAAACAGGAGAGCAAACGCGATATGGACCGGGCGATGAGGGATGCCAATCGGAGCGGATGATTTCATGATCGCTAAGTATTTACGGTCCGTCGTTCTAGCCCTTTTCCTATGTGCCGGATTATTTGTTCCGGCCTTTAGCTCGCTGACACTTAAAGCGGCACAACCGAATCAAGGACGGTGGGCAGGTGGCTCCTTCCCGGATACCACTTTCGAGGGCATTCGCTATGTATCCTCACAATTTTTGGAAAACCTGTTCGGAAAAGAAGGCGTATGGGTGCCAGATCGCCAGAAATTTGTCTTGCCCGATTCAGCTGGGAAAAAATGGTATTTCACCTTGGACAATCCCTATATAAGCATAGGGGATGAAGTGTTCAATCTGGGTTTTCCAGTTAGGCGCAGTGCCGAATTCTTATATCTGCCCTTACCTTCACTTATTCGGATTTTGAACCAACGTGGCATAGCCATTGACATCGCTGATCCCGATTTAACTACTGATGATAAGCCTGTATTGTCAAACAGTTCCAATGAACCACTTTCAGGACAGTCTAATATTCTCGATCTTGGTGCCGAAGCACGCGATAACGGAACATTAGTCAGTGTCCGCACTGCCGGGAAATTGGATTTTGAATCTTTATGGGTACCGCCGCATTATATTCTCAAGTTTCAAGGCGGGCAATTGTCTCCATCGATACGTCATAAGATGCAAGGCCAAGGCCTGGTCCAAAACATTCAAATCTTTCAAGAAAAGGATTTGGTTCAAGTCACATTATTTATTCCCAAAGCCATAGATACGGTTGAAGTCTCATATGTGCCGGAATCATTGGGGTATCAAATACTGGTCCATAAAAAAGGTGGTCGCCCCAATCCAGTTTTAGCGCCTTCCAAGGAACCTTCGGTAAAAGCTGTGGAAAAATCTTTTGGTACTATCATCATTGATCCGGGACACGGAGGAAAGGATCAAGGCGCTCAAGTTGCTGGCGTGAATGAAGCGCCGGTGACCTTAGCCGTAGCGAAAGAATTGCAAACGGCATTATCCAAAATGGGATTTAAAGCGTTGCTTACGCGGGATGACGATCGATTTGTGGAACTGAAAGATCGTCCAAAATTTGCTTCTGACCAAGGCGGCGACCTTTTCATAAGCCTACATTGCAACTCCATCGGAGGTTCGCCTAAACGAAAGAAGACCATATCTGGTTTTACTGCATATATTCTGAGAGAAGGCGAAAGCGAAGAAGATAAGACCCTGGCACGCAGGGAAAATCAAGCCATTAGCGAAGGCAGTGGCAAAAACAATAAAACTGAAATTTCACCCGTTGAATGGATTCTCCTGGAGCATCAGCTAAACCTTTACAGCAAGCAAAGCGAAGCTTTTGTCGATATGATCGTTCATGCTTTTGACGGCAATGCCATTGGGAAATATGCAACTGGAGCCGGACAAGCTGGATTCTATGTCTTGGTGGGTGCTTATATGCCGGCAGTGCTTTTCGAAATGGGCTTTCTTACCCATGACGACGACAGACGCATTTTGTCCTCGGAAAAGGGACAGAAACAAACGGCGGAAAGGCTGGCCAAAGCCATTCAAAAATACCGTCAAAGTCTGGCCAAAAAATAGCCGATTGGCAAAAAATAGGTGTTTGTCACCAGGGTAGTTCGTGCTATCTTTTAGTTCATTCAAAGGGAGTTTAACCTATGTCCGGCCATTCAAAATGGGCAACCACCAAACGCAAAAAGGCCCGCATTGACGGGGCCAGAGCAAAAGTATTTAATCGTCTACTTCGGGAAATCACAGTCGCCGCCCGCATGGGAGGTTCGGATCAGGACGGCAATCCCCGCCTTCGATCCGCTGTACTTAAGGCCAAAGCCTCCAACATGCCTGCCAAAAACATCGACACAGCCATCGCCAAGGGCGCCGGTGAACTCGAAGGCGTTCATTATTCGGAAATCACCTATGAAGGATATGGACCTGCGGGAACCGCTATCATGATTGATACCATGACGGACAATAAAGTACGCACGGTTGCAGAGATCCGGAACATATTCACTAAGGCCGGCTGTCATATGGGAGCGGAAGGCTCGGTATCCTGGCTATTTAAATCCAAAGGCATCATCACTTTGGCCAAAGACGCTATTGATGAAGACACATTATTTGAAATCGCCACGGAAGCCGGTGCCGATGATTTGGACACGTCCGGTAGTGAGTATGAAATCAAGATGGATCCCAATCATTTTCATTCCGTACTGGAAGCCTTACAAAGAAAAAACCTGACCCCACTCACATCAGAAGTCGTCAAGGTTGCGGATAATATGGTGAAGGTGGTGGGCAAGGATGTGGAGAAGGTATTGCACCTCTTAGAAGCGTTGGATGATCAAGACGATGTCCAAAATGTGCATACCAATGGCGACCTCGATCCTGAGGAAATGGAAAACTTGTGATTGTTATCGGGGTCGACCCCGGTACACACAGGACCGGCTATGCCTTTCTAGAAAGTCACGACAGCCGAATCCGGGTTCTTGAATATGGGATCATTCGTTGTAAAACAAAGGATGAGCTGCCGTTAAGGCTTGAACAAATTCACCGGGAATTGCAGGCTTTGATGCAGGTTTATCACCCGACCCATTTGGCTCTTGAGAGTATCTTTTTCGCCAAGTTTCCAAGAGCGGCCTTGATTCTCGGTCATGCCAGAGGTGCTATCATGGTGGCTGCACAAGCATTGGG
>JAYUHW010000300.1:0-3710 GCA_043766615.1 Fibrobacteria bacterium | reverse complement strand
ATTCTGATGCATAGCCAAACTACTGATATTGAAAGGGCACCACAATTTAAATACGCCATTTGCGCCTTGGCAAAAGAAGCTTATCTCTTGGTGGCAAACGTGCCTAAGGTTGCGGCGCGATTATTTAAAGATTTGGTGGAAGATGTTCGAAGGGTTATCTACTACAAGCCATGTCATAAACGCAAATCCTATCCTCGAATCTCTAAAACAGCCCAGAACAAATGGAGGTAAAAGAGAACCAGGGTGGTGCATGTCACTTAAGTCAACAGCATTGGGCACTAACCGTCACGACCTTGGGTGCTGCGGGAACTATTTTGCTTGCCCAAGCTTCAAGTAGCCCGTCGAGGTCTGACGCGGCGGAGGCTCCCCTTCAGATCTCGGTCCAACGAATGCAGAAAAATCATTGGCTTATCAAAGAAGTCATCCAAGTGATGAAAGTTCTCCTGATGCCGTCCCTTTAAGTGGACCCCTTAGCTTGGACAGTTAAAGGTACTGTTTCAGAGGAAGATTTTCTAAACTATTTTTTAGGCGAAGTTGGAAAATTAATGGGTAACTCGATAGTTAATTTAAGTGATAATTTGAAATTTAAATATCAATACTCTAACGATTTGAGCACGTTGATAATTTATTCAACTAATGTTAAAAGGCTAATTGTGTTGCGAAAGTGAATTTAGCCTTTCCATCCAAATTGTCATCACACCGCTATCCCAATTTAAAACTGCGCACTTTTCCACGCTATTAGGGGAAAACTTCTCGAATTCGCGCCCCACCCAAAAGCCTTTGCCCCGCGTAAAACACCACCGACTGTCCCGGACTGATGCAGTACCCAGGTTCCAGCAAGGTTACCGTAATATTTCCGTTACCCTCGTCCTTGACCCGCGCCGGTTTCACCGCAGATCGATACCGGTATTGTGCCAGACACTCCAGCTCGCCATCGAGAGGCTCAAAGAAATTCGCCCGGTCCGCCCGGAAGCCATTGGCATATAGCTCGGTCTTTTTGCCGAGCAACAAGGTGTTGCTCTCGCGATCCAGTTTTTTCACATACAAGGGTTCGGCAGCGGCTACGCCTAAGCCTTTGCGCTGGCCTATCGTATAAAAGGGTAAGCCTTGGTGGGCACCTAAATCTTTACCTTCTGGTCCTTGAATGCGGCCGGGCACAATGGCATCTCCCAAAACTTTGGCCCGGTCTCCGATAAAGTCTCGGTAATTGCCATCGGGTACAAAACAGATGTCCATGCTTTCTTTTTTGGTAGCCGTGCGCAGTCCTGCCTCCGCCGCAATCTTGCGCACTTCCGGCTTGGTCAGATGGGCCAGGGGAAACAAAGTCTTGTCCAATGTCTCGGGAGGAATGCCCCAGAGAAAATAGCTTTGGTCCTTGGCGGCATCGCTGCCGCGTAGGATATAACTGCGACCGCCGACGGTTTCCGTCATGGCAAAGTGGCCGGTAGCGATGGAGTCTGCGCCGATGGCTTTGGCGCGCTTCCAGAGTGCGTCCCATTTAACAAAGCTGTTGCAGTTGACGCAGGGATTGGGCGTCTCTCCGGCCAGGTAGGCTTCATAAAAGGGTTGAATGACCCTGGCTTCGAAATCTTCTTGCATGTCCAATGTGAAATGCGGGATGCCGATTTGATCGCACACCCGTTTGGCGTCCATGGCGCTATCCGCCGTGCAACAGGTTTTTTCCTCGCCATCTGCATCGCAAATGGGGACGGGTGGACTCCACAATTTCATGGTAATGCCCACAGCTCGATACCCGGCTTGCTTGATGAGCAAGGCCGCGACCGACGAATCGACGCCGCCACTCATGGCTACGGCAACCAGGGGTTGTTCAGCAACCGGGGGTTTTTCCATTTGATTCGTCCTATTTCGAGTCTGTAACCCCCTAAGGTAAATCACGGTGGGAAAGGCCACAAGTTTTGCGGTCGGAATCCTACCTGTAGGCCCTTTACTCAAACCCGGAATACATTTATCATTTGACCGCAATCGGGACATTTCAGAGAACTGCAGGTATTTGACCTATGGAATTTTCGCTAGATACCATTACCAACTGGCTGACAGCAGGCCGGCACAACATCCCCGAGCGGGGCAGTGAGTACCTGGAAGTCTACAAACAATCGGTGGAAACGGACTTTAAAGCCTATGATCCCGGTTTTAAGATTGGCAAATGGTTGGGTTCGGGTGGCTTCTGCGATGTTTTTTTGGTTCCTACGGTTAACGTACCTGGCAAGGGACCGCAAACCGTGGTCTTGCGGATTTTGAGGCCGTCTCTCTATCGCACGCCCGATAGTATGTCGAACAATCGGGTGGTCAAAACCTTTTTGACGGAAATCTTTTTCAACACGTACTTGACCTCGCAAAACGTGCGCAACGTGGTCAAGATTTTCGACTACGGCAATTTGCACAACAAACATTATTTCACCATGATGGATTATGTGGACGGCCCCAACTTCTCCGACCTTATCAAGCGCGGCCCCCGCGACGTGAAGGAACTGATGCGCCGAATCATTTTTATCAATGCTGTGGCAGGCGTGGTGGGCGAATTGCATTTTCGTGGGATCATCCATATGGATTTGAAACCGAGCAATATCATCGTCAAGGGCTGGGAACCTTTCCTAAGCGATTTGGGTGCGGCGCGCTGGATGCATGTCAAAGACGATGTTGCCGATCAGCAAACCACAGTATTGGGTACACCATCGCATATGTCCTATGAACAGCTCGACGGAGATTATTACAAAGTGGATCATCGGTCGGATATTTTTTCCCTCGGGGCCATGGCTGCCTATGCCTTTACCGGCATTTACCCCTTTGCCCGCCGGGAAGACATCAATTACCACGACCTTGGCATTTCGGCGCTTTCTCAGATCGAGCCGGAAGTTCCGGAAATTCCCTTCAAAAAAGGTGAGAAGTTGCGAGAGTTCTTGATGCGCTGCATGCACCGCGATCTGGAACAAAGACCTAAATCGGTGGTAGAATTCCAGCATGCTCTAAACACATGGATTTTGGAATTGTAAGAAAACTGTGTTTCGGGTAAGAAGGACGCCAAGTGATAATCGCAGTTGATTTTGATGGAACCGTAGTTTCGCATCGGTATCCAAAAATCGGTGAACTCAAGGAAGGCGCCAAAGAGGCCTTGGTGGCTTTTCATGAAGCGGGACATAAAATCATAATCTGGACCTGCCGAACGGGCCAACAGGAACGCGATGTCCGTTCGTTCCTACAAGAGAACGGTATTCCTTTCGACACCATCAACAACCCCATCATGGGTGCGGACATGGGGACGCGCAAAGTATTTGCAGACATGTATATTGACGATAAAGCTGTCCAGTTTGACGACAACTGGGTGGACCTAAAGCGCATCATTACCGGCAGCTAGCAAAGCTGTCACAACAATTAACTAATTTTACACATCTATGCCCCGTGGTTTCCGGACCTTGGTCCGATTGAGTGGCGCTTTTGCGCTTGCACTATTTCTCTGGAGTCCCGTCCAGAGCGGCGGTTCCACGGACACGACCCATACTAAGCCTGTGGATACAACCCACGCAAAGCCAGACTCGCTCAAACACATTCGTCCCACTTATGCCGTAGAAAGCCCCTGGGCGCAAGGCGAAAACTGCCCCTCCGGTGCAGAAAGCGCTGCGGAATGTTGGCGCACAAGCCGCGACCTGGCCAATATGGATTTTGGTTTTCCCGGCACGCGTGCCTTTACCCTT
>JAYUHW010000299.1:0-3609 GCA_043766615.1 Fibrobacteria bacterium | reverse complement strand
CCAAAGCTGCCTACATAAATAAGACACCATTTTTTTCCTGTATCCAATCCGAAGCGCTCGGCGAATTCCATCCTGTGTGCCGTACCAGTCCGGCACACCATTCCAATTTCTTCGAATGTGTCCCGGCGGGAATTTTTCATCCAGGGAAAAAACCGAATCCATCTGTCGGCTAGAGAATAATCCTCTTGCATTCTTTGCAACATATCCCCGTAACGCGGATGCTTCTCAAGGTAAGGCAGGTAGATATCCACCCAGTCAAAATTGCACAAGTTCCAGGCGGGAATGGCTGCCGCTTTGGCAATGGGAAAGGCCAGAGGCGGAATGTCACCGATGACCAGGTCCGTCCTGCTGTTCACGAGCTGCGCGGAGAAATGTTTTATTGCCCTGGCCCTATCGTTATCCAGTTCGGCATAGCGCGCGAGAGTGGCTTCTATATCCACGTTCACGGTGCTGGTTTGCAAACAGCCGCAATCGATCTCACACGGAATCAGCCGGTAAGGCCGATGCAATTCTTCTTGAAAGAAGGCTTGGGGAAGTGAGGTGTAAATATCGACTTCGACATCTGGTGGCAGGGCGGAAATAATGGCGGAATTACGCACGCCGTGGCCGAAACCATGGCCGGTCAGAAAAAAAGCGATTTTCACTTTGTTGCTTTGCGAATAAGGCTGGAGCTGGAATTAAACCGCGGTGAGAATATCCGGCAGGGAAAAATGGACGTTTTCTTCCAGGATGATGTAGTCTTCTGCTTCAGTTCCGGGAAATTCCGCTTGAATCCATTTGACCACTTCTTGCACCAAATCTTCCGGGGCTGAAGCACCGGATGAAATGCCGATATTTTCTATCCCCTCAAACCATTCGCGTTTCACATTATTGGGTCCATCGATTAAAAAGGATCGCTTCCCCATCCGTACGCCCAGCTCCCTAAGCCGGTTGGAATTGGAGCTGTTGGATGAGCCGATGACCAAGAGGATGTCGACGAGTTTTGCCATCTCAGTTACCGCCTGCTGACGATTGGTGGTGGCGTAACAAAGATCGCCCTTTTCGGGTCCTTTGATTTTTGGAAAACGCTGTTTGAGCGCTAATATGATATCGCGAGTCTCTTCTATCGAAAGCGTTGTCTGGGTGGTATAAGCCAATCCATCTTCGTTGACGTCTTTGAGTGTATCGACGTCACTGGGTTTTTCCACCAGGATAACCTGACCTTCAGCGAGTTGGCCCATGGTGCCCACCACTTCGGGATGTCCGCGGTGACCGATTAAAATAATCTGGAGATTGTTTTTATGATAGCGTTTGACCGAAGAGTGCACACGTTTCACCAACGGACAAGTCGCGTCGATGGTTACCAGTTTCCGGCCATGCGCTTCGGTATAGACTGTGGTGGGAACGCCATGCGCGGAAAAGATGGCGACCGAATTCAAAGGCACTTCTTCCAGTTCCTCTACAAAAACTGCACCCTTGTCGCGCAGGCGAGATACTACGGCTTGATTGTGAACGATTTCATGCCGAACATACACCGGCGCGCCAAATTTTTCGATGGCTTTTTCCACAATGCTGATGGCCCTTTGCACACCCGCACAAAATCCTCTGGGTGAGGCAAGATAAATTTTCACCGTTCGTTTCTCCTCGATAAAGTGACCTTGGCAGCATCACCGGACAAGGTATTCAAGGTAGCAAATATCCTTTCCCGGCACTCCACTTGTGCATGTTCCAGATCAGCCTGACCCTCAATTATGAATTCCCGAATTGCCACAGCCATTTCTGGACCTGGTTTGGACCAATTGCGAACCTGGGCCACATCGGAAACCATCTCCGCGATTCCGAGGTCCAGTAGCCGTTCTGCAAGACTTGCCTGAGGTCCATAATTGGGGCCAAAATAGACTTTAAGGCCCGCCATTAGTGGTTCCCAAAGATTGTGACATCCGATGGAAATTAGACTTCCACCCACAAAAGCCATTTGACAGCGAGGAAGAAGGGATGCGACATGACCCAAGGAATCAACCAGGAGATTACGGGCCTGGGGGCTGGAACTGTACAGGCCAAATTCCATCGGTTTCCAAAAAGGATCTAGCAAGCGACGGATGCGGGGCAATTCTTTTAAGTGACGCGGGATAATAATCACGTCATTGGCAGCAAAAAGAAATGAAAACTGGGCTGCTAGAAGACGCAGTTCTGCATAGTGAATGGAAACGAATGCCAAACGGCATCGGCCTGTAGAGGATTTCGAAATGAGAAAATCATCCTTGGGTACAGGCAGATTGGCTTTCAAGTAAAACGCGGCTTTAAAATCATATCCAATGGCGACGTTGATTCCGCTGAGACTTTGAAAGAGCACGCGATCCTTTTCCGACTGGGTTTGAATCCAGTTCAGACTGCCTAGAATCCTAGCGCATGTATTGGGAAATCGGCGATACAGAGAATAGGCGGACTGCGACATGCGGGCGGACACAAGGAGGACGGGAATACCCAATGTGGCACTCATCAATACACAATTGGGCCACACTTCCGCTTCATAAAGTATCACGACTTGCACATGCCAGATTTGGAAGAAGGCGCGTAGCACAGAAGGATGATCCAGGGGAGCGATGGCAACAAATATCTTGGGAATCATTTGGCTGTTCAACGCATTGAAATCCGCACTCGCTTGTTCCAAAAAATCACGGCCCGTGGTTGTATTGGCTGTTAATAGGAGACGAAATGTAGTGGTGCCCGACAAAACGCTATTCCCACCTTGAATTGCTCCCTCTTGAAGGAGATTGCAAACAAGTGCCCATAACCCTTTGGCCTCCCCAAGCGATGCGCAATGCAGCCATAACGAATTTTGGCTTCTATTTTCAGATGCTGTTTCAAAGACCATTTCATTTGCTGTTTCAAAGGCTGATTGATGGGTTGGATTCGCCGTTGGACCTACAGGCATTAAGCGTTCCTGCATATGCCAATGACCTGGAAGAAAACCGCACCTTAAAACTCGATTGCACAATGCATCCAACTTAACGAACGCCACCAGAAAGGGCAGCACACTCTTCCATGCCAAGGTATAGGCTTTCAAAAATAGACTGACACCGGGAAAATATTTTACCATGAATGGCCATTGGCCAATGCCCAAAGCAGACCTGCCGCAGCTGCGGTTTTGGCGACGTTGGCTCCTTGTCGCCGCCAAACACCGGGTATGGGAAATTCGTTCCCCTCCCTAACTTCGCGTCTGTGCAACGTATTGGGAAGCCCAATCCACCTGGATGTTTTCATCAGGTAACTTTGGTAGGACGGTCCCCAGGTTTTGGTCATAAAACGCTCTTCGGTAGTCGCCAGCCCTGCATGATGGGCACCAAGGAGAAAAATCATAAAGCCCGCACCCCAAGCCGGAAGGCAATTGGAATAGAGAACCAGTCCTGTGCCTGCCAGAATATTGGCAAGGTATAACGGATGGCGTCCGATACGATAAGGCCCGGCTACTGCGAGAGAGTTGCCTGCCAAACGAAGCGAGTTGCAATGGCTATCGATGTATCGCCCCGAGTACACGCGCCACAAGGTTCCCGCGAGCGAAAGCAACAACCATAGGGGTAAAAGCTCGCGGTCGGAATGCCAGCGCATCCATCCAAGGATGAGAAAAAA
>JAYUHW010000298.1:0-5508 GCA_043766615.1 Fibrobacteria bacterium | reverse complement strand
TTGCAGGTACGTTTAGTATCCGGTTTGCAATCGTAACGTAAACGTTTCCCACCTTCAACCGACACACGGCCTTCTTCCACTGTGGCATTCTGCCATTTTAAATCGAAATCCGTTATGTCATACGATTGGCTGCTCTGGCCCAATTCGCCGGAAAGAGCTGAAAATTGTCCCGTAAGCAAGGTATATGGATAGATGCCATGCACTTCAAGGTCACCCTTAAAAGACATGCGGAGAATATCCGTTTCAATCCGATTGGTTGAGCCAGCGGTTTCCACCGAAATTTGGAGATCGATTGGATTATGGTGTTGATTGCGCTTGTCGACTTTTACATTGCGGAAAAAGCGCTGGACTTCTCGAAAGCCCAGCTTATGCTGGAATAGAAAACCTCGCAATGCAGTCTTTACCTTCAATTGCGCAATGGGTGTTGGAGCGGCTGAACCTTTACGGTTGGTCGGGGGTACATGGTAAGCCAGTGTGAGATTTTCTAGAGATCCTTGAATTTTAACAGGCGCATGTTGGGATTGGAATTCAGCCTGTCCAATAGTGGCATCAGCTGTCAAACCAAGACTGTCGATTTGCAAAGACATCTCAGAATTTTTGAGAACCAATTTTTGCATGTCGGGCCATTTTATTTTGAGATTTTCACCCCGTAGACGAGCGACTAATTTGAAAGGTCCCTGAAAATTGCATTCTGCTTGTCCTGTCAGCGTAATACTTCGCGCATTTCGAGCTTCCAGATTCTGTATATTCATGTGGCCAGAATTAATGGATAATGATCCCTGGATGGATTGCGTGTCCAAGCCAGGTACGGCATAGCGCCCCTGCATAAATCCCGAATCCACAGCCAATTTTTGCAGCAATTCATGACTAAATGGAAAAGCCACGTGTCCCTCCAAACGAAGTGCCTGGATAGAACCGCCTTGTCCCGGCAGAATGCCTTGCCCGGACACTATTAATTTTCCATCCAAATCACGGAACTCCTGGGATCGGCCCTCAAACTTTACATCTAAACCGTTATCTGAAATCGCATTTAAGGAAATATTTTGGACTTTTCCCAAGCACCCATCAACCCGGAGAGAAAGGCTATCATTGAACCAAGGCAACTCCGGAGCGGCAGCTGTGCGCATGGAAAGCAATAGGTTATCTCCCTCTCCAACGAGAGTCATTCGTTTGATTCGTAGTAATTTTCCAACCGGCTTTATTTCGAGATCATTCGCCGTGTATGAGCCAAGAAATCCGGTGCTATCCGTATAGGACAATCGCCCATTTAACATTCCACCCTCAACCGGGTAAGTAGGTCCGAGAAATACTGCAAGTTGGGCTGCATCGAATCTATCGGTTTCCAGCGCCAAACCTTGCACATCTTGAATCTTTAAATGCTGCATTTGGTAGAACTGCCGGCCATGTAAGCGAACATCACCGGAAACTTTAATTTTTGACCCCGCAAATAGTATTTCAGCTTGCTTAAGCGAAAAGCTATTCCAATTCCATGCGCCTTCCATTTTCAAATTTAAATTTTCACCGTTATAACTGACCGCGGAATTAATTTTGGTTTTACCGATGCTGGCGACCCAATCCCAGTCAAATGTTCCAGAGAGCACTGGCTTTAAAGCCATGATCTTTCCAATTTTTGGATAGGGTAGTTTGTCTACCACAACATCACTGGCCTGGACTTCCATGTAATGCATCGAAGGCATGGAATAGGTTAGCGTACCAAATTGCTTATGATGCGTTTTGAATTCCAAGGAAACCTGGCGCGAGCTGCCTCGACGATTTTTCGTCAGCCCCCAGTTTACATGACCAGTTATGGGCCATACGGCATCTTTCCAATACAGACGCGAATCCAGCAAACGGTACCCGTCTCTGCCAATGGTTTGTTTTGTGTAAAGGGAGTCGGCTACTGCACCGTATGCTCGGGCTTGAGTAATCCAAGCTTCCCCCAGCAATTCTCCATTTTGAAATACGCCACTTAGTTTAGCGGCCTGATAGGAGATATTAGTGTCCGTCCAGGCATGGACCCAAGTTTCACTGGGACTCGGCTGTCCATCAAATGTGAGTGTCCACGGTTCGTACTTTTTAACTTTTGCAACTCCCAAGGCTGGCGATGCGGTATCCGTTAAAATCGAACCCGGATGGAATGTCACAGACAAAACAGAACCGTCCTTACTGCGAAGTTCGGCATCCGCATGTAGGCCGGAACGAAAAATAAGCCTTTGTATTTCCACATCTCCGGGAAGCGCCATGCCTCCTATTTGAGTACGAACACCTTGTGTAAACCCGGTGAAGGAACCCGAAAATCTCTGTACCCAAGCTCTGAGATTATTTTGTGGTGCGACTTGCGATGGTGCGCTACTCTGGATTGGGAACGCAAACCGGCCGTGTAAAGCCGCCGTTTCCCCAGCATTTCCTTGCGCCTTGATCTCTATGTTTCCGGAAGAGTCCAGTATTTCCATGTTCGCTTCTACATGCTCTTGTCCAAGCATGGCTGTGGCTGGCGTAGTCAGTTTCACCTGGGATCGTACTGCAAATTGACTGTCACTGACTATCCCAACTTGGACACCGATTCCCGTTAAGCTGGGTAGAATTGGTTTGTGGAAAAAAACATTATAAGGGCTTAAATCTCCAATTGCCAAGTCGAGGGAATCCTGTCCACGCTCTAAATCCAACTTGCGATGGCTGCCCTCCATTCGAAGATAATCGCCGATTAAATTTTGCATCCGAACTTGATACTTAAGCGATTTTCCAAACCATCGGGCTGAAATCCTATACGTGCCACCCATGGCGAATACCGATTTGGTTTGCCCAGAATCCGTTGGAATCGCCAGGACCAGGCTATCGCATTCAACAGCTGCACCTTTGGGTCCTTGAGAAAAGGCATGTACGCCTATGACCTTAGCCAACAAGGCCGTATCCCGCCGCACTTCCACCTGGTTCACACGAACTTGCAAAGGAATTGGGATTCGAACTCCTGAAAAGGTCCTGGTTTTGTGGCGCTTCCGTTTAGTCGCTATTTCCGAATCTGAACTGGAATCGCCCTGCAATATCACTTGAATCCTTTGCACCCCAAAGTCCAAAGACGGGCTTAGGCCTATGAAACCGTCCCAAATTCTAGAGTCGATATGGAAGGGCCCTGCCTTGATAGTAACTTTCGATGTGAGGACCTCTATGCTATCCGCACTGAAATTCAATCGCCAGTCTAATTGGGGATGGGTCATCTGTATATGGGTTTCGCCCCAAACTATTTCCCGGTTTAGGTGATGATTCAGCCAAATTTTTGCAAAAAGGATACCGCCGGACAATATCGCCACTGGAGTCAGTAGGACTCCCCAAAGCAGCCAGTTTCGGAAACTACCCATGTGGTCTCTCTAACCATCGACGCAACCATAAGAATTGCCAAGGCTTACACATACCCATGCCTATGTTAGCCTAATTTTGGGTCAGGCTCAAATTACTAATTCAACTTAGTGCTGTTCTTGGCAGCCGCTCCGCCAAAACCCATACGAGTGAGAGCATTTTTACTGAATCGGATGATATAATCAAGATTATTTCCAGAACGGTGCATGGATGGAATTTCACCACAAGTTAAAATTGGCCGTCGCCCTAAAATATAGGTTGAATGAGGATGTTGCCCCCTTGGTGGTCGCTTCCGGACGAGGAGTCTTAGCCCAGGCACTGGTGAAAAAGGCATTAGACATGGATATACCCATCCATCCAGATGGCGATTTGGCTGAGCTGCTAGGGGATGTCAATGTTGGCCAATCCATACCCGAGGAACTATATGAAGTCGTTGCCCAAATAATGGCAATGGTTTACAGAATGGACACGGCACTTGAGCGTAAACTTTAGGAATGAAGCTGGAGCAGACGAAAGTTGAAACGCGCTGCGAAGCATGCTTGCAAATGCTATTTTGCAAAAAACGAGAGTGGTGTTAGTTTGTACTACTCAGGAATGCAGTGGGGAAGAATTTGAATAGCGAGATTAAAAAAGAAGCTGCCTATGCCGTTCAACTACCCAGTGATTTGGAGTATATACCGCCTTTACGCCAATTTATAGCGGAAATAGCCCGCGTAGAGGGATTCTCCAAAAAATTCTGCTTTCGAACTGAAATTATCGTAGATGAACTTGTAACCAATGGCATCTTGCACGGATCCCAAGATGTACATGCTCCAATCACCATAAATGCAAAGTTTGAGGCGGATCAGCTGAACTTATCCGTTCAAGATCAGGGCGGTACCCGCCAAAACCTTGAAAATTTGAAACACGCCATATACAGCCCCAAGCCACCTTCCACAGAAAAAAAACGTGGTAGAGGTTTGGTCATTGTGCAAATGCTAACCAATGAACTTAAAATTGATTTAGGTGAGAACGGCAATACTCAGGTTAGAATCGTCAAAACTAGAGATGCCGAGGATGGTAAAGTCCATCGCGAAAAGCTCCTCTACGAAAGTGATATATGAGGATATCGCAGCAGATCAGCACCCAGGATGAACGCATTGTTCTCTTGCATTTCGATGGGGATTTAAACGCCACTGATTGTGAAGCCACCAGTCGAATTTTTCAGGAAATCATTGATTCAAAGAAGTATTTCATTATTGCTTTAATGGAAAACGTCACCTTCATGTCTTCACCATTCCTGGGAGAGTTGATGGGGTGCAAACTTCGCCTTGTGGAAAAGGGCGGCAACATGGTGGTGGTTGGCCTCCAGTATGACCTACGGGAGCGCCTCATTCATATGGGCGCAAATAAGATTTTTCAGTTTTATCCGGATGTCCATGCGGCCTACAATCACTACAACTGGGAGTATACCCAGTCCACGCAGGTAGTGCAAATTGCTTTGCCGCCCAAGCTTCATGCCGTTCCCGCCGTACGCCGCTTCATTTCCGGAATTGCCAAACAAAAGGGCTATTCATCGCGGGACGCCTTCCGTATAGAAACCATTGTCGATGAAATCACCAATAATGCCATTGAGCATGGTGACGCCACCCAACCACAAATTTCCGTGGAACTGCGTATCGATCGCAAAAAATTTGAATTAAGCGTCCGTAATAAGACCTTGATGGATAAAGCCAATCAACTTAAATACTTTATTGAAGCGAATAAGGAGCCGAACCAAAGCCATGAAACGCGAGGTCGTGGAATGGCGCTGGTGAAGCTGATCAGCAATTCGATTAATGTTACCATTGATCAAAGCGGCACCGAAGTGAAGATCACAAAAATGCGAGAGGACAGCTAGAACATGGACACCCAAATCGAACTTCAGGTTTCCGACTTGGAAAACGTTCCCCATGGAAAGCTTATCAAGTTCACGGGAGACTTGGATGCGACCAACGTAGAATCGACCTTGGATCAAGTCACCAAATTGATCAAGGATGGCTTTGTAACCATTGTGGCGGATTTTCATACGCTGCGCTATGTAAACAGTACAGGACTGGGCATCCTACTTCATTTCAGCAAGTCCGCAAAGGAAAAAAATGGCTGTTTCAAAATTGCCAACGTAAACGACAACGT
>JAYUHW010000297.1:0-11789 GCA_043766615.1 Fibrobacteria bacterium | reverse complement strand
AGCCTAGCCCAAGCACAAGCGGAGAAGAAGGCATTAGACGAAGCCAATGCAAAGGCCAAAGCGGAAGCGATGCGTCTGGCGAAAGAGGAAGCAGATCGTAAGGCCAAAGTTCGCGCAGACAGCATAGCTCAGGCAAAGGTGATAGCGGAAAATGAGCGTAAGGCAAAATTGGAAGCTGAAAGAAAAGCAAAGGAAGAAGCTGCGAGATTGGCTCGTGAAGAAGCAGACCGACGCGCTAAAGTTAGGGCCGACAGCCTTATCCGTGTTGAGGAGGAACGTAAAGCAGCAGCGGAATTAGCTCGCAAGGCAAAAGAAGAAGCCCTGCGCTTGGCTAAAATAGAAGCGGAGCGAAAGGCTAAAGAGCGTCTAGACAGTTTGGCCCGAGTTGAAACAGAGCGAAAAGCTAAGGCGGAGGCGGAACGGATTTCGAGGGAAGAAGCCGCTAAATTGGCTCGCGAAGAAGCGGAACGAAAAGCCAAGGCTGAAGCTGAAAGGCTTGCACAACTTGAAGCGGAACGCAAGGCGAAGGCAGAAGCAGAAAAGCAATTTCAGGATAGATTGTCAGCCCTTATCTCACAACAGCCATTTAAAATAGATACGGCAGGGATGCTGGTTGACATTACAGAAAGACGCGCAAAATCGAAGATCCCTGACCCGCGACTCATAGAGGCCGAAGCGGTAATCAATTTTATGCAATGGGATTTCAGACCCGCTGTGGCGAACTTCGGCAAACTCAAAATCCTTTCGCCAGCTGCAAATCGAATGATGGCCCTTTCTTTATTCGAACTGCAAGATTATTCAGGAGCCTTAAAGTATTTCCAGAAAATGATCAATGTGTCTGCCAACCGTGCGGACTGGAACAAATACATTAAAACCTTGTTGCAGACAAAGTTGCATGCCAAGGCCGCACTGGAGTATGAAGGATACCTCCTGAAATATCCAGATGCGGAAGAGGCACTTAACTTTTTGGTGGAATTTTATCGTCAGCCGTTACAAAAGGATAAATTGATTCCAAAACTGGAGATGCAGTTGGCGAAGAACCCAAAGGACGCGCCTTTGTTACTGGAGCTCATCAGCCTTTATGACAAGTCTAGTCCCAAGTCAATTGAGTACCGTGTACGCTACCTTCAAATAGCACCCGAGGATTCCAAACAGTCATTGGCTCTTGCCCAGGCTTATGAGGCTAAGGGTAGTACTTTAGAGGCACTAAAGCTGTATCAGCAACTTGCCAGGGAAACGCCTACTGACAAAAATTTAAACTTGAAGACGGCGGATCTCTTGTATGCGAATAAGCAAGCCAGCACTGCCATTCCATATCTTGAGCAAGCCCATATTTCGGATTTGAAAGACAAGAATCTGTCCTTGCGATTAGCAAGTGCTTATGAAGAATTGAAGAAATTGGATCAAGCGGCGGATGTGTATGCCCAAATATTGGAAGCCAATCCCAAGGACAAAGCGATTCAGGCTAAGTTGTTCACCCTGTATTCGGTAAAAGGGGATAAGGCGCAGTTACAGTCACTCCTTATGAAAATCGAGGAATCCGATCCTACCTCACACCAAGCCCAATTCCAATTAGCCAAGTTGCTTTTGGAAGCCGGTGATAAGGAAAGAGCCTATGTATATCTCGAAAAAGCCTTGCGTAATCAGCCAAGTAATGCTGAATATCTGGCTTTGTTGCCGTTTTTAGTCACTAGTGATGAACAAGTTGATGGGCATTTTACAGCACTGGAAAAATCAGCTCTATTGCCTTCCGCCAAACCGGAATTACAAGCCATGATAGCCCGCGGCTATGCCAAAAGGAAAAACACCTTAATGGCTGCGCGCTTGTTTTCAGAAGCCTATGCCAAGAATCCTAAACTTGTAGAGGGTCAACGTGAAGCTGTCGAAGCTTTATACGTTGCCAAGAATTTTGAGCTTTCAGGAGTTTTGGCCGAGAAATACCTTCTCACGGATGATAAGGATAGGGCTATACATGAAATTAAAGTCAACTCTTTCGTGTCGACTAAGAAATCGCCGGACAAGATCCGTAAGGCTATTCAAGGGCTTACATCTGTAGATCCTGAAGGCGCCTCCAAGTGGTCCATGCGTTTGGCAGAGCTCGATATTGCCGCCCTCGATACAAATGCCGCAATTGCGCATGCGAGAGATTGGCTGAATAAAAACCCGAAAAACGTTGAAGGCTGGCGTTTTCTTGCTCCCCTTGTTGCCAAACGGTCTGGTTACGAAGACGCTTATATCCAGGTATTGCAGCAACTGGGACAACTTGAGCCTGCTAATAGGGCTAGGTATGATCTGGAGCTCGGCAACTTGTATATGGTCAAAGGCAACTATGAAGATGCAGAGAAGTCCTTGCTCAATGCCAGCAAAGGCAATCCGGGCAATGCAACGCTTTGGTTCCGCTTAGGCGAGGCTCAGGTAAAGCTTCGTAAAGAAAAGGAAGCTGTCGAAAAATTTCATCGCGCTTATCAACTGGATTCAAAAAACATCATCTACGCGCGCGCGTACGCGCAATTTATGGATTCCAACGATGAAATCAAAGTCAACCTGCCGCTGTTTCAACTGCTGTCCCAAAATGGACCCAGTGTTGAAGAGCGTAAAAAACTGGCAAAATCCTATTACTTGACCGGCGATTATACCAACTCCGCTAAAGAGTGGGATTGGGTCTTGAAAGGCGAGCCTGCGTTGGCAACCACTGAGCCCATGATCGCGGACTCCTATTTGCGCTCGGGGCAAAGCCCCAAGGCGCGCGGACTTTTTGAACAGCGGTTGTCGCAAGATCCAAATAATCTGCAAGTGTTGGAAACCATTGCCGGCATTTACAAATCTGAGTCGAATCAGACTGGTTACCTGGCTACGGTTGAAAAAATTGTAGGCGTGGATCCGGCATTTAAAGGCTACCAATTATCCTTGGCAGCTGAAAAAGAAAAGGCGAAGAATTATCGCGGCGCCTTGGATTTATACACCTCATGGGTATCCCGCAACCCAGGGGATTTGGCATCGCTTAAGGCTATGCATCGATTAGCGGATCAGCAAAAAGATACCACCTTGCTGATGGACGCATTGGTACGGTTAAATCGGGAAAAGGCGATCGATAACGCATATAAATATCAATTGGCTGAAATCGACTACCGTCGCTCGGGCAATGTCATTGGCGTAGAAAAGCTGGTGAACTTGCATCCGGAATACAAACAAGGTAAAGCCATATTGGTACGCGAATATATTCGCACCAATGCCAAGACCAAGCTCATACCTCTATCCGGTTTTCTGGTGGTTGAATCAAAAACGGACAAGACCCTGTTGGAACCTTTGGCAGATCTGTATGCCATGCAAAAGAAAACCATGTTAGCCAATACGGCCTATCATGATTTGTTGCTTGCCAATCCCAAAAGCAAGGAGGTGTACACCAAAGTCTACACCTATTCGGTAGCCAATGGTTCTCCTTACCTTTCGGACATACTTCGTATGGGATATGAATCCTTTCCACAGGAAATGGAAATCAAGCGCGCATACGCTGGAACGTTAGGGAAAACGCCTAAGGCCCTTGAGGTTTATCAGGAAGTCCTGGTTAAGGACCCGGATGTTAAGGTTATAGCCAAGGCATTGGATATTGCCTTGACTCTAAAACAAATCCCTGCTGCGGCGTTGTTGCTCGACAAATGGATCAGCCTTGAGCCTAAGGAACCTAAAGTATGGGAACAAGCGCTGGCCGTGCATACCCAGATTGGAAATAAGCAGCGCATGTCCGATGATTTGGAGCAGCTTGTTCGCTTTTATCCCCAGCGCAAAGATTATACTCTGCAACTGGCCAATTTATATGAAGAGCAAAAACAATTGGATAAGGCTACGAGCATGTATCAAAAGACATTGGCTTTGGATGCCAAGAATCAGTTAGTCCAAGGAAAAGTGGTGGCATTACTCACCACCCAGAACCGAACTTCAGAATTGCGTCAGGTTCTTCTAGCTATTGACAAAAATGATCCCACGGCACATGATGCCCAATTCCGGTTGGCAAGCATGTTCTTGGAAGATAAAGATCGGGAACAAGCCTATACCTTTATTACAAAAGCATTACATAATCAACCTCTGAACCCTGATTATAAAGCCCTATTGCCAAGGACCATTGTTACCGATCAACAGGTGATGGATAATTTTGCGGCCCTCGAGAAGCTGGCTGCGATACCGGGCGCTCGCCCTGAATTGCAGATGTTGATTGGCCGGGGTTATGCCAAGAAAAAGAACTCCCTAATGGCAGCTCGCTTTTTTACTGAAGTCTATGCAAAATCACCAAAACTTTTGGAAGGCAATCGGGATGCAGTCGTTTCCCTATATGATGCCAAAAACTTTGAGTTATCCGGTAGTCTTGCAGAAAAATATCTGACGGCCGACCCCCTCAATTCCAAAGACAAGACCATCAGTGAAATCCTCGTGAACTCTTTTTCAGCAACTAAGAAGCCTGCCGACAAAATGCGGGAAGCCATTCGCAACCACATTCTAATTGATCCGGAAAGCGCGACCAAATGGAGCATGCGTCTCGCCGAATTGGATCTTGCAGTTCGAGATACGTCTGGGGCAATAGTCCATGTGCGTCAGTGGTTGGAAAAGAACCCCAAGGATGTCAATTCATGGCACTTCCTAATGCCGCTGGTGACTAAACGTCCTGGACAAGAAGACGTTTATATCCAAGTTTTGGAAAAACTAGTACTGCTTGAACCGGCAATGCGTGGCCGTTATGATTTCGAATTGGGCAGCTTATATTTCGAAAAAGGAAGTTATGAGGACGCGGAAGTTTCATTTACAAATGCCGCCAAGGGCAGTCCAGCGAATGCCAAGATTTGGTACCGGCTCGGTGAAACGGAATTAAAACTACGCAAGGACAAGGAGTCCATCGACAAGTTCCATCACGCCTACCTGCTTGAGCCAGGGAATATTACCTATGCGCGTGCCTACTCGCGTAATGTTTCGAGCAAGGACGAAATCAAACAAAACCTTCCTCTTTTGAAATTTCTTAATCAAAGCGGTCCAAGTGTCGAGGAGCGGAAAAAACTTGCCCAGGCCTATTTCCTGAATCTTGACTATTCCAATTCTGCCAAGGAATGGGATTGGTTGCTCAAGACGGACTCTACGTTAGGTGCCACGGAACCTATGGTTTCAGATGCCTATATGCTTTCAGGACAGAAAGCAAAAGCGCGAGGTCTCTATGAGAGGCGATTGCTAACTGAACCCAATAATCTGGCACTGTTGGAATCCGTCGCTAATCTCTACAAGTTGGAAGCCAATCAAAAAGGCTATGTGGCCACACTGCAACGCATTGTCATCGTGGATCCAAAGTATAAAGGCTATCAGCTTTTGCTCGCCGGTGAATTGGAAAAGGCAAAGGATTTAAAGGGAGCGCTGCAACAGTATGCGGATTGGATTGGCCGAAATGGCGATGATGAGTCGGCACTAAAGGCAATGCACCGTCTGGCGGATCAACAAAAGGATACGGCAACACTCATGGATGCCTTGGTCCGACTCAATCGAAATAAGAAAGTTGATTTGATTTATGCCTTTCAGTTGGCTGAAGTGGACTATGTCCGTTCCGGGAATATTGCGGGTATTGAAAAATTAGTGGCCATCCATCCCGAATTCAGACGCGGCAAGGTTATTCTGATCAAGTCCTATTACCAAAAGGGTGCGGTGGCAAAAATGGCACCATTTGCGGGTTTCCTTGCTCAGGAAGCCAAACTGGATCCTGGTTTGGCAGAGCCGCTTGGCGATGTCTATGCGTTCCAAAATAAGAGTGCCCTTGCCAATGAAAGTTATTTCGAAGCCGCTCGAATGGCTAAAAAGGATCGGAAACTCTTTGAAAAGGTCTATAAATATGCCAAGGAACATGATTCGCCCTACCGGGCTGGGCTGCTCAAGCAAGGATATGAAACGTTCCCTGATGATATCGAACTCAAGGGTGATTATGCCTTAACCTTGGGTAAGACTCCTAAAGCCCTGGATCTATTTAATGAGATTCTGGTAAAGGACCACAACAATTTGCCGGCATTGCGAAATGGATCCGAAATTGCAGTATCCATGAATAATACGGAAATGGCGACCGGCTTACTCCAGAGATGGGTTGCCTTGGAGCCGGAGCAGGTCAGACCCTGGACTTTACTTGTCGACTTATACACCGTAACCAAAAACAACAACAAACTGGCCGAAGCATTGGGGCACGTGTCAGACCTCAATCCAAAAAACGGTGAGATTGCCTACAAGGCAGCCTTGGCTTACAGTAAGATTGGCAATAAAGAAAAATCGTTGGATCTACTGACTAAAGCTGTGACGCTCAGTTCGGCGAATCCGATTTATCAGAAGGAGTTTGGATTGGCATTGGTGGCTGCTGGCCAAGCGGCCAAGGCCAAGAATCCCCTGTTGATTGCCGATAGAACTTTCAAAAATGATGAAGCCATTAACATGGCCCTTTACAACATTTACCTGACCGAAAAAAATCAAGGCTTAGCCCGCGAGCGATTGCGTACTTTGGTTTCGCTTAAGCCAAGTGATAAAACACTTTCCTTTTCACTTGCGCGATTGGAATCAGAATTGAAAAGTCCTGCGGATGCCGTTCGCATTTTGGAGCGGCCTATTTTTAAGGACATCCTAGACGCCGAAATGTCCTTTTTACTTCTGGACGGCTACTTTAAGCTTGGACAAAAGGATCGTGCTGCCGCACTGGGTCCACAGCTCATCCGAAAATATCCCGAAGAAGCCAAGCAATCTTTGCCCTTGGCCGTACTTTTTTACGAAACCAAAAACAAGCCGAAAGCAAAGGAGATTTTGGAGTCCTATACCCGCAATCATCCAGCTGAAGAAGCATTCTACTATCTCGGAAAAATTTACTTCGAGGAAAAAAACTGGCAGGGAACGATTAACAATTTGACTCGAGCCGATGAGAAACGCGTAGATGTGCTTAGTATGCTGGGCCAAGCTTACATTGCAAACAAGGAACCGGAACAGGCCATTAAAGTGTACGAAGGCTATTATGCCAAGACCAAGGACATTAAAATTCTGGTTGAATTGTACAATCTGTATAAGAAGACTAACGATGAAAAGGGCACGCTTGCGATGTTGGAGCGCCTCATGGCCACCGAACCACAGAATTTTGAGTATCGAGTTGAGCTTGCGGAAATTTATCGTGCCCATGGCGATATCAAGAAAGCTGAAGTTCAATACGATTTGATCCTCAAAAAAATGCCATCTCTCCCTTCCGCAAACATGAACCTCGGCATGATATTGGCAGGTCGGAAAGAATACAGCCGGGCAATTAAGCTGTTGGAAATAGGCTTGGCCAAATTTCCGGATAGCTCAACCGGTTGGCGTTATCTAGGCGATGCGTATCGTAACGATAAACGCTATGCGTCTTCTCTTCAGGCATACAAGGGCGCATTCAAGCTGCAGGATCAAAGCCTACCCATTGCCATTTCCAAGATGCAAATGACCAAGGAAGTCAATGCCACATCAGAACTTATGGGCGCCTATGCTGATGTTGTGCGGCTGGATTCCGGAAATGTTGAGGCCACTTCCGCATTAGCGGATATTTATTTTGCAGATCGAAAATATGTTGAGGCTACTACTTTGTACACGCGCGTAACAGCAAATAAGAATGTCGACAAGTCTATCTGGGCAAATTTTGGATATGCCCTGCTGGAGACCAAGCGAATTAGCGATGCCAAAAAGGCTTTTCAGCGTGCTGTTGACCTTGGCGAGAATAGCCCGCGAGTGATGACCAGTTTGGCCAGAATTTACAAGGAGGAAGGGAATGTGGACAAAGCCGAGTCCATTTTATCTGCCATGGTCAAAAAGGATCCTCGTAACCACATGGCCTATTTCTGGCTAGGTCAGATCGCCGTGGAACGAAACCAACCAGGCGTGGCCGAAGGCTATTTCCGGAAAGCGCAATTGCTCGCACCAGCCAATGGTGACTATGCCGAAGCATTGGCGAAGATGAATTACAATAAGGATGAATTTGCCGAAGCGGTCCGTCTTTTAGAGCCGGTGAAGGAAAACCTGTCCGCAGCGGGCCGCCTTATGTACGGTGACTGTTTAATGAAGATGGGGCGGAATGCAGACGCACTAGTCGAATTCAATGCTTTGTTTAGCAAATCGCCTTCGGCTCCGGTATTGGCCAAATTAGCTCAGCTGCAAATCAACAAAGGCAATTATCGCGAAGCCATTCATACCATTGAGAGTTCGGATTTTTCACAAGACAGCTTGGTGCTTTTTTCCCTTGCAAAAGCGCGCCTGGCTTCGCATGAAGTGGCCAAGGCGAGAGAGGTTTTGGAACGGCTCATGCGTGATAGTAAGTACAATCCAGACTACTATCATTTTAGGGGCCTGACCTATTTTGAGGAAAAGGATTACACCAAGGCTAAAAAGGACTTTGATCAAGCTATCAAGTACAATCCGGACCTGATGGATGCTGTCTATCATATCGGCCTCTGTCTTCTTAATGAGAAAAGCAATACGGACGCGAAGAATTATTTCAAGGAACTTTCCCAACATGCTAACCCTGCCAATCAGGCAAAAGGATTCATGGGTTTGGCGATGGCCTTTTATTCCGAGAAGAAATTTGAAGCAGCTGAAAATTTCCTGCAAAAGTCAGTTAGCGCTGATGAATCACCAGAAGCAGAGTGCCTATGGGCCAAAGTATTGCTGAAATTGCGTAAGCCAAACGAGGCCGAGAAACATGCTGCGAAAGCTTTGGAGTTGCAGCCCGGTAATTCCGGTGCGGTGGTAGCGATGGGAGATGTGCTCTTAGCGCAGAACAAGAAATCAGACGCATTAGTTCTGGCCAAAAGGGCGTTGGAAGGGAATCCCAATTCCTGCGAATTACTGATCGGATCCGCCAAGATTAATTTTGCGGCTGGAAATTATGAGACCAGTAAGTCCAATAGCACTTATGCCATGACTATTTGTCCGGAGGATGCATCACCCTATTACTTTGCTGGTGTGGTTGCTGATAAGAAATATCAGAAGAAGGAAGCTAAAGATTTCTTCAAGGCCTTCCGCAAGCATGGTGGTGATGAAGCCATGTTGCCTCCGGAATATCGCTAATCGCTGGGCGCCTGGATTTTGGGATAAGACCAATTCCATTGTTGCGGCGCCTGGAAGATAACGGACTCCATAAATCCCCGCAACCGATGTTGTAAATTAATCCGGTCCAGAATTTCTGGGCCGGATTTTTCCTTTTTTTCTTCAATTGGATTCCAAGCAGGATGAAATGTAAAGACGGACGTTCCATTCGATTGTAAAAATGTTGATACGGGCACGAATAGACAATTTGTCCGGTTTAAAAATTCTAGTAAGCGTGCAGGATAGGCAATCGAAATTTTATCCCACAGCATTAGGAAATCTTGACCTAATTCGGGTCTAGGATTTTGATCAACCATTATTGCCAACACGCCTTTTTTTTTAATGATAAGGCGCAATCCTGAAACCAGGTTCTGGCCATCCAACGGGTTTCCATTTCGCTGCGAGCCCATCCAAATAACGTCTTTCCCATCCCTCTTTCTTCCTGTGGCCATGAATTCAGAAAGAGCATTTGCAAATGCGGGAGCGGTCAAAACCAAAAAGGGACGCCCTTTTGGTGCCCCGGGTACTTGATGCAAGAGTTCCAGTAATCCTGCGTGTATTCCGAGTAAGACTACGGGCCGTTCGGATGTCAGTGCCAGCCTATAATGTCTGTCACCTAAAACAGTGACGGATCCAGGTTCATAGGGTCGGCCATGTTGCCGAAGCCCAATTAGGAAAAGTCGAAGGCGCATCCGGTAATAGGATTGGAGCGTCAGGTCATTCGAAATTGCTGATGCAGCAAAACATTTCCTTAGCCGATTTACCTGCCCGCGTCTTATCCAGAAATAGACGGGTAATGTCAATTTGAAAATGGAATGGAGTGAATTGGTGGGAAGGTGCCGCAGCATCTTAAGGGCAGCCAGGCAGAAAAATCCGGCGACACGGATGGTTTGCTGGCGACCGATAGTTTTAAGGTAGGCCTTTGAAGGCAAGGCTGGCCACCAATCTTCCTACATTGCCCAGACTAAATGCCGAGCATTTATCCGGAGTATCTCCCAAGGTATGCCAAGCGGGGTAATCGAAGTCGATTAAGTCTATGGCTGGAATGCCCACGGCTTGCAATGGCATATGATCATCGAGAACGGATGGGCCAGGTCCATCCTTAAAGGCATTTAGTCCCAAAGCATGCGCTCTCGCCCAGATTTTTTCCACTATCGCAGGGCTTTGTGAAAGTGAATTTTGTTCGCGGAAAAGATTTAAGTCCCTATCGCCAACCATATCCAAAAGGAGCGCATAAGCAAAGTTTTTTTCGGGTAGGTTTTTTGCGAAATAACGGGCGCCCAGAAAATATTCACTGATATTTCCCTCCTTGCCATAATCTTCGCCATCGAAAAACACTAGGTATACGGTTTGTAAGGGAGCCTTTTGTGCGAGAAGGTTTGCCAATTCCATTAAAATAGCCGCCCCTGATGCCCCGTCATTGGCCCCCAAAATTGGCCGATCGCGTACTGCCAAATTTGGATCTTGGTCTGCCCTCGGTCGGCTATCCCAGTGGGCGCAGTAGATTACGGGTTTTACTTTGGAATCCCTGCCCTTGATTTTTGCAATCAAGTTGGTCCAATTCATTTTTGTACCCGTAGCCATGTCGGAATGGACAAATTTTTGGGGAAGCAGCGGAATTCCCAAATTCTGAAAGTGTTTGATGAAATATTCCACCGTGCGTTGATGTCCTTCGCTGCCATTTATGCGAGGGCCAAATGCGCATTGCTCGTTCAAATAACGAAAAGCCCGGGTAGAGTCGAATACCGGCTCAACAGCAGTTGGTTTAGCTAAAAGGAGGGCCAGTAAGCATGTAGATATTACCATTTGGATTTAATGTAAAAACAATGCATTGTCTTGCCCTGGCTCTTTTTACTTCTTAACAAGGGCCGGGCGAATAGCATAAACGCAACGGCGATCCCCAGTTACAATATGTTCCTCGCGTGTTACCATTACATTACTCCCCAAAAGACTTTGGAAGGTTTGGATTTCACTTTGGCAAATCGCTTGGCAGGTTTTGGCAGCGGTACATATTGGGCAATGGTTTTCTATCAGTAAAAAACCGCCTCCCACCTTTGGCCGGACTTCAGTCATATAGCCTTCGCGGTCGCGCAAATGTGCCAATGCCTTCACTTTTTCCTTTAAGCCGCTGGTATTGGAAATGTGTTGCACGTTTTCATCCACATATTGCCGTGCCCGTGACTCCAATATTTTTTCAATTCCAGAATGCCCATATACCTCTTGCAAGGAATGGAGTAATCCTACGGTTAGAATGGCGTGGGCATCAGGAAAAACCCGGTTTGCCGTTTCTGTCAGCCGCCAATGTTTCACTGGACGGCCGCGCTGTGGACTGCTGATGGGATCTGAATCAGGGAACACCACTTTTTCCAGTTCTAAGGATGCAAGCTGTAATCCAATCGCCATCGGAGTGACACCAAGTCTACGGGCAAGAGCTCCTGCACTCTGTGGGCCCTCACGCTTGAGAATGTTCAGAATGGCGAGTCTTGTATTTTTCGGAGTTGGCGAAAGGATAGTGGGGTGCTTGGAGGGCTTACTCATGGTCATGTCCAGAATATACCCTCGCTTTGAAATTAATTAAAGCGGATACTTTATTAATACATCCTATGCCAGACTTAACCTAATTATTCCACCAGTATACTGGGATTTTTGAGTTGGGAGCGGATTGCGGCAGGGTCGATACCTTCCCC
>JAYUHW010000296.1:0-9839 GCA_043766615.1 Fibrobacteria bacterium | reverse complement strand
CAGGCCCCACATCCAGGGAAGAGTGGATACCGATTGCGCCGAACCGGACCCATGGGCGAGTGCATGGACACTTGCCGCCAGCGCCTGAGAAAAAGTACCGGCCATTTCTCCAAAGCCACTACCCATCCAAGGCAAGGGATGGCAGAGAAGGGTTAGGCAAGAGGCTACCAGCATGCCGGAGCTGAGTGCAATGGTGGCCAAATTTCCAAGTAGAGAGGAGGGCGATAGACAGTGCACGGTGTTAGCCAGTATGGGATAAGCGGCCAGGTAAAGGACCAAGCTGAACAAGGCCGTAGAAACCACATACGTTGCCACCGGATTTCGGATTTTCAACCTCTTGAGTACTCCTGCCAACGTGCGGGAATAGAGAATCAAGAAAAAAGTTGCGGCAAAGGAAAGTTGGAATCCCAGCGATAGGATTTGGTACGGCATGCAAAAAAGGCTGAGTGTAGCAGCCCAGCCTAGGTTGTTCATGGCCATTCCAGGACGTTCCCAAAGCACGCCGGGAAGAATACACCAGAACATGAGGGCCGAACGCAAAACGCTGATCGATCCACCGCAAACGGGAACATAAATACCGATCAGTACGCCGGTAACGACAAATGCAATCTTACGAGGCAGCCGCAATAGTGAAAATAGTTGCAGAAGAATAAGGGCTATCAAACCTATGTGTTGCCCGCTGATGGCCAGGATATGCAGCATACCGCTGGCACGAAAATCCTCCACCACTTTAGGATCGAGGCCTTCCATGGAACCAAGTAGACAGGCCCTAAGCAACGGGGCTTGTGCGGCGGGGACGGAGCCTGTGAGACATGCATCCAGGGTCGCATGGATAGAATTGATGCAGCGTTGATACCAAGGCGGCGCTCCCATCAGTGTCATCGTTTCGGCACGGAAATTGGCGCGTACGCCTATCGAGCGCAGATAATTAGGGAAGTCGAACTGGCCAGGATTGGTGGGCGGGGCAATGGAGGATTCTGTGACCTCAAGCTTCAAAGACTGTCCGGGCTGCAATAAAAAATCAGGTGCATGAGCCTGTATGCGCATGAGTCCATCAGAAGTAGAAAGCAGAAAAGCGCAAGTCGGATAAAATTGCGGAGTACCACTTACTGTGCCAGTTAGTATTTTGGCTGCGTCGGGATCGGAAACCCTTATGCTGCTTTTAGTCTCGGACATCCATGTCTGGGAAGGGAGCTGTGGATTCCAGATGGTGTTAAGATAAAGGATCCAGGCTGTATAGAGCAGGCTTTGGATGACCAATCTCTTCCCAATTCTCCCCTCCAAAAACAACGCCATAACCAGAAATCCCAGTACAGAAAATTTGGGCCATAAAAAATTATCCAGGCACCCCCATAGTATGGGTATGGCAAGGAATAATCCGTATTGATGACGATAAAACCTCGCCGACTCCTTTCGCCAGTCATTGAAAAAATCGAATAGGCCGCGAAGCCAATGGGCAAATACCGTAAACATATCGCCGAAAAATAATGCATAGTGATATGAATACGTGTGACTGCAAGCACAATATCAAGCAGGTGATTAGAACCAATAAAAAAATGGGCAAAAAAAAAGGACCGGCAATGCCGGTCCTCGCTGACTCTTAAGGGGAGTCTATTTCTTTTTCTTGGCAGGAGCCTTTTTGCCGACTACGCCGCCGATGGCTTCTTTAGCAGCTTTGGCTACGCGGAATTTCACAACGCGCTTGGCGGGAATCTTGATGGCTTCGCCGGTGGCGGGATTGCGACCCATGCGAGCCTTGCGGTTCACGAGTACGATCTTGCCGAGGCCGGGAAGGGTGAAACCATTCTTTGCATTCTTGTAAGCAAGCGCAGCTTGGCTTTCGAAGAATCCACGAACCTGGACTTTGGTGAGTCCGTTGGTTGTTGCGAGTTGATCCACGATTTGACTTTGGGTAAGGCTTTTCTCTGCCATGTTACGTCCTTGATTAGATGTTGAATGAACACGAAAAATACATCGGCACACTATTGTACGTAAAAATAAAAACGGATTTCATCAACTAAATAATCATTCCCGACCCAATGGGGTGGGCTTCCCGGAGGACTTGCGGGATTGTTAGTGGGCTTCCATACCGCTTAAGTGGACTAGGGTATCCTCGTGAAAAGCCATGCCATACTTGACCGATCCGCTGTCCGAGGAAAAATAATCCCAAAGGGAATCGCGCGTATCCAAGATTCTGGAGGTGTCGATTGTCGGGGTGCTCCACGTAATGCCGTACCGATTGTTCTGTGTACGATTCGGCTGGCCATAGAGGAAAATGATCATCTCTTTAGTCATGCCTTCGGCGGCATTTCCCGCGAGGAAAGGACCCTTAAGTCGTTGTGGTATAAGGGCTCCCGTCTGTTCCACATAATCCCGACGCTCGACCTCAGTAAGTCCCCCGCGTACGATGGCGCGATTGCCACAGCCAAGGCAAAGACCAATTATAAGGAACAAAAATGTGCGGGACTGCATACGGGTATTCCATATTCTACCCATTTTTTAAGAATTCGCTTGGCATTTCTGCATAGATTATCGAGGGGCCCTTATTACCTTTTATGCCTAATGATTTCGCCACAGGACTGTCTTTGTAAATGGATTATGGCAGTGCTGGGACCAATAGGAAAGCCCCGGGACGCCCTATGGCAAGCTCTGGAAGAGACCTTTGAACCCATTGATTATAAAGGCGGATTCTATCCCTTCGAAGGTACGGACTATTATCAGAATGAGTTCGGAACCCTGCTGGAAAGGGGTTTCGTGGCTTTTCGAGGTGCTGTCGGACCGGAACCGCTGCCTATGCTCAAGCATAAAGCGGCTAGCTTGGAACTGGCTTGGGCCCAGGATGGCAAACGCATCTTCAATCTGGACATAGGCTATATGGACCCGGATAAGGTTGTTTTAGCTTCCTTTAAACGGGGGCCAAACAAAATTTTTCTTAGGGATGGTGTCTATGCAGACATGGTGTTAAAATATACGGAAGGTCGTTTTGACCCATTACCATGGACGTTCGCCGACTTTCAAGATGGCAGATATCAGAAAAGTTTGTTGAGTATCAGACAGAAATTAAAATCGGACCTCCGGAAAATCCGTGGCGCAATGCCGGAAAAGTTACCATGAATACCGGTATCGTATCGAAACAAGTCGCTTCCCATTTCGGGTTGGGAACGGGCTTTTTAAGCATACTGGCTATTTGGATATTGACGGCCTGTGGAAACTTCACTTTGGATCCTCCAGCCAAGTCCAGCAGTCCAGATCGGCGCGCATATGTCAATGACAGTGCCAGTGCCGACTCCTTGACTCCGGCACTCATTCGCACGGGCGTCAAATTCGTTATGCAGCCTGGGAAAGCCTATCAACTTTCGGTAAACACGGATAGAAGCAAGGATCACCTAACGATTTTTTATTATAGAAATGGGGCCACAAGTCAATACCAAAGCCTGGCGGCAACACTCGCGCCTGGAAAGGAAATCTTTCCGTTGGTATCGGATCAGAATACTGCCCAATTATTTTTGGCGCAGTTAGTGGTTCCTGATGGTCTAGGAGCCATCAAGGGTCTGGGTCACGTCTCGCTGATTTCCTTTGCGGCCATTGGGGCGGACACCTTGCATTTGCGCCTGATTTTCGTGCGCAAGCTTATGAACCTTCCGGATTCCATTTCTAAAGCGGACTTTGCCCGCAGGCTATTTGCGGCAATGGCTCCCATTTATTCACCCTATGGAATTGTCTTGGTGGGCACGTATGAAATTGTGGAGCCCACCCAAATCAGAATGGTTTTCCCTTTTAGCAATGCATATGTTCCGCTTCCTGGCACCCGTGTAGTCAATAACGCTCATATTTACATGGTAGACACCATTTCCATTGGCGATCCCGGCTCGGGCCTAGTGGGTGAAGTACTTGGATTTGCACCCAGGGAAGTTGTGGATTTGGATCAGGATAACCAAAGCCGCGTGGTCCTCGCCAATCCGTATCCTTTGCACACTACCATTCCCAGATTGGCAATCACCGCCGCGCATGAACTCGGACATTTTTTCGGCTTAAGGCATACGGTATCCACTCAGCATGATTTGCTGCAAGACGATGATTTTTCGAATACGGAAGACGGCTTTACGGATACCGACGTCTGCAACTTGAACCAGGTTTTGATTAAAAAAAGCGCGGCACCGGATTGGATCAAAAAAGGAACCACGCCCTACTGCCTACGGATGGCCGATAATTCTTGCAATGGTCTGGTATGTGATCTAAAAAATCTGATGCATCCCGTAGATTGTGGTCTGCTCTCCCAAACGGCTTTGTCTCCGCAACAAGCCAATTTTCTGAAAAAAAATCTGGCTACTTACCGACATTGACTTCGGCAACACGAAGCAATTATTCCATAGCCAAAGGCTGCATGGAGTTGACGATATCGTAAAACACCTGAACCTTGGTTTCCATGTTTTCTTGGCGCACGCCATGATAGCGAATGAAGGCGCAGTAATTGGCCCAAAAGGCATGGCAGACTATCCAATACCTCTCATCTGGACCAATGCTGCGTGTCACTATGGTGATGATTTTATATGGATTTTCCGTCATCACCGTTTTCAAAGGTTGCAGTTTTTGTTCGCGTAAATAGGCTTCGTGGAATTCCGAGATTTCCACGTCTTCGGCTTTCTTAACTTTTCTGGCCGCGACCAGTTCTATGTTGCAAGATTTATCCTTGGCCGAAACCGTAGTCTTATCCGGCAAATCTTGGACGTCCCAATTCGGGGAGTTTTTTACCTCAAAACAATACCAGGCGCAGGGAGAGATATGCATCAGCGGATTCCCGTTCGATTGTCCAAAAAGTCTTGAAGGATATAGCAAGCCGCTACCCGGTCGATGGCACTTTTATCTTCCCGTTTGCCGCGTTTTTTTTTCGATCGGGACTTCAAGCTTTGCGCCGCCATTTGACTGGTAAAGCTTTCGTCTTCCCGGTGAACGGGCAACTGAAATCTAGCCTCCAGTTTGGCTATAAAGACATCTACGGCTTCGGTCTTGCCTCCTGGCACAATTTTTCCATCCGTGCGCAAGGGATAGCCCACTACAATGGCTTCTACACCTTCTTCCTGGATAATATCGCCCAAGGCTTCCAAAAAGTTGGGATCGCGCCGACAGTCCAAAGTCGTGAGGCCCGTTGCCAGTGACTTTCCCGTGTCGGAAATTGCCACGCCAATGCGCCGTTCACCAAAATCAAGTCCGAGGATAGTGCTTGCTCTCATCCCTATTCCTAGCCCAATCCATGAGTATTCTTTCCGTATTGAGACCGGCATTGCCATCCGCAACCGGTTCTTTTTCATGGAACTCAAAGGTTCCGGAGATCAAATCCAGAATGGCTTCCACGGCCTTGGTCCCAGACAAAGCTTTGCTTTTGGCTTTAGTGATATTTCCCAATAGAAAATGAACTTCAGCTGAATCGGAACCTGAAACCACCAACAACCGCCCGGTTTTTTTTACCGAGGCAATAAAATGAAAAAGTTCGATCAAAGTTTCGGTATAAATTGCGCCTTTTAGGGCGGTTTGCTTTACGGAATGGAGGATTTTATCCGGCGACTTCTTGAGGCAAAGGGCAATGGCATCTCCCAGTTCCTTGTCGGTGGCGTGTTTTTCAAGATAGGCGCGAACTCGGTTTTTTGGACTCACGGGAATGGATTCGCATTGAAGGTAGACAACTGGCGTATTGATGAGCACTGCCTCTGTTCTCATAGCCGCTTCTACAATGGACTGAAATTCAAATCCCGTTAGTACCAGGTTGGGTTTACAGGCTTTGCAAGAGGCTAAAAAATTTTCCGGGTCTTTTTCCAAAGTAGCGACATAACCTATGCTATGTAGGTTTTCCATCAAATCCACTTCGTCCATTGCCAAGCGAGAAGGAATACGGGGTTCAGAACGCAGCAAAACATGAATCCGGTTTTGCAATCGACGCTTGGCATCGACTATACCTTGGCGAGCTCGGGCTTGACTTTCACGTCTGCGCTTGCGCTCCAGCGAGACCAATAAATAAAGGAATACGCACATTCCCAATCCTGCTGAAATTAGAAACGTGGTTTTTACGGTTTCCGGATCCCAAACCACTGCAGGTCCGGATGCGGAAACGGATGTGGCGGCAACCCAGCCAACCAAGGTGTCATTGGCGCGAACTTTGACCCAATGTTCCGTAGATTTTTCAACTGCCAGAACCTGGCCCTTACGGGCAAAGCCCACTATGTCTCCATTGCGACTGATATCCCGTCTCAAGGGAACCACAGTTTCCTCGACTTGTACCCAAATCTTTTGATTATTTAGGGCAACGGGGATTTCAGCAGCGGCTCCAGCCAGGATTTGGCGTGGCAAGGCTAGGATGAGGCAAAGGAGCCCAAGCCGGATCAACCGCATAATACCTGCATGGCTCAAAAATAGCATAATACCGAGTATAACATCGGTATAGCCGTGCAGGTATGGGCAAGCTATTAGAGATTGCCGACTAAACCGCTATTTGGCACCACGTTTTCTTTGATTCTCTTCGAGTAGCAGCTTGCGAATGCGGACATTTTTTGGAGTGATTTCCAGCGCTTCATCATCATTGATGAATTCCAGGTCTTCTTCCAAGGACATTTGGCGATGTGGCGTCAAAGTGGTTGCCTCATCGGAAGACGTGGTCCGCATATTGGTGAGCTGCTTGCCTTTGTTGACATTGATGACAAGATCATCGCCACGGGAATGTTCACCGACAATCATGCCAGGATACACTTCTACGCCAGCCCCAATAAACATGGTGCCGCGTTCTTCCAGTTTCCAAAGGGCATAGGCAACCGAAGCACCCCGATCCTTGGCGATTAGGGCGCCCGTAGGCCTTTGTTCGATATTGCCCTTCATGGGCTCGTACCCTTTGAAAATCTGTTGGAATACAGCGTAACCCTTGCTTAAGGAAAGCAGTCGGGATCTTAAGCCTATGAGTCCACGGGCAGGCAGATCATAAATCAGGCGCACTTGGGTGCCATCCAACTGCATGTCTACCATGCTGCCCTTGCGCTTGTTGATTTCATCGATAACGACGCCAGAGGATGTTTCAGGAACATCGATGGTGATTGTTTCCACCGGTTCCATTTCTACACCGTCTTCCTCAATGGTAATCACCCTGGGACGACCGACTCCAAACTCATAGCCTTCGCGGCGCATTTTTTCAATTAGTACGGAAAGGTGTAACACACCACGACCATTGACAATAAAGGCTCCCGCTTCATCGGCTTTGACAACTTTAAGGGCAACGTCTGCAACGGCTTCCCGTTCCAGGCGTTCGGCCAAGTGGTTGGAAGTCAGGAAACGGCCACCGTCTTTGCCGCAGAATGGTGAATCATTGATGGTGAAGCGCATAGAAATTGTGGGTGGATCCACTTTGATGCGGGGCAGGGCAACTGGGGGCTCTTCGCCAGACAATGTATCGCCCAACGTGAAATCGGGAATACCGCATAGGGCGACGATTTGCCCTGCAATGGCGGTGTCGATTTCTTTAAGCTTTACGCCTTCCGGAAACAGAATTTTTGTGACGCGAACTTTTTTAGCCTGCCCTGCTTCGTTCAAATGAGTGATGGTCTGATTCACTTTGAGGGAACCTTGACGCAATCGGCCTACGGCCATACGGCCGAGAAATTCTTGATAATCCAGGCTGGTGATTTGCAATAGTGGATTGGGCGATTCGCCAATGGTTGGCGGTGGGATCCGGTTTACGATCAATTCGAACAAAGGCATTAGGTTGGAATCGGGATCCTTCATTTCACGGCGGCACGTTCCGTTTCGGCCAGCGGCAAAAATATGTCCGAAATCGAGTTGCTCATGGCTGGCGCCCAGTTCCGCGAACAGGTCAAAAACCTTGTCTAAGGCCTTGTGGGGTTCACTGCCGGCGCGATCGATTTTGTTGATAACCACTGCCAAAGTAAGACCCATTTCCAAAGCCTTTTTAGTGACAAATCGGGTTTGCGCCATGGGGCCTTCGTACGCATCGACAATAAGCAAAGCGCCGTCCACGGTTCCCAGCACACGCTCCACCTGACCGCCGAAATCGGCGTGGCCGGGAGTGTCTACGATGTTAATCAGGTAATCCTTGTAAGCCACGGAGGCATTCTTGGAAAGAATGGTAATCCCACGTTCCTTTTCCTGGTCATCGGAATCCATAACGCGTTCCGTGAGCACGGACCCTTCGCGAAATACGCCGCTTTGGCGCAATAGGCCATCGACCAAAGTGGTTTTGCCGTGATCGACGTGGGCGATAATTGCGACGTTTCTAATATGTGAACTTTTCATGAAACAGCTCTGCGATGCGCCAAGTAGGCGTTGGTGTAATGCGTAAGTGATTCTACCGGCTTACGGGGCTTGGTCCGAATAGTCTAAGTATTCTATTAAAGCCGAGCAAATAAGAACTGAAAATGCATTTTTTGTCAACTAAACCGGCCTTTTTATGAAAAAGAACGTGGTTTGAGTCAAAGAAGGATTGGGAACTTTGGCCTGTTGGAGGGGGAATGAACACCTAGACCAAAATTTGACCCGAAATACTTATTTGTCCAGCCTTCAATGCGGAAGGTGTTCGCCTTTTATCGATTAGGAAGCCAAGTAGCAGAAGGCACCGATGTGCGTCTCAAAATAAATTTTTTTATAGCCCTTCCGTTCCGTTCCAATCACATGGATTTCACTTCGGGATTGAAAGGGCTAGATAACTTTGTTACCTCTTTTACTGTTATTTGAACGGCTCTTTGCTGTACCAACCGAAAAATATTTTGAAAATTATGAGGTTTACTTTGAATAAAATATCTGCAGTGTTGATGTTTGTCGGCATTTCATTTTTAATTCAACCCGTCCACGCGGGTCGGGCGATATTGAATGCAAAAGGCCTACCTACTGGTTTAATCAATGCCAATCCAAATCCAGTTGGCACACCTTGGATTGCAGGAGGCGCAGAGCCTCAATCGCCGCAAGTATATAAAGCCCAGCTTATAGAGGCTCGCTTTCAGGCGCAGTCTATTGTTCTGCCGCAAAGAGTGTTGCCGACAAGCGTCGATAATTCCAAACAAAAAATGTTAGTTCCTATTTTTGAGCAATGGCAGGGCAGCTGCGGTGCCGCCAGCGGTACCGGCTACGTGTACACCTATGAGGCGAACTTCTTGCGCGGCGGTTTGGACGCCAGTTTACCTGAAAATCAATACGCCTACAATTGGGTGTGGCATTTTACCAATCAAGGGGATCAGGATAAGGGCGCCTGGAATCACAATACTTTTGAGCTAGCTAAAAATCTGGGCATCCCTAAATTGAAAACCTATGGCGGTCTCTTCCGGAATATGAATGCGACACAATGGATGACCGGCTATGATAAATATTTGGCGACATTTCAAAATCGCGCTTTGGATTATTTCAAGTTACCTGCTCAGACGCCAGAAGACTTGCCATTGATTAAAGGCTGGTTATACGATCACAACAACGGCAGCCGCTTTGGAGGTATCCTTAATTTCGATGATTACATCCTCAATGTCGACATGAAAAAAACCCCGTATGGCTGGGGCAATGCCTTTAAAAACATTATTTCGAAATTAGGCGACGAGGGCCCCCATTCTATGACGATCGTGGGGTATGATGACAGCCTTCGCTTCGATGTGAATGGCGATGGTAAGTACACCAACGATAAGGATATTAATGGGGACGGGAAGGTCGACATAAGCGATTGGGAAATCGGTGCCTTTCATATTATCAACACATGGGGCACTGGTTGGGCAAATGCTGGTCATAGCTATATGATGTACAGAGTCATGGGCGAAATGCCGATTGTGTCGCCAGACACTACTATGCAAAGAGGATTGTGGGGA
>JAYUHW010000295.1:0-2063 GCA_043766615.1 Fibrobacteria bacterium | reverse complement strand
GGATATTCCAGATTCTTTTCGCCCACATCCATATTGCTGTATCCATCAGGAGTCATGATATCAGGAACGACACCTTTATACTGAGTGGTGCCGCCGTTGATTCGGTAAAATTTTTGAATCGTGAGCTTGAGGGATCCCATTGGCCGCATGGACGCAAACGCCGGAGGCAAGTAGGCATCAAGGTCCATCATAGATTGCACCGTGCCTTTTCCAAAGGTAGTGTCTGTGCCAAAAATTACGGCACGGCCATAATCCTGCAGTGCAGCAGCCAGGATTTCCGATGCAGATGCGCTGAAAGTATTGACCATGATGACGAGGGGGCCATCATAAATGATGTCGTTGTCCTGATCATTGAGTACAGTGACATTGCCCTTTTGATCCTTGATCTGAACGACTGGACCCGCCTTGAAAAAAAGGCCGGCCATTTTGACGGCATCATCCAAGGCACCGCCTCCATTGTTCCGCAAGTCCAACACAATGCCTTCCACTTTTTCCGTCTTAAGCTTTTCCAACTCTTCCCTGATATCGGCGGACGCCGTGCGACCGCGGCTATTGTTGAAGTCGTGATAAAAAGCGGGCAAGTTGATGTAACCGAATTTCCGTTTCCCAACAGTGGGCGACATAATCGCAGATTTGGCATAGGTTTCTTCCACGACGACGACATCGCGGAAAATGGGAATGACTTTGATCTGGCCAGAGGGTTTCTGAACCGTTAGGCGCACCTCGGTTCCCTTACGCCCCCGGATCAACCTTACGGCTTCATTTACACTCGCTTCTACCAGATCCACAGGCTCGTCGGAACCTTGAGCAACTTTTAAAATTTTATCCTCAGCCTTGAGCTCCTTTTGCCGCCAGGAAGCGCTGCCGGGAACAATGCTGACCACTTTGATAAAACCGTCCTCTTCGCGAAGAACAGCCCCGATTCCTTCCAAAGTGCCGGTCATACTGAGGTCGAAATCTTCTTTGGCTTCCGGCTTGAAATACTCTGTATGCGGATCGTAGGAATTTCCCACTGTATTCAGATAAGAAGAAATGCGATCGAGCCTGTCTTCTTTTAACATGCGCTCAAATAGGCGTCGGGTGCTGCGGGCAACATATTTTTTAGCGTCCATTTCCTGCGCTTCCGTAGGTGGACTTTTCACTCCGGGCGGTGATTTTGATTTCGTCTGAAGCTTTGCCTGCTGCTTACCTTTTTCAGGGGCTTTTTCTTCATCCTTGGTTTTAACTTCCTTGACATCCTGCAAGTGTGTCAAGATTTGGTATTTCAACAAGCGCAACCAACGTTGGGCCAATTCCTCTTTACTTTTCGCAAAACCTTGTTTCTCCGGATCAAGTGGCAAGGAATCTTCCGTATTTAAATCGATTTTTCCCTCAAGAAGGGTTGTCGTCATCGCTTGGGCATCTGCAATACGCCTACGTAAAAGCACCGTTGCCGCATCAAAAAAAGTACTGGTGCCTAGGTTCAATTCGTTGTCGATATCGCTTTGAAAACGAGCTAAACTGTCGACGTCTTCTTGCAATAAGAAACGTTTTTGCGCATCCATCCTTTTGAGGTGGAGGGTAAAAACCTTTTTGGAAAAAGCATCATCCAATCTAGGCGCATTATAATGCCAGGAGCCCAGACTCTTGATCGCGATTTTAGTAAGGAACTCCTCCTTGGTGGGTTGGGCATGTGCCGCAAGTACAAGGAGAGCAAAAAGACATCCAAAGGATCGCAAGCTCCTGGTCACATTGGCCTTTCTGAAGGTTAGAATCCAGCATGGATTCAATTCCGATTATTATAGCAATATCCTCCATTCATCGTACACACTTCTATGGTGTGGCGGTTACTATTTAGGGATTAATCCGACCGATTTCCCTTGCTTTCGCGACTGCCATGCAGGAGTTTTGCAAGCTATATTTCCGGTCACCATTATGGAGAATGCAATGGCCGGACAGGATCAACGGATACTTAAATTTCTGGACCAAAATAGAGAGATGGCTCCTACCATAACGGACATGATGACCAAACTGGGCATCAGTATTTCGGAAATTAGTGAATCCCTGAAGACGCTCGAAACCGC
>JAYUHW010000294.1:0-10663 GCA_043766615.1 Fibrobacteria bacterium | reverse complement strand
ACATAGGCTTCGCGCAAAAGATATCTGAAATCCGTCAGGGCAATGGAAGTTTGAACCAAGCCGATGACACGATCATCACGAATTAAAGGCATGCGTACTTCGTAACGAATCCTATGGATGCCTGAATCCGGAATACCAAACTGCTCTTGAACTACAATTTCCTTGCCGCTTAAGGCCCGCTCCTGATGACCAATGCGTTTTGGATTACTCGAAGCAATTACTTCTTGATGGTTGCTGACAATGGAAACTTCTTTGACACCTTTCTTTCCTTTAAACTCTTCGATGAATTTTTCCAAATACTCCCGGTCCGGTCCCTTTTCCGTGGACAGTTTTCGAGTGGAAAAATGCACAGTATTGACAATTTCCTGAAGATTTGTCTCCACCTCGCCCAACAGGCGCTTGGCATTCTGATAATTGAAAAACGCCATTAAGGCGACTACGGTCAAGAGCAACAGTATGAAAACCAACATTAGTTTGGTTTGAAAACGCATTGTCCCCCGCTGATACCCTCAAAATTAGCAAAAACAGGGCCAGTTTTATTCTGAAGGGGATTTTTGGCCGATTATTAAAGCGCCACTTAGTACAATAAACCCTGTGATTGACAATCAACTGGTAGCGCAAATTCTTTTTGAAAATAAATTGGCGACGGAAGCCGATATTTTGGCTTCATGGCCTCTGATTACCCACGATAAAGATGTTGCAGCCATACTTGTGGAAAAGGCTCAACTCAGTCCACAAACTTACCAAGAGTTGCTGGCCTATATGCAAACACTGCAGCCGCCTACGCCAGTGGATACACCCGTTGAATATCCCCAAAAATACAGCACCGAATTCCATTCGGACATGAATGAACCAAACCAACCAGGACGTGTGCCCAGTCCCATATCGCCGGATGATGCATGGTCCCCGGCGCAATCGGAACACGTTGCAGTTGGCTCAGATGCCAATGGACAGGCACAGGATACCATCACTCTCGCCCCAAAGGCGCTGGGGCCTACCGTAACCTGGCAGGAACTCCTGGCCTATGCACGTGAATTTGGCGCTTCGGATATTCATTTGTCCGCAGGAAATCCCATTTTATTGCGTCGGTACGGCTCTTTGACGCCAGCCACCGAAAAGCCAATGGAACAAGAAACGCTGCGCACCTGGGTCATATCGGCGTTGGATCCTAAGCAACTGGCCACATTTGAGTCGCGTGGCGATCTGGAATTCATTTACACTTTAAACGGTTGGGGTCGATACAGAGTTACCGTCAGCAGGCAGCGCCGTGGCTGGGAAGTGACTGCACGGGTTATTCCCGCCCGCATTCGATCCATGGAAGAATCGGAACTGCCGGAACAATGCCGGGATTTGACGCGCTGGGCGCAAGGATTGGTGCTCGTTACCGGCCCCGTTGGCTGCGGCAAGTCCAGCACCCTGGCTACTTTCGTGGAATTGGTGAATCAGGAGAGGCATGACCATATCATCTCCATTGAGGAACCCATTGAAATTCTGTACACGCCCGCCAACTGCAGAATAACCCAACGGGAAATTGGATTACACACCATGAATCAGGAAACCGCTTTGCGGGCAGCCATGCGAGAAGATCCGGATATTATCGTCATTTCCGAATTGCGCGATTTGGAAACCATCCGGCTGGCCATATCGGCTGCGGAAACCGGTCACTTGGTATTCGGCACTATGAATACCACCAATGCCGCCCGCACTATCTATAGATTGATTGATTCTTTCCCGCCAGAAGAACAGGGGATTATCCGCAGTATGATTTCGGAATCACTGCGCGGAATTGTCTCTCAGCAGCTTATCCCACGTAAAGACGGAACCGGTATGGTACCCGCTTATGAACTGCTTTTGATCACGTCAGCGGTATCCAACATGATTCGTAAAGATGAAGGGCATCAATTGGGTACGGCCATGATCACGGGAAAATCTCAGGGCATGGTATTGCTGGACGATTCCTTGCGGTCCCTGGTAGAAAGAGGACTCATTGATCCATTAGAAGCGATGTCTCGGGCGTTTTCCCCCAAGGATTTCGAAAAATATATTGGACGACGAGGATGACATGGCTCAAATAGATGCATTGTTTCGAACCATGTCCGCCATGGGTGGATCGGACCTCCACCTTGAAGAAGGACGCAAACCCAAGGCGCGTATCCACGGTGAATTAAAGGATATGGATGCCGATGCGCTCAGTCACATTCAAATGGAAAAAATGTTAGGAGAAATTTCCGGTCCTGAGCGTTGGGAGAAATTTTTAGCCGGCGGCGATCTGGATTTTGCCTACGCCATGGGGGATGAAGCGCGTTTTCGCGCCAATTATTTGAAGCAATTCACCGGTTACGGAGCGGTTTTTCGCATCATTCCAAGCAAGGTTCTGTCCCTTGAGGACTTGGGATCTCCAGAGGTGTTCAAAACCTTCGGGGACATGACTTCGGGTTTGGTTGTGGTAACAGGCCCTACAGGTAGCGGTAAATCAACCACATTAGCGGGTATCATCGATTATATCAATGCCAATTATTGCCGGAAAATCATTACCATCGAGGAGCCGGTTGAATTTGTCCACGTGAGCAAAAAATCCATCATCATCCACAGAGAGGTTGGAGCCGATACCGATTCCTTCAAAGCAGGTCTTAAAGGCGGACTCAAAAGTGATGTCAATATCATTCTAGTCGGGGAAATGCGCGATAGAGAAACCGTAGAGCTGGCACTGACCGCAGCTGAAATGGGTATCCTGGTATTCGGGACGTTGCATACCAATTCGGCCGCAAAAACTATCGATAGGATCATCGATGTTTTTCCCGCCATGAAAAAAAATCAAATCCGTTCCTTGCTCGCCAACAGCTTGAAAGGTGTCATCGCCCAGCAGTTGTTGAAAAGCGCGGATGGAACCCGTCGCTGGGCCGCGCATGAAATTCTCCTGGCCAATTCGGCCTTACCTGGTATCATTAGGGCGGGAGAAACCATCAAACTCGGATCCGTCATGCAGACGAACCGTCAAGCGGGCATGCAGACGTTGGACGACTGTCTAATGGACATGGTAAAAACCGGAAAAATCACCTTGGACGCTGCGTTTATGAAGGCTGCGGACAAGAATCGGTTTCGTCCCGGGCCTTGAAATCCGCACAGATTTTAGGGCATCTGGGAAGGACCGGGATTACGCCAAGTTAGTGCTGCGAAAGCCTCGCGGTGACAGTCCTGTAACTCTTTTAAAGGCTCGGCTAAAGGAATACAAACTGCCAAATCCGCAGGCATCGGCAACTTCCGATATATTGTTGGTGGATCCCAATAGCAAGGCGCGCGCTTTCTCGATTTTTACTTTCTGAATATATCCACCTATGCTCATGCCGGTATGTTTACGAAACATAAGGCGCAGGTGGCTTTCGGAATAAGGAAATTGTTTGGTAATCGAAGACATTTTCAATTCATCAGCATAGTTTTGCAGAATGAAATCGATGACTTGATCAATGAGCGATTGCCGAGTGCCTAATGTATCCGTCTTAGTATGGCCCTCACTGGGCAACAATTCCAGCAATACCAGCCCAATCAAAAGACTTTGCGAGTTTTCGATTTCATTCGATCGAGGTGGATTTTTGCTGTTGTGGACTAATTGAGCTAGGTACGTGTTACCCGCCTGAGAAATGGAAATTGTCCTGTTTCTAAGGACTTCCAATTTATTTGGGTTATCAAATGCAAAGGTTACAAATACCCAATGCAAATCGGAGGAGGCCTCCATTTTGAAATGATGGAATTGATTTGGAAAAAGGAGTACCGCTTCCCCAGGAGTCAAGTGAAGGCCCTTATCTTGAAGAACCACGGTTCCTGTTCCTTGCAGGCTAGCTATTAAAATGAATCGACTATGCCTCTGGTCAATTTTGGCGAATAAGGAATCACGGTTCATTTGGAAAACGGTAACCCGGTTCGGTATACCAAGGGAATGTGTGCCGT
This sequence comes from Fibrobacteria bacterium, assembly GCA_043766615.1. Taxonomy (GTDB): domain Bacteria; phylum Fibrobacterota; class Fibrobacteria; order UBA11236; family UBA11236; genus Chersky-265. The sequence continues at coordinate 6,718 of JAYUHW010000294.1, read as the reverse complement.
CCAATCTTTTTGATGGCTCCATTCCTGGCACAGTATTAGCCATGCGTCGTAGGTTCGAAAAGTCGTTGTTTCTACGGACATGCGAAAATGCCAGGACGGGAGCCGAAACAGATACTCGGATTGGCACATGAAGAGTCGGGCGGCTCCTCATTTTTGTTCCAACCAATTCCTTAAATTCCAACTTCAATGAGCTCATCTCCGCCTTTCTTTTGGATTCGGTGCATGGTTTCCATCCACCTGCACACATCCGGACCCGAAGCAAGGTATTGGGTCTAGGGTTAATTCTAGACGGTTGGGCCTGTTTTAGCCCTGGATGCGGCCAAAAAATGGTTACCAATCTGGTAACGCATATGCATGGGTACCGCTCCTAGCGGATATCGAGTTGGGCTATTATAGTTGCCAGGTCTTTACCAGGTCCCATTAGTCATTAACCTTATGCATGAAAATGACTTATCGATTAAATTATGGGGAGGAATTTTTGAAAAGAATGACTATTTACGACCATACCGACTACCGGTTGTTCCTTCAGGATTATTATTCTGAGACCAAGGAGCACAACCCAAATTTTTCGTATGGGGTATTTGCCCGACAGGCCGGATTCAAATCCAAAGGCGTTTTACACCGAATAGTCGCAGGTAAACGCAGTTTATCCAAGAATAACATTTTCAAAATTGCCCAAGCCATGCGCCTGGACGATAAAGCTTTCGCCTATTTCCAGCAAATGGTGGCCTATTGCAATGCCGAAGATCCCAAGGAAAAAGCCTTTTTTTTCCATAAACTTTTAGAGGCCAATCCGCCCAGCATCGCACAACGCATCCGGGAAGACCATTATGAGTTTTTCTCAAAATGGTACTACAGCACTTTACGAGAATTGCTGCCTCTCATTCGATTCACAGGTGATTTCGAACAACTCGGAAAATTGCTCAACCCTCCCATAACGGGATTACAAGCCAAGAAAGCCATTGCCTTGTTAATCCGCATGGGATTGATTGAAAAGACCAAGGTTGGCTATCGGCAAGGGAACCGCGCGATTACTTCTGGCGAAGATGTACAAGCTATGGCACTGAGGGATTTCCACAAAAAGAACATGGTATTGGCTTCTCGCTCCATTGATACCACACCCCGCAATGAACGCGACCTATCCTGCTTGGTGGTTGCCGTTTCTAAGCCGGGCCTGGAAATTGTCAAGAAGGAAATTCAGGTCTGCCGACAGCGCATTGCCAGGTTGACGGATGAAATGGGAAGTGCGTCACGCGTGTATCATCTCAACTTTCAGATTTATCCAACCACGGGTGAAATCCAAATGAAGGCGATCCGGTGAAATATTTTGGAAGGCTTTTACATGGGTTGATTTCCCTGGCCTTTGCCTTGGCCGTGTTCGCATGTTTACAAAATGAAAAAGTCACCTCCACCGAAATCCTGAATCCTCCCGGCAAAAGTACCGTAGTCGGTTTATTCTCAGACGAAAACGGAAAACCCATGCCTGGAGTGGTTGTACGCGCATACCCGATTGATTACAACCCTATTTTTGATACCCGTCAGGATGCCGTTCATAAACATTTCGACTCCACTGATGCCGAAGGCAAATTTGAAATTGAAGACCTGGACTCTGGGACCTACAATTTTGTAGCCGAAGACGGCAAGAGTGGAAAAAAAGCGATGGTACGGACCATCCTGGTTGATGGCACCGTCGAAGTAGCATTGGGAACCCATCTCCTCAAGCGTACAGGAGCCCTGACTTACCTAGTACCAGATTCCTTGCCGAAAAAAATGGCTTTTATCTGGATTCCGGGAACTCCATTTAAATCGTCCCTGGAACGCGGGAATATTGAATCGCACCGAGGGCTATTGGATTCACTGCCCTCCGGGCGCATACCTGCTTTGGTTTATTCCAATTTGACCGATGCCTATCACGTGCAACCACTTGTCGAGGAGGTTCCCATCCGTTCGGATGACACGCTTCCGGCTGATGTCTATTCCACCTTCAAATACAATAAGCGAATTTTCCTGAATACCACAGCTACTGGAGCCAACTTAATGTCAAACGCTGGCCGGTTTCCACTTCGGGTAGGCATCAGCAAAGCAGACCTCGATTTTAGCCTCCTCCAAAAAAACGGCAACGATTTACGCTTCGCGAAACCTGATGGAACACCGTTGGCCTATGAGTTGGAATCTTGGGATCCCGACAATGGTAATGCTGCCGTCTGGATTAGCATGGAAAGCGTGGTCGGCAACGATTCAACCCAATATATTCGGATGTATTTTGGTGACAGTCTGGCGACTTCCCAGTCTTCGGGTTCGTCTGTATTTTCCCCTCAATTCGGCTACCGCGGTGTTTGGCATTTGAACGAAATGTCCAGCGATGCGCCTTTTCAATACAAGGACGCCACTGGAAATTCGAATCATGGCACCGGAGTCGGGATGACACACTTCCCCAGAATCCCCTCCTTAACCAGTTACGGCCAGGAATTTGACAGTGCAACAACTGGAATAAATGTAGGCACGGGGCCAACTTTGCATTCCGATAAGGCTCTGACTTTGGAGTCCTGGGTACAGATTAAATCGTTCATCGCGCATGGAAATTTCTTGGCCAAAGCCGTGCCCGGAGGCGGATACCCGTTTTACCAATACGGTTTGACCTTGGGTGATATCAGCAATACGCTGCGGCTGACTTTGACCATCGGAGGAATCAACTATGAACTTTGGTCCAATCAAACATTGACACTGGGCAATTGGATTTATGTAGCGGGAACGTATGATGGAAACGCAATGCGTATCTACATCAACGGAGTAGAAGTGGACGCAGGCTTTGCCACTGGAAGCCTAACGGATTTCGGCAGACCACTTATGATCGGAACCTACGAATACCCATCGGGCACCCACTTTGATGGATGGATCGATGAGCCGAGAGTCTCTGGAATCGCCCGCGACGCAGCGTACTTTAAACTCATTTATGAGAATCTAAAACCCGGAAGCCGCTTACTTAGGTTCGAATAGCTTCCATATACTGTAACTGCGCCAGCAACGTTTCAATTCTCGGTGCTGTTCCTCCGGCCTTTAAAATAGCCTGGCAGGGCCTTGAATAAATAGCCTCCAGCTCCATGGGACGGCCAGCAGAAAAATCCAATTTCATACTGGGTTCATAGGCAGCCATCGTATCTGTATTGGCCAACATTTTTTCAATGGTCTTTTCAGCCAGGACAACACCACAAGCCTTGGCACCCATTGTCACTTCGGCCATCATTTGCGTAACCAAATTGCGCATCAGCGGTTGCCTTAACAATTGCGAGGTGTTGGCATTCAGAACTGTGCACAACCCGTTAAAAGGAATGTTCCAAACAAGTTTTGTCCATCTTGCCACGCGCCAATCTGGTTGCAAACGGATTTCAACACCGGCGAGTGCAAAGGCCTGTTCCAACACGCGCATTGCATCGGTGACTCCTGCCGCAGGAGCGTTCCCAGATATGTATTCTGCCAAAGTAATCGCGCCATAAGACAAGTGACGGATCCAACCCGGCCCTTCTTTGCGTGCGCACAAAAAGCACATTCCGCCGATAATGGTTGCTCCCGGAACCAAAGCGGCAACGTCCTTTTCAGGGTCAAGACCGTTCTGAAGCACCAGCACCATTCCTCCTGGTTTTAAAATGAGCGGCAGAATTTTTTTAAGCTGGGCATTGTCGGTGGTTTTCCAAGCCAAAATGGCTATATCACATTTAGGCATGGATAGTGCATCGCTATAGGCACGAACCATGTCCAAACGAAAATCACCGTCAACGGAATCCACCCGAAGACCATGGTTTTTAACGTGGGTATAGTCCGTCCTGAGTAGGAAATGCACATCCTGACCGGCCCTCGCCAACAGTCCACCGTAATACCCGCCAACTGCGCCAGTGCCTAAAATGGCAATCCTCGACATATGTCTCCTCTTTCAAAGTGGACAAAAAGTGCATATTTACCCGGTTTTGGACAGGAAAAGCCTTCTGCAGACCGTAAAAAATGGTCGACTCTTATACAATTGCTTGGAAAACCTGTCAATTCGAGCTATTTTAACCCCCGTTCGAGAATAAAGCCAAATGGACACCTGTGTCGTAAGCGGTTTTTTTATTCTCACCAAGGAGTTCAGCCATGCCGCAGATTAAAGGAAAAAGGGTCGTAGTCACCCTCGAATGCACCGAAGCCCGCGCCGCAGGCGTTCCCCCATCACGCTATATGACGACCAAGAACAAATCCAAGCAATCGGGTCGCATTGAAAAGAAGAAGTACAATCCCTTTATGCGGAAACATACGCTTCACCGCGAAGTGAAATAAAGCCAGGGGGCGAAATGCCATCCCTATTTTCCCGCATAATCAAAGGGGAAATTCCCTGCGAAAAAATTCTCGAAGACGAGCGATACTTCGCCTTTCTAGACATCCGTCCCATTAATCCAGGACACACTCTCGTCGTTCCTAAGCTGGAAATCGATGAGTTGTTTGCCCTGAGTGATGATCTACTCGCATCCGCACTACCCTTTGCAAAAATCATCGCTCAAGCCTTAAAAAAAAGTGTCCCATGCCGACGTATCGGACTACTTGTGGCCGGTTTTGAAGTGCCGCATGCCCATCTTCACCTGGTACCCATTCAGAGCGAAGGCGAACTCAGCTTCAGTCGGGCACGTGTATCTAATCCGATCGAGCAGTCCGCGCTTGCACAAAAAATCAGGGAGAACCTATGAACGCGAAAAAGCCAATGGTACCCGACCTTTCCCTACCTAGGCGGCCACGACGCAATCGCCGCTCCCCAGCTTTACGAGCCCTGGTGCGCGAAACCGAATTGACCCCGGCCCATTTTATCCTCCCTCTGTTTATAACCGAGGGCAAAAATGTGCGCACACCCATTCGCTCCATGCCCGGTGTCGCCAGACTGAGCCGAGACCTAATTCTCAAAGAGGCCAAACACGCCTTTTCGCTGGGCATCAGCACCGTCGCCCTATTCCCACTCATCCCGGAAAAGCTCAAGGATGCCTATGCATCTGCATCCGCTAAACAAGATGGGTTGCTGCAAAAAACTATTTCTGATTTAAAATCGGCCTTGCCGGAACTCACAGTCATTACGGATGTTGCCATGGATCCCTATTCCAGCGATGGCCACGATGGGCTGGTAGTTAAAGGCAAAATTTTGAATGACGCCACGCTGCCGATTCTTGCCGCAATGGCCTTAGCCCAAGCCAAGGCTGGAGCCGATCTGGTGGCCCCTTCGGACATGATGGATGGCCGGGTTGGCTACCTCCGGGACGCTTTGGATGGCGCTGGATTTTCGGAAATTGGAATCCTGGCCTACACGGCCAAGTACGCATCCGCATTTTATGGTCCCTTTCGCGAAGCACTCGATTCCGCACCGAAACATGGTGATAAAAAAACCTATCAAATGGATCCGGCCAATCGCCGGGAGGCCTTGCTGGAGGCGGAACTGGATGTCCAAGAGGGAGCCGATTTGGTAATGGTGAAACCGGCTCTGGCTTATCTCGATGTCATCGCCGCGATCAAAGCCGCTGTAAATGTACCGGTGGCTGCTTATCATGTCAGTGGCGAATACGCCATGATCAAAGCCGCAGGCCAACTGGGCTGGCTCGATGCCGACGCCGCCATGTTGGAATCCCTCATCTCCATACACCGCGCCGGTGCAGATGCCATTCTGACTTATGCGGCAATGGAAATTGCTGAACGACTGGCCTAATCCATGCTAACCGACCTTCACTTACACAAGTATTTGGAAGGAATGCTTTCCGAAAAAGAATCGGAAGAAGTTGAAAAGCTATTGGCGAAAAATCCAGATATGCAGGCGCGTTTGGAAGTTCTGAAAAACCAAAGCCAAGTGCTGGGCAAGCCTACCTGGCAAAGAGTCCTCCTGGAGCGGCAGACGCGCCGTGGCAGTCGTACCCGATACACTACTCTCCTGCCTGCCCTACTGATGCTGATGGTGGTACTGATGGTTACCCGGCACTGGTTTTCCCGGCCTGGTGAAAACTCCACCTTTACCATGAGTGGCGGCAATGGTGCATCGCTCGAACTGCTGTACAATTCCAAAAACGGCTGGAGATACTTGGATGCGGGATTTCAAGCCACAGACAGTTTGTCTATTTCCATTCGCGATTCGGGTCAGTACCATGTAGTGGTTATGGCTGTTTACGGTCGCGGACCGGAAGCACAGGTTGTTCCACTTTTGCAAAATAGAACCGATCAGACCTATGGGAAAACATCCGCAAAACCAGTTTTTTGCTTGAAGAATCAAGCGTCCGAATCAGGTACAATTGAAAATGCACTGGCGATTCCAGCCCAATTCGTGGTTTTTTACGACGATGCACCCCTGCCAGAATTAACCAGCACCACCGTTTTGGACATTCTGGCTTCGCATGGAAATGAACGCGGCGGCATGGAATTTCAATATCAGATATTTTCCGCTGGCCGCTAATACCCATTCTTTGCCAGAATTGACAGCCAGGCTAAAGTGGTATGATATTATGCCTTATTGGATGGCGCTGTTCATTTGAGCAGTAATTAGGAACGAACGAGGAATTACCGAAATGGCCAAACCCGCAGCTCGCGCAGCGAAAAAGGAAAACCCCAGCGAAAAGGGAGCGGACGCACGCGGAAAATATGACGATGACAGCATCAAGTCGCTCGACTGGATCGAACACATTCGGCTACGGCCCGGCATGTATATCGGCAAATTGGGCAATGG
>JAYUHW010000293.1:0-2756 GCA_043766615.1 Fibrobacteria bacterium | reverse complement strand
ATCTTGCGAGTCGTTGGGTCTAGCGTGGCGAATAATTTATCCGCCGATTCCACACCGGCTTTGGTCAATGCGTTCATAAGAGTGGACTTGCCGGCATTGGTATAGCCCACAGTGGCGATGTGGAATGTTGGGATGCGACGGGAATGCTGTGCAGCACGGATGCCCTGCATTTTTTTGAGTTTCTGGTTTAGGTCGGCAATGCGTTTTCGCACTAGGCGGCGATCCACTTCAAGCTGGGTTTCACCGGGACCGCGCATGCCAATACCCACTCCGCCCGCCTGTCGGGACAAATGCGTCCAGGCCTTGGTCAGTCTGGGTAACATGTATTCCAACTGCGCCACTTCTACTTGTACTTTGGCCTCCGCCGTTTTGGCGTGTTTGGCAAAGATGTCCAGAATGATTCCGCTGCGGTCAAGAATTTTTGCAGTGATGGTGGCTTCCAGATTTTTGACCTGGGAGCCATTCAAATCTTCATCAAAAATAACGAGATCGGCATTATGGCGTTCCACCATTTCGGCGATTTCCTGCACCTTACCGGCTCCAATCAAGGTGGACGGATCCAGTTTTTCCCTGCGCTGCAAAGTGCTATCGACCACGTCGGCTCCGGCCGTTTCCGCCAACCGGCCCAATTCGGCAAGATGCTCTTTGACGGTTTTTGCCGAAACACTATTGGTGGCGACGCCTACCAAAATTGCTTTTTCCCTGGGCCTGGCGACCCCGCTCATTCCCACTCTATGGTTCCCGGGGGTTTATGCGTCACGTCGTACAGAAGCGCACCAACGCCTGCCTGTTCTAGGCGATGCCAAAGTTTTTCAAGTTCCGGAAAGGGAAGCGTTGCAAAAGTAGCCGTCATGGCTTCAGAAGAGACAACGGGACGAATGACAATCACGGGCTTGTCGCACCAGGTAAGGGGAAGCAAGACCACTGGCATTTGCCATATAGAGGAATAAAGATTCGACGCCATTAAAAAATCGGTACAAATGGAATCCGCTTCGCGTAAAAAATGCAGGCGAGACGCGTCACATTCTGCAGCCACAGGCACGTAGGCCCCGCCCGGCATCGCCCCAATTTCCAAAACCACTCGATTGACTTCACGGATGCGATTGGTTAAAAGTGTCGAGATGCGATCGCACAACTCCCAGTCCTTAGGGCCCCGCAGCAGGATGGGATGCGCATAGGTACGGGCATCGCCTTGAACGCCTACGCTTTCAACTGGAAGAACCTCTCCTCGGAGACCTTCAGCGGATAAGGCATACTGCACCTTTGCAACGACCTCGGCATGTACACGGCTCCCCGTTTCGGTGCTGCACAAGAGCCGCACGCCCAATCCAGGTCCTGGAAAAGGATGCCGCCAAATGAGTTTAGGTGGAATGCCGAGTAACAAACCCAACTCGCGTACTTCATCTTTGTACAAATCGGCCAACGGCTCCACCACAAGTCCCTTGGCCAATAATTCCATGATGGCACCCACCCGATTGTGGTGGGTTTTGATCACTGAAGCATGCTGCGTTCCGCCGCTCTCAATGGTATCTGGATAAATTGTGCCTTGGGCCAACAGCCAAGCATTTGGATCAAGATTTAGATCCGCCAAGGCCTTATCCTTAACTTCCAGGAACATATCGCCGATGGCTTTCCGTTTGGCTTCCGGGGCATGCAGGCCGGAAAGGGCCTTAAGAAAGTCCTCGGTTGCATCGCGCACTTTCAGATTGTGAAAGCCTTCCTTGTGCATGAATTCCAGAACATCGGCGCTTTCATTTTTCCGCATCAGACCATTGTCAATATGCAGGCCGAGTACACGGTCGGGACCCAGAATGCGATTGAGCAAAGCAAAGGCAACGGTAGAATCGACGCCGCCACTTACGAGCAAAAATACTTTTCGACCTTCGCATTGGCGCAGTAGCTTGCCTTCCAGGGCAGCCATATAGTCCGCCACTTTCCAGGTAAACCGACATCCGCAAATCTTGAGGAAGTTTTTAAAGATGTCCAATCCTTCAATGGAATGGGTCACCTCAGGGTGAAATTGAACTCCGTAAATGCGCTTGGCATCATTGGCCACGGCCGCCATTTCACAATCACTGGTATTGCCTATGCTTCGAAATCCTGGTGGCAATTTGACCACCTCATCACCATGACTCATCCAAACTGTGGAAACGGCTGAGAGTCCAGCAAATAGGGGATGGGAAACCTCTGGATGGAAATCCGCCCGACCGAATTCGTGGACTTTACCGGGCTTGACAGCCCCGCCTAATTTATGGCTGATGAGTTGATGCCCATAACACAAGCCGAGAATCGGCAAGCCGGAATCCAACAAGGCCGGACTACAGGATGGTGCTTCTGGATCATAAACGGAAGAGGGGCCTCCAGAAAAAATCAGGCCCACCAGTTCTTTTAAATCCCCAGATTCGGTCTGCGGGTGAATGACTTCCGAATAGACGCCCAACTGACGAATGCGCCGGGCAATCAAATGGGTATATTGCCCACCAAAATCGACAATTCCAATTTTTTCCATGTGCGATTTAATATAGCAACCCAGCGGTTCGCGATGAGACCGGAGCCACGTGTTCTACGCCATTCGTTCAACGTCCGGCAAGGCTACGGGCCGTTTCCACCAAGGTCTTGACTCCAAAACCGGTTCCCCCGGGCTTGAAATATTTCCATGTGGAAGTGGTAAAGGCCGTCCCGGCGATGTCGAGATGAGACCAAGCGGTCTTGGCGGGTACAAATTCTTGGAGAAATAGCGCTGCCGTAATGGCACC
>JAYUHW010000292.1:0-1709 GCA_043766615.1 Fibrobacteria bacterium | reverse complement strand
CGTAGGCAACACCGGAACTGGCGTTAGCGGCATACACTTGCCGACATATTCCAATCGTCCAATTTTTGTCGAAGAGCTGGAATTGAACCAGCCAGCATAATTGAGATAGTACAAAGCGCCATCGGGGCCTAGCTGCAGGCCAAGTATGGAGTTCTGACCAGGTATGGGGGCCGGAAAATCCTGAAGATCTGTAACTCTTGTCAACGCCGTGTCGACACTGGCAACCTTCAACCAGTTTTTTGAAAATTCACCGACAATCCATTTCCCGTTAAAATGCGGTGGGAGCTTTATGCTAGAAGGGTTGCTACCGTCATAACGATATACCGGACCTGATATGGCACACGTTCCTCCACCTTGGGGTAACAGGGGGGTAAAGTTCGCTTGTTTGCTTTCCGGCAAAATGGCGCCATGAGCCGGTGGGAGCTTCTGTACGCCCGTATTGAAAGGGGACGTATTCATTGGACTGTTAACGTCCCATTTCACATTTAAGCTCTTATCATTGGCATAATCCCATTTGACATAAGCCTGGTTGGCTCCCACAAAATAAGGCCAGCCCATAAACCCCGGCGCCTTGATAAGGTTGAATTCATCATTGCCGGCCGGTCCCCGATCCGCTTGTACGTTACCTGCATCTGGGCCAATATCTCCCCAGGATAACCAGCCCGTATACGGATCCACATTGATGGTATAGGGATTGCGATGGCCCATGGTATACAGTTCAGGTAAAATTTTGGACTGATCGGCAGCCCCATAATAACCAGAAGCCGTATAAAATTCACGAAGATTCCCGGATGGAATGGAATAGGTTCTGCCAACGCCGAATGATGGTGAGGCGGAGTCTGGAAAGTAAATAGGCTTGATGCGGAGGATTTTTCCCCTGTAGTCCATGGTATTTGCTGAGCCGGCCTGATTGTCGGATACAAAAGTGCGTTCATCGGTCACAGAAAACTGATCAGAATTGGTTTTGTTATTGCCTGATGATACGAAGAGATTACCAAAAGCATCCCATGCCAAAGCGCCGCCTTGATGACAGCAAACTTCAAAGCTCCAGGGCATATCCAAAATGGTTTTGACTGTAGCCATATCCAAAGTCCAATCTGGATTGACATGTACACGCGAAAGACGATTGACCTTTGGAGTAGTCGGAGCCCACATAAAAAAGAGCCACCGATTCGTCGCAAAATTAGGGTCCGGGATAACAAATCGCAAACCCAATTCATTTTGATTATACACCGCAAAGGTGCCCATTTTCTTAATGGAGCCGTCCAGATCGATCATTTTCATGACTCCAGTACCGCGCTCGGTAAAAAAGACACGCCCGTCCTTGCCGATGCTCATACCCACGGGTTCAGACAGGGTGGGATCCTTGGCAGTGTTTACTAACACCACATCTTTAAAATCCGCTGCCACCAAATCAGTGCAACCTGGATAACTGAAAGCGGCTTCACTTCGACCCAGGAAAACCACCAACAAAAAACCTGGGATAAACCAAAGGTTTTTCCTGAAAAACATATCGATTTGCATGATGTTAATCCTCTTTTAAACTGGAAAACGTATTGTAAATATCACAAATCCACTTTGCGGGCCCGCATGGCCACCTGTACCGATATTTAATTAAGCACAAAAACATCGAAATAGCGTGTATAAAATCAGCAAGGTTTCTTGTCATTGTGGCCGAAAACCAGAATTTCCTGGCTGCCAGGGGCTAT
>JAYUHW010000291.1:0-4215 GCA_043766615.1 Fibrobacteria bacterium | reverse complement strand
TCTTCCTTTAGGAGATTCAAGTTGCGATGGGCTTTGGCTTGTTTAAGTTCCGGGTCTTCATAACCGGTATGCAGGATGGTGGTATCCGTATAGAAAATATGCAGGCCAAGGCGCGCTACGCTGTGCAGTATCTGCTCGTGAATGCGATAGCGAAAAAGCATGCTAGGGTGATTGGGAAACATGCGCAATTGCATGAATCTTCCACCATAGGGTAGGCCACCTTGGGTGTTGATGACCTGAAATCCAAAGGTGCGATCCATCGGCGCGGTTTTCAGTTTTAAAAAGTTATCGAGCTGGTCGGGTGGAATTCGGTCATCGGCGTCCATCCATAAAATCCAGGAGCATTTAGCCATCGCGATGGACTGGTTACGAGCCCATGCAAAATCTTTTCGCCATTCGCCTTGGATCCAGGTTACTCCAAGGTCCGTCAAGATGTTCTGTGTGCCGTCCGTAGAACCAGTATCATAGACTACGATTTCATCTGCGATAGGACGAAAGCTTTCTATAGCGGCGCGAATGTTCTTGGCTTCGTCCTTTACGATCATGGCGATGGTCAAAGTATTGGGAGGAAAGGGGAGAGATAGGGTTCCCCTAATGGTTCCAAACCGGGCATTGAGGGCTTCTGGACTCAATTTGTCTATGGAGTCGAAATTAATGGCGTTTTTGCTTACTTTGGACATAACTCTTTTCAATCCGACTACCGGGTCAGTTTTTCCCTTCCTAAGGCTTGCTTTTCAAGCTGACGTAAAAATTCGGCCAATGGTGCGGAAGGTTCTGGCCATGATTTAAGATCGGTGTAACAAGGCTCATACAGCTTATTATCATTTACGAATTCAGAAAAGTAAACCAGCAAGGTGGGATCATCGGAAAAGGCGTGGAGGGCTGTGAGATATGCAGTATACACGTGCTCAACGTTCAGTCCAGACGCCTCCATGGATTTGAGTCGAAAGGCTTCCAACACGCCAGTGGCCATTTTAAGATTGGGCCGGGCTTTGAATACGTCAAGAATTTCGGCATGCTTTCCAGTTGTTAAGAGGCATTCCAAATAATCTTCCCACTTGGCAAAATCCAGAGGAAACAGCTCTAGGTACTTTTTAAGATAGTGCTCGCCTTCAGAAGGGAATCCGGCAATGGAAAGGTATTCCCAGGGCACGTCGTAATCGAGTGGAAAGTGACTAAGCCCACCGGCAATGAGTTCGAGCAAACAGGCATGGGTGCGGGGGGCTTTTTTAAAACCGAATAATTGAATTTCACACAGCACCACCAGGGCCAAGGCATTGCGTCGCACAGTATAGCTATCTGTTGCAACCAGCCCAATTACAGCTGGACGTTCTACAGCGGCATAAAAATATTCAAGTGCGCTGGTAATATTACCCGCTTCCAATGCGGATTTACCCAACCAATAAAAGGGTTGGATGTCACTGGGATTCCAGCGAGTGGCCAATTGAAACCATTCAGCCGCCTTTTCTTTTTCGGAAAGCTTGATGCAGCATTCCCCCAAGAGGGAAGGAAAGTGGCGTAGGATTTCATCGGATGGTATTTTCCGACAAGCACCTGGATCCGGTGAAGGCAATAAAGCGAGATACGCGGTTTTGGCTTCGGTGTATTGCGCAGATTGGTAAAGGCAGTTTCCGTATTCCATTATCACCGCTGCGTCGTTAGGAAACTCCTTGCGCTCGAGTTCCAATAATGCGCGGTTGCGCAATAACTTGGATTGCCGCTTGAGCACTGTATCATAGCCGATATGTAAAATTTCCAGATCGGTTGGTTGTGGGGTCATGCCAAGCTTCGATAGTGACGTCCCCAACTGCTCGTGAATTCGGCCCTCAAAGCGAATTCCAATTTGATTGGGAAACAATCGAATCTGTAAAAAACGATCGCCATGGGCATTTTCTCTTGGACTGCGTACTACAAACCGATAGGCCCGCTTAGGGCCTTGCAATAGGGGCTCCAGTGACTTCCAAAAATGTTCGTCCACACGGTCGTCCCCATCCAGCCATAGAATCCAGTCCCGGGTGGCCAAATTCAATGAGGTATTGCGTGCCTGGGAAAAATCATCTGTCCATTTGAAAAAGTGTGGGGTAACACCAGCGTCATGTAATAGACCCACCGTCTCGTCTTGTGAACCCGTATCAACTACAATCCACTCTAGTCGGGCGAGGGGGAGGCAGCCAATCAAACCAGGAAGATTGGCGGCCTCGTTTTTAAAAATGGAACAGACCGAAAGATTGAGTTGCTGTTTCCCATGCTGCTTCATCATGGCTTTCCTGGCATCACATGACATTACACGAATTGGCGGCTGCGATAGTGCAGCCTTAAGCGAATTCCTTTACGATGGCGCGAATATCTTCGAGGGCGGGATTCCGCTCCAACGAAAGTTTTAGTTTAGGCAACACCTCTTTTTCCCGACGTAGGGATTGGGCGCATTCCCATAGGTTCATGAGAATATCCTGATCGAGTGGATGCAGTGCCGTAGCCGCCTGGAAGAGTCCGAAGGCGTCGTCATAACGTCTTTCCTGGAAGGCAAGAATACCGAGGCCGTTTAAGGCTTGCGGATTTCCAGGCCTGGCTTTTAAGGCTTCTAGATATATCAGGATGGCATCACCGGTCCGATTTTCCTGTGCAACCCTTTCGGCTTTTTTTAGCAACTGGGCGCCGGCTTCCAAATCTTCGAACCCGGTTGCAGAATAGATGGCAGGTCCATTGGCCTGTATATGACTTCGCATGGCGAGGAATTGTTTGCCATGCGGCGAGTCCTGCGATATGGCCGTTTCAAGAAATGGCATGATTTCATCAATCCGGCCCAAAGTCAAGGCGGTGTCAAAGGCGTTCACAACCGCATCAAACCACGCGGGACGAATGGCCAGACATCGGAAAAAATAATTCAATGCAATGTGCCCGTTGGATGCTTTTTGCTGTTTTTGGCCGCATTCCAACAAGAGGTTGGCGGCTTCAAATGGACGGTCCAATTCCACATAGGTATCGGCCAAGTTGTAAATAATATCTGATTCATTTGGGGAATGTTTGGATGCAGTTAGAAAGTGCTGCAAGGCCAATTCACGGTCTCCGCAAACATTGGCTATAATGCCCAAGTAATTAAAACAGGCTCCCTTGTCGGCATCGGTTTTTATTTTTTTCTCCACGGCATCAATGGCCCGGCTAAAATTATTGGACTCAATAAGGGATTCAATTTCCTTCTGCCAAGCCGAAAGCGGCGCGGATATTGTGGGTGCCTGAAGGTCTTGGTGTGCGATTTTACCGGCATAGGCGACGGCACTGTTCTGGAAAACTGGATTCGTGGGAAAACGCTGAATTAAAAGCGCACGATCCGTCTCTGTAATTTCCCCATTGCCAGCCTTTAGGCTGTCGTACAGGTTGTGGGCTGCATCTACATTGGCTTCGTCGAGCTCTAGACAACGGAGGAAAAGCATGAGGGCGGACTGGAAATCTTGCCTGTGATATTGAATGGCTCCTAAATGGGAGTATATTTCCGGATTGTTCGGATCCTTGGCTTGGGCGTCAAGAAACCGATCCGTAGCCAATTGGATTTCGCCGCGTTCATAGGCTTGCTTACCTTCCTCCACCAATTGATTTTCCGCTTTTTCAACCAAGGTATCGTGAATAGCAGTAGGGCCTTTTGACCATTTCGCACGGTATTTTTTTTGATTTTCCAGCATGAGTTCCCGCCAGTCCACTGAGTCCTGCTTGAAGGAAACGCTTCCGTAGTGATGGATGAAACTGTCATTGGCAATCAATGCTGTGAATCCGTGATGGTGGACGCGCGTGCAATAGTCGTCGTCCTCAAAATTTCCCTTACCAAATCGCTCGTCGTAAAATCCAACCTTGTCAAATACGCGCCTCGGTATAAGGTGACAAAATCCTTTGACGAAAACAAATTCTGCGGCGGAAAGGTCGTTCTTCTTTTGCCATTTTCCAATGAAGTCCTGAATCTCTCCTTCCACTTTGTAAGGAACGTTTGGGACAATTTGAGGGCCAGCGATATAATTGGATCGCGGTCCGACTAAACCTATTTCTGGATCGCTTTCAGCTAGGCGCACCATGTTTTCCAGCCAGTCCGGTCCCACGATGATGTCGTTATTCAAAATGAGAATGTACTCGCCTTTTGCCAATCGTATTCCTTGATTCCAGCCTTTTGCGACGCCCAAATTGGTGGCATTGATGATAACCTTGGCGTTGGGAATGGAATGGAAATAG
>JAYUHW010000290.1:0-2248 GCA_043766615.1 Fibrobacteria bacterium | reverse complement strand
GAAAAAGAGGACAATGTGTTCCCGATGATTCCCGCCGGTGCGGCGATTTCAGAAATGGTGCTCGAGGCACCTAAAAAGCAAATGGCTAAACCCGTGGGAAGCACTTAAGTCTAATTCGACTTAACGCAACTCAACTTGGAAGTGAAGAAGGGCAGGAAGTTAAAATGAGCATCAACGGCGCAAATGGAATATCTGCAAAACTTGGAGTTATGGAAAGCCGGGCTGTAAAGGCTACCCAGACCAGTGGTTATCAGCACTCAATCAGTTTGCTTGTGAACAATAAGCCGGGGGTTCTCATTCGGATTTCCCTGGTTTTTGCCAGGCGCGGTTACAATATCGACAGCTTGGTGGTTTCACCCGCGCATAACGGAAAATTTGCGCGCATGAATATCGTGGCATCCGGTGAAGGCAAGACGCTGGAACAAATCATCAAACATTTGAACAAATTAATCGACGTCATCCATGCCAAGGATCATACGGGTGAAGTGGCAGTGGAAAAAGAACTGGCGCTCATAAAAGTCAACTGTCCTTCTGATAAACGCACGGAAATTCTTCAAGTCGCAGAGCATTTTAAAAGTCAAACTGTGGACTTGAGCGATTCGACCCTGATGCTTCAAGTTACCGGCAGCACTGAAAAGTTGGATGCTATGGAATTGATGTTGGATAAGTATGGCATCAAGGAAATGGTGCGCACCGGCAAGATAATCATGGCCAGAGGATCCGCAGACACTTAATACTCTGCGGTTGCGGGTGGCGAATCACTTCATGGGAGTGGTCCTTGCCATTGAAGTATTAAATCGTGAATTCGGCTCCCGCTGCGGTGAAGAGTATCCAGCGAGGTGGGGCAGGCTCTGGGGCAGCTGGGAACTCGACTTTTACAGAAAGCCCCAACCCAAATACAATGTCAACAGCTGGGTCTACGGAAAAGCTGTTGGAGCGATCGAGCACACGGGCATGATCTCCAGCCAGTCTGAGACCGTCAAAAGTTTTTATCACTCTTGGTCCGTCATAAATATGCACAGCAGTAATCGGTGACCGCGACGTGTTGTGGAAATAGAAAAAAACCTTATTGAGTCGGGGCCGAGCGCCTGCGCCCAGCGTTGGCACAGATAAGGGAATGTGAAACCAATTGACCGTGTCTTCTTTGCCCCAAAAAGTTGTGCCCCAGCCTTTTCTTGAAACCTCGTTGATATGTTCCGGGTATTCGGGATGGGCTGCATTGCCGTGCACGCATACTAAGGTCTTGGGTGCTGAAGTCTTGGAAGTTGAGCTGGGATTGGAAAGCTTCATGATGGTATTATTTTAGCATTTTCATGACAAACGGGAAAGAAAAATAATTGCTTATGTCCACTTCCATTACAATTCGATATGCCGCCAAGGCTATGATCATTCAAGCTGGCCAGATCCTCTGTCTTAAAAAAGTCGGAGATATTGGCACTTTCTATGTGCTACCAGGAGGTGGTCAAAATCCTGGAGAGCTTTTGAACGCTACCATATTAAGGGAATGCATGGAAGAGTTGGGCGCCTTGGTAGAGGTGGGACGGCTGCGGTATGTTCAAGAATATGTGGGCGACAACCACGATTTTCGCTCCGTGCATAAGGGACGACATTTCGTGAATTTCTTTTTTGAAGTCCGCCTGATGGAACCGCCTGAAACCCATCCTTTAGCTCCCGACGAAGGGCAAGTGGGCCTAGTATGGTTGGATATTTCCGAGCTGTCCACTCTGGCCTTCTTCCCTCGTGTTTTGGCCGCCAGATTGCAGAAGCTTTCCACCCAGCCAGAGGTCGATGTGGATATTCTGAACGACTTTTACCTAGGAGAATCGGTGTAAGTTTTAAGGTTTGAGTTGCATGGGCTTGTCGCTTCGAATGCATGGTTTTATTGCTTCGAATGCTTTTAACTCCTCATTCCTTAGGGAATATCCGGTGCCATTTTTTTGCCGATGTGGGGCAATTCAATCGCGAATCGTGTGCCTTCACCCAGTCGTGAGAAGACATAGATGTTACCGCCTTGATCCGACACGCAGCGGGCGGCCAAGGCTAGACCCAGGCCTCTCCCGGAAATCAAATCGGCTTCGTGCCGGGTGGTGAAACGTTCCAAGAAAATCAATCCGAGCTTGCCCACATCATCCAACGCGTCCGCCTGAGTTCTGGTGACAAGGCCCAATGCCACGCCCCGCTCGGCAATAGCATTTGCATCCATGCCGTGGCCGTCATCGCGAATGCGTAGGAAAATCCGATCCTCTTC
>JAYUHW010000289.1:0-4234 GCA_043766615.1 Fibrobacteria bacterium | reverse complement strand
TTACGCGCACTTTAACGATCAAGGTGGCCCGCATAAATCCGTCAATTTTTTGACGGCGCATGATGGTTTCACTTTGATGGATTTGGTGAGCTACAATGGCAAGAATAATTCCGAAGGCTGGCCTTTTGGACCATCGGATGGCGGATCCGATGACAACTTATCTTGGGACTCAGGTGGCGACCAAACGCTTAGACGCCAACGCCTGAGAAATTTTTTCGTAGTGCAATTTTTCTCGCGGGGTGTGCCGATGACTTGCGGAGGTGATGAATTCGCACGCACTCAAAACGGAAATAACAATCCCTACAAACTCGACAGCATCGGTATTTGGCAAAACTATGCGATGATTGCTTCACCAGCCCCAAACACGGTGTTTACCGGTGGCTCCGGCACGTATCACGACAACTATGGGCGGGATGCAGGAACCACAGGAAAAAATGGCTTGTTCCTTTTTTTACGCTATGTCATTGGCTTGCGTAAAGACAATGCCTGCCTGCGCCAAAATAAATTCGCGGATTTGAAATTGGATCAGGGTGGCGATGTCAGTTTCATTTTCAAAAGAGAAGATGGTTTACAGGATTTACAAGGAAATGAAAACAGAATTTTATGGCATATTGACGGAAGCGGCATCGGTGGAGAAGATTTTCTAGTGCTGATCAACATGGATTCCGTTGGTGTATCCTTTGCCATCCCACGACCTGCAGATGGCAGAAAGTGGGTACGGTTAATCGATACCGCTGCATGGGCCGAGCCTTTCGGCAACTTTTGGCCAAGCGGTAAAGCCGATGTCATGGGCGAGGGCTATGTAGTCCATCCAAGTTCCATAGTTGTTATGAAAGAAACAGTCGAGTGAATTGGGGGTAATCGTTCCGATAATCAGTTTGCCTTCACCGCGGTAATCCAAGAAAAGCCCATCGTTTGAATCGATTTTTGGGAATATTTTGATGTTTTATGATTTCGGCGCTGTTGGATCTTTCAAACACCGTGTGGTATTCTCAGCACATGAAGAAGCTAATGCTACTCCCATTTGCAATGTTAACAGCCCTGTTACTTTTTTTTGGATGCCTCATGCAGCCGACTAAAAGCGAAAACACGCCTGACCCAGTTCCAGCCTCAACCAATGAACCCAATTCATTAAGAGACCAAACCAACTCGAGTACTCCAGGCGTTCCGGACGGCTGTATGCTCAAATGGAATGCTTCCGTCCAGGACTCGGTGCTCTACTGTCCTGACGTTCCGCCTCCCGGCATAAAATAAACGAAAAAAAAACCGCCGCTCCAACTGAAGCGACGGTTTTTAAACAACCCAAATTATGGTGTTGTTGTGCTTGCAGCAGTCGACGTCTTTGCTTCCTTCTTCATGGCAGCGGCGCTGACCTTGACGGCGGACGCGGTTTTGACACCGGCTTCTTCCATATACTTGACAGTGACTTTTTGATCCTTGGTGATATCGGCCAACTTCACATCTTTCTTGCCTTGGGTGATTTTTCCAGTGGCAGCGATGTTGAACGTCTCTTCGCCTTTGGCGCCTTTAACCACGATGGTATTGGCAATGGCATCCGTGGAGACAACGGAACCCGAAAAGCTCATGGCTTTGGCGGCCTTGGCTGCGGCAGGTGCAGTGGTAGCGGTTGTTGCAGTTGCGGCAGAGGTGGTGGGTGCAGCCGTTTTATCAGCGGCAAAAGACATTGCAGCCAAAGAAAGGCTGGCAAACATAGCGAGTTTGGAAATGGTATTTATCTTCATAAAATGCTCCTTGGTGTGTACAATTTTAAACCGAGAACCTGGATCCAATTTTGACTTGAACCAGTCCCTAAAAGAGTAAAGAGCAAGAGTAGTGCCATTTTGGAAGATGAACCTAGGCATGTATACGATGATGATTCTCCATTTTTTTTTACAAGAATGTGTTTCTTTCCATTTATAACCCATATGGGTTAACCCATTAACCCATATGGTCAATTTCCTTTAAGCCCGAATTTGAGGGAACGATATTGGAAAGTTCTATATGTCATTCCTAGTAGCTTTGCAGCTTCTGCCATGTTTCCACCTGATCGGTTCAGCGCTTGGGCTAAAATGTTCTTTTCCCATTCCTCGAAGACCAGGCCATCTTTGGGTAGCGCAATTCCTTCCGGGTCAGCGTGACCTCTGGCTTGCATACGCGAAGCGGGCTGAAGCTCCAAAGGCAGGTTGTGAACGGACACCTCGTCACCAATGGTCAGTACGGAAATCCGCTCCATTACCGCCTGCAATTCGCGCACGTTGCCGGGCCAATCATAATCAAGCAAAAGCTTTCGAGCCTCCGGATGGATCGTCTTTGTTCTGGGAGATTGGCTGAGGAAATGATCCACCAGCGCTGGAATATCCTCTTTCCTTTGCCGCAAGGGTGGAAGGAAAATAGGAATGACGTTTAACCGATAGAATAAATCCTCTCTAAAAGTCCCTTGCTTAATCCCTTCGGAAAGATCCTTGTGCGTCGCAGAAATCACACGAATATCTATGGGTAAAACAGTTGTTCCACCTACCCGCCGAATTTCACGCTCCTGGAGCACACGCAAAACTTTGGCCTGGGTACTGAGCGACATATCCCCTACTTCATCCAGAAAAAGCGTGCCGCCTTGGGCAGATTCAATTAGACCTATCTTGCGGGTTTGAGCCCCGGTAAAGGAACCTTTTTCATACCCAAAAAGTTCCGTCTCCAATAGATTTTCCGGAAAGGCTGCGCAATTTATAGCCATGAACGGCTTATTTCCCCTAGCGCCTTGTTGATGGATTAGCCTGGCAATACGCTCTTTACCTGTTCCTGTTTCACCGCGGATGAGAACTGTTGCGTCGCTCTGGGAAACGAGGGATACGGTCTCCAATATGGTCTTCATGATTGCGGATTTAGCAACCAAACCCTCACCGATTTTTTGATTCAACTCTTGGCGAAGCTGTCGACTTTCCATTCGCAGCGCATATTTTTCCGCGGCCCTCTCGGCCATCAAAAGTAATTCGGCTTTCTCCATCGGCTTAGTCAAATAATCATACGCCCCAAGTCGCATGGCTTTAACCGCAGTATCAACACTTCCAAATGCCGTAATGACCACTACCTCTGGTGGCATTGGCAACTTTCCAATTGCCTCCACCAGGGCCAATCCCCCCCGACCTGGCATTTTCATATCCGTCAGGACGGCATCCGGTTGAAAATCACTAATGACTTCCTCCGCCTGATCCACATTTGCCGCAAAGGCGATCTGATGGCCGGCGGCGGTCAAAATATCCCCCATAATACGCCTTTGCGCGGCTTCATCATCGACAATTAGAATTTTGGCCATTCTTTAAACTTCCGTTGGTAAGCGTAATTCCAATTTGAGCCCACCGCCAGCATTATGCTTGGCAACCACGGTGCCGCCATGTTCTTCCACTATGCGCCGCACCAGAGCCAAGCCTAACCCGGTCCCCCCTTCGCGCTTGGTAAAATAGGGTTCAAAAATCAATTCTAAATTTTCCGGAGCTACACCTTTACCATTGTCCTGCACAGACAATTCCAACCTGCTATCCTGACCCAGTTTGGAATGTATTGTAATGGCACCGCCCGGCTCAACAGCTTCAATTGCATTTAGCAGCATATTCAACAATACGAGCCGAATCTGTTCCTGATCGGCATTCAAAATCAAATCGTCGTCGCAATCCATCTTGAATAAGATGCCCTTGGTGGCCAATTGTTGCTTAACCATTACTTCAACTTGATGCACCAAAAGGCTGAGAGGAAACCTGGTTTTCTCTAATTTATGCGGAGTGCCAAGGTGAAGAAAATCACCCACCACAAGATTTAAATGTTTCACTTCCGCTTTAAGCGAATCGATCAAGCTTGCATAATCTTCCCGTCTTTTTATGTCCTCAGGAGGAAAATGGTCACCCAAATGATCGGCAGTCAAGTTGATTAAATTCAGGGGATTGCGGATTTCATGAGCCAAAGTCGAAGCCATTTCTGCCAGTATCGCCTGTCGTTCCAAATGATGAAGCCTTACCTCCATCGATTTCTGTTCAACAAGCTTCTGAATCATGCCGTTGAAAGAGTGGGCAAGTCGTCCCATTTCATCTTTACCGAAATCTCCTATTTGTACAGTCAAATCACCCAATGCCACTTGTTCAGCAGCGGTACTTATGGCTCGAATCGGTTTATTCAAACGATGAAGAATAAAAAAGGACGCTCCACATGCTACCAAGAGTGCTGCCAAAGCGATGGCGATATTTTT
>JAYUHW010000288.1:0-9664 GCA_043766615.1 Fibrobacteria bacterium | reverse complement strand
ACCCAAGGAAGCATATCTTCCCCAGGAAATTCAACAGGCGCGAAAAGCAATGAGGGCTTCCAAAACTTGAGCTCCTTTGACGCGGCTGCCATGCAAGTGGTACTGGGTCGCTTGACCTCACAAGAAATGACCGCCAACTTAAGCCTCATTCGGCTGTTGGAAAATCCTTCTGCCCTGCCAGAAGCTATGATAAAGGTGTCCGCAGCGGATCCGGGTCGCGAAGCGCAAACACTGCAACAAAGCCTAATGAACGTGGTTGGTGCATTCAAAACCGAGGCGAGCCAAGGTACTGTGCCCATCGAGGAACTGCTCGCAGGCATGTACAACATGCGCGGGGAATTATTAAAAGCCGTAAAGGCCCAGCAGGGCCTGAACCAGCACTTGAACGCTCCGTCGGATGAAACAGGTACCGGCGACCCAGCAAAGCGTGGTATGGCGGATACAGCTGAGGATGTGTTTATTCAGACCGCAGCTCAATTGGTTTTTACGGAATACCAGAAATGCAAGGGCAATCCCAAGCGCATGGCGCAAATCATTCAAAGGATTGTCCAGGAAAAGCACCACTTGCAAAAGGTATTGAATCTTTTCCGCTTGGAACTCGTCAAAAATAAAATTCCCCTGATTGATTATTTCAATTTGTTGTCGGACCTCAATTCCATCCTTGGTGCAGACCAAAGTTACCGGGAATTTATTCAGGCCGGTAATGAAATGGGCATCAGCCAGGATGAGTTATTGAGTGAACTTCGGGAAAACCCCAAGCAGGCGGCCCAGCTTATCATGCTTGCCAGTGAAGCACGCAAATCCAATCGCGATGGTTCAGCCGAGGATATGATCTCAAGCTTGGCGGATTATGTGGAAAAAGTGGGTGAAGCCATTGGAAACCGCATGGACACCAATCCCAAGGAAGCACTTAAGTTGGGCGGCATGTTGAATCAAATGGAAGCGCAAGTCAATGAAGAACTGGCGCAGAAAGGCTTGCCCGAAGAAGTTCGACTCATGGGTCAGCAGAAGCTTCGCCATCGCATGCAGCGCTCTCTCGTTGAATTAAAGGGTAAGGCCGCGATGGCCCAGTTGCGTGATGCCAACATTTCCGAATCGGAAAAAGTTCATTTCCTGCTTGAGATGTTTGGTGATGAAAAAGAGATGGAAGACATCATGGGCCAGATGCACGAAACCTTGGCGCAGGATTCCCTGGCCAGGGACGTTGGCAATCAAATGATGCAAAAGGCGCGACAGGAGATGGCCACACGCCGCGAGCGACTCAACTCCAAGGAATTGCCCACTGGCGTTTATGTAAAAGCCGTCTTGGATTTCTTTTTTAAATCCGAAATCAGTCGAGCGATTCGCTATGAAGTCCCCTTCAGCGTATTACTGGTTTCCTTTCATGGTTTGCCGGAAGACAAACCTTCCCTCGAACAGCATGCCGAAGCCTTGCGCGGTTTGCAAAATGTGCTGATCGGCGACTTGCGCAAATCCATGCGCGACTGCGATTTTATCGGATACCTTTCCTTCAACAGATTCCTGGTTGTCTTGCCCATGACCAAACTGGAATCCGTTCCACTCATCCTTAAAAAATTGCAGGAAAACCTCACGCGGCAGGTGGCGCTGCCCAACGGCACCAAACTCTCCATCCATGCGCGCTGTGGTGTGGCCGGATTCGAAAAAGAAAAGTTCAATTCCTTTCAGAAAATTTACGCTGAACTCGTTAAAACCTGGCAGGGATCCCCGATTGCCTAGTGTATCTTAGCGGTTACCCATACCATGGAAAACCCCTCGATACTCATTGTTGACGACGAAAAAATCACGGCCTTCTACCTGAAGGACATCCTAACCGCAGCCAATTACCAGGTCCATATCGCGCAAAATGGCGAGGAGGCATTGGAATTATTAGTCCGAAATAAATTCAATCTTATCATCACCGACTTGGTGATGCCGGGAATAGATGGCTTTGCCCTTGTTCGTAAAGTGAAACAAATCCAACCTGACCTTCCCGTATTCATCCTTACCGCCCATGGCTCCTACGATGTCGCCCGCAAGGCCCAAACTATCGGAGCGGACGATTATTTGCTCAAACCAATAAATCCTGATCAATTACACGCGGCACTGTCCCGGACCTTGGCAAAAAGTTTTCTCAAGCTTTCCGGTCCACTGGTTAAGCTCGGTGAATCGGGATATGCCGCCAATCATATCACCGGTACTTCAAAACCCTTGCAGGATATATTTAGACTTATCGAAACTGCGCGCACATCTCGCGGACACGTACTTATCCGAGGGGAAAGTGGAACGGGCAAGGAATTGGTCGCTCGCGCCATTTACACCAGTGAATCCTCCAATGCCAATAATTTTGTCATCGTCAATTGTTGTACCATTTCGGAAGGACTGATCGAAAGTGAATTGTTCGGCCATGCACGCGGCGCCTTTTCCGGCGCGGTTTCCGACCGTGAGGGACTTTTTGAACTAGCGGAAGGCGGCACCATTTTTCTGGATGAAATTGGCGATATTCCCTTGCGTAGTCAAACCAAACTACTGCGAATCCTGCAAGAAGGCGAATTCCGTCGCGTCGGAGAGAATAAAATTCGACACGTAAATGTGCGGGTCATCGCAGCGACCAATCGTAACTTGGAAGAAGCCATCAAACAAGGCCATTTCCGGGAAGACCTTTATTATCGACTAAACGTAATACCCATTCACCTTCCACCACTCCGCTCCCGAATGGAAGATGTTCCACTTTTGGTTCGGCATTTTCTGGCCAAACATCAAAAGCGCAACACTGCCAAGGTCGGCATCAACGATCAAGCTCTGGAAGTTTTAATGACCTATAACTTTCCAGGCAATATCCGCGAATTGGAAAACGTTATTCAAAGGGCCATATCATTTGCTCAAGGTACATTTATTACTAAAGCGGAAATAGAATCCTATTTAAAAGGGGCTGCCACCGGACAACCCTTGGTGGTGGCATTGGATGATTTAACCTACCCAACACTTAAAAGTCACCTTCAAACGATCGAGCACGACTTTTTATTGAGCAAGTTAAAAGCTTGCGATGGAAGCGTTTCGGATGCGGCCCGCATCATGCAAATTACCCGCACCGCTCTGCACAACAGATTGAAAAAGCTTGGAATCAAGAGCAAGGAAACGAAACAGTTGGGTGAAGTGAAAACTAGGAAAGACGGGTCATTTGGGGCAAAATTCAAAGCCCCTTAGGGAACCTTTTACGCTGGTAAGAGGTACTGTTAACCTAGAGAGCGGAGACCAATTCGTCGTGAAGAACTGGTCCAGCCAATAATTGGCCAAGTTCCTCTACTGAGGCAATGGGAAAATTCCTAGAGCCCAAGAAGTCAAACAGGTCAGGCAAAGTGACCTTTCGAGGTCCGCGCCCAATTCGGAAAGAGCGCAGCTGCTTACGCTCAATCCAAGCAATCACAGTTTTTGGACTAACTTCACAAATCCTGGCTATTTCACCCGTTGTTACAAATTTCTTAATAGTCATCGATGGCTTCTCCCGTTGTCTCTTGGTGCATTTCCGGATTTTTCCGGATGCCATGATATCAAGAAGGTAACAAGCAAGGTCAAACCTCTCAAGATACTGGAAGAAAGATAGTTTACATTTTTCTTACACCTGTATTTATGCCCGGGCTTCAAATCCTTGTGAACCTGGTTTGCTTGGCACGCTCTTTGCCAATCTTGGTTTACTAGCTTTACGACCATGTTCATAGACGAATCAAAATTGGAAGTACACGCGGGCCACGGTGGCAAGGGAATGGTCAGTTTTCGCCGCGAGAAATTTGTCCCACGAGGCGGCCCAAACGGTGGCAATGGCGGACGCGGTGGACACGTTATACTGCGTGCTACATCGGAAATCCATACACTCTATGATATTGGCAACCAACGAGTCTTTAGAGCCGAACATGGAGAATCCGGTGGCACATCTCTGTGTACAGGACGCACTGGCAAAGATGTCGTGATTAAAGTGCCTATTGGAACGCTAGTCAAGGATTTGGAAAGCAGTGAGCTTCTGGTTGATTTAAATACAGACGGCCAAACCTATACGGCCGCGGAAGGTGGCCGAGGGGGAATTGGCAATGCAGCCTTCAAAAGCAGTACAAATCGGACACCGAAGGAATCCAAACCCGGCGTGGCTGGCGGCTCGCGTAAACTGAGCCTTGAACTTAAACTCGTCGCGGATTGTGGCTTAGTCGGCTTCCCCAATGCGGGTAAAAGCTCGCTTCTGCGCAAGCTTTCCTCGGCCACACCAAAAGTTGCCGATTACCCCTTTACGACCCTTA
Organism: Fibrobacteria bacterium; assembly: GCA_043766615.1. Classification (GTDB taxonomy): domain Bacteria; phylum Fibrobacterota; class Fibrobacteria; order UBA11236; family UBA11236; genus Chersky-265. Next base: position 5,378 of record JAYUHW010000288.1, on the reverse strand, counting down.
AACCTGTACTGGGGTTGGTGGCCTTAACCCCCGGAAAAAGCTTCGTCCTAGTGGATATTCCAGGATTGATCGAAGGAGCCGCCGAGGGCAAAGGGCTTGGTCATCAATTTCTTCGCCATGTAGAACGGAGTTTCTGTCTGGCCTACATCCTGGATGTCAGTGATAAAGATCATTACCAGCATTATTTGACTCTACGGGCAGAAATGGAAAAGTTCCAACCGTTGTTGGTGACAAAGCCTAAGATTATTGTGTTGAACAAAATTGATTTAGGCAAACCTAAAGTAGATAAGCGCATTAAAAAGGAAGGTTGCCCGATATTCCTGACTTCCGCCTTAACAGGTGAGGGTCTGGCGGAATTTAAATCGGGAATCCGAGAAATGATCGGTGAAAAAGGCATTCGACAAGCGGGCTGGTAGCCGCTTGCATGGAATTAATTCTCGTCGTAGGTGCGTTCTACTTCTTCACGGTCTTTCTTCTCAACGATTTCATTGCTGAAATTACGATCGATGGGCAGTGCATTTAAATCGGGATTGGTATTGTCCAAAATGTAGACGGCAGAGGGATTGTCCAACCAGCCTACGACCTCAACGTCTTTGAGGTTGTGGGTTCCGCCACTGGTCACTTTCACCCTTTCAACGGTACCATTGTCAACCCATCCCTTGATGCTCCCGCTGGTTTTAATAAGCGAACGCGCCTTCCCCTGCTTAAGAATCGAAATTTCAGACCCAGTTCCCAAATCCATGACTTTTTCGGCTTCCTCGGACTGTTCGTTTTTATATACCGCAGCGCCCCCAGCTTTGATTCTAGTGACAAGGGTTGATTCCGTTTTATCCTTGGAAAAGACAAAAGCCACTAACGTGAAAACGAGAAAAGCCGCAATTTTCTTCATATAACCTTCCTAATAGCCGGTTGGGAACAGAACCAGGTGCATAGCAATATATAGTGAAGGATAGAAATTCACAAGGGCTCTCCTTAATAAAATTACGCAATTTGGGGTGTTTCTTCTTTTATCTCACCTAGCGATTGCATCGAAAATTGAGGGAAGGGTATAATCTACCCAATCTTAGAAATGTGCTCAGCAAAAGGAATTTTATGCAAATCCTGATGAAAATCGCCAAATTTATTGATGAAGGCGGTGCGGTAGAATATTTAATCTTGGGGCTGCTGGGCCTTGGAATGTCCGTTATTCTGGAACGGATTTGGTTCTTTTTCATTAAATGCCGTGTCAACTCAAAAAAATTACTTGGTGATACCACTGCATTGATTCGAAAGGAAAAAATCGCCGAGGCGCGAAAACTGTGCAACCAGACTGGGACTCCACTTGGATTGATACTGGAGGCAGGTATTTGGAAATACGAACAAGCAGCGACTCCGGAAGAAATTAAGGACGCACTTGAGGAAGTCGCACTCAGAGAGGTTCCCAGACTGCAAAAGCGGACGCACTACCTCGGATTGTTGGCCAATCTATGCACATTGGTAGGTTTGCTGGGGACGATTTTTGGACTTCAAGAAGCGTTTTCGGCCTTGGAATCCGCCGATCCCTCGCAAAAAAGCAAACTGCTAGCTCGTGGCATTACCCTGGCGCTGAATGCCACTGCACTGGGCCTCATTTCTGCCATGATTTGCATGGCTGCCTTCACCTGGCTGGGCTCAAAGGCCAACAATTTGCTGGAACAAATAGATGAAACCGTTTTGCGCTTGGTCAATTTCTTTAACGCCCAGCGCAAAGCCAATCCAGACCGAAAATCGGGGATCGGCCAAGCGGGATGACCAGTAATAAGCGAGGGGGTGGAATAAGCAAAGGTGGACTCACCGGGAAGGGCGGTCCAACCGAATCGGAAGCCATTGACATCGACATGACGCCGATGATGAACATGCTTATCATCCTTATTTCCTTTTTGGTGACCATGGTGGTTTTTACCCAACTCGCCGTAATCAAGTTCAACCTTCCTCCCTCCGGCCCTGGTGAAGGCAAAGCAGAATCGCAACCGGATCCTGCCATACACCAGGAAGTTGACATTACGGTGCTTATTTCCGAAAACGGTTTCCAGGTTATCGGCGAAGGTCGCAAACTCGATCCTATTCCTAAAGGGTCCAAAGGCTACGATTTTTCCAAGCTTGGAAATTTCATGAAGAGCCTAAAAGAGGAATACCCCACGGCGGAAAGCGTGGTGCTTTTGATCGATTCCACCATCATCTATCAAGATATCATCAGCTCCATGGACATAGTTCGCGAAAACAAATTCCCGAATATTCTGCTTTCTGGAGGCGTTTATCAATGAGCATCATCAAGAAAAAACGCAAAGGGGGAAATGAATTTGCCAAGCCGCAAATGACTTCCTTAGTGGACGTACTCACCGTTCTAGTTTTTTTTCTACTCAAGAATTTTTCCACTGAAGGGGATATTATGACTCCTTCCAAAAATCTAGAGCTGCCGGAAAGCAGTGCCAAGGCCAAACCGGAAATTGGACTGGTTATAGCCATCAGTCAAAAGCACATCATGCTGGAAGGCGCGCCTGTGGCACTTGTCAGCGAAGAACAAGAACGCTCCGGCACGGAAATTCCAGGGCTCGCGCAAGCCTTGGAGGAAAAGCGCAAGCAAACGGAATCCATTGCCGAGTATGACAAAAACGTATCCTTCGATGGAAAATTGTCCATTCAAGGCGATCGAAATATCCCCTATTGGCTGCTCCAAAAAGTGCTGGCTACCTGCGGAGAAAATGGATACAGCAGTTTTGCCCTAGCCGTGAGCAAAAAAAATGTCGACTGAAAACCTACCGGAAAAACCAAAGGGCAACCCTCCAAACTCCAATAAGGGAAGTTATAAGGGCGGGTTATTCGACCAAATAGACGTTCCATCCATTGCCAGTTTTTCCATTTGTTTTCTGTTTTTTGTGCTCGTAATATTTGGAGTCAAATCCATCGACTATAGCGATTTGAACAAAACCTCGTTATCGGACTTGTCCGATCGCGTAGCAAAAATCATCATGCCATTAAAGCCGATTGGCAAACCCCTTTCGAAAGCACCACTTAAAGGAAAAGCCGCTTCCAAGGGCACGAGCACTTCTAGCGCGAAAGGCGGAGATGCCTCAGCATCTGCACGGATTGAACGGTCTCGAAAAACGGTAAGCGAACAAATCGGAGTGGTCCAGGAGCGGATCACTAAGGCCGCCGTTTTATCCATACTTTCCGGAAAGGGACCTGGCACCCAAGGAAAAGCCGTTGGCAGGCAGCCTAAGGGCCAGGGTTTTTCGGGCTTTGGGGATCTTGATGAAAAGCTCGGTTCCATGGAAGGATTAACCAAGTTTGATGGTAAAAAAGGTGACATCAACCGGGACGGCCAGCCTCCGGAAAACAGCCGGGGTGAGAACGTTGGAACAACTTCTGGGATTGACAATTTAGTGAAAGGATTCCAGAATGCTAAGAAGAGCACATTGCAAAAAATAGGTGTTGCAGAATTTGAAAAACCAGAACTCTTGGAGCGAGCCTCGGACAAATTTACTGGCAAGCGGAGCCTACAGGAAGTTGCGGCATTTATCAATAAAAAGCAGTCTATGGTAAGCATGCTATACGAAGAAAGACTGAAAGTGAACCCGGCCCTGGAAGGGAAAGTGACAGTAGTTCTTGTGATTGAAGAGGATGGCACCGTTTCATCTGCGACCATGCTGCGAAATGAAACTACCCTTGATGATCCCGATTTTGTGGCGGATTTGCTTCGTCGCATTAAGCGTTGGATTTTTCCACCATCGACGGGTGGACCCGTACAGATGAAATCACCTTTCGTTTTCAGGCCAAGTTGATAGGAATGTCCATGCGAAATATATTCTGTTATTCCCTTGGGTTCCTCCAAATTGCCACTCTGCTATTTTGTCCCGATGTCGAAGCGGCCATTATTAAGGCTGGAATGACACTGAATATCGTTGTCAAAAACGACAAGGAGCTATCCGCCATCGTAAGGGTGAACGACAATGGAACCATCGATTATCCTCTTTATTCGGATGTTTCGATAATCGACAAGACTACAGGTGAATTACAGGATATTCTCACTTACAAATTGGCCAAGGTAGTGGAATCACCATTGGTGCTGGTTGGAATTATGACGGAGACTCCCATCTCCATTATGGTACTGGGACAGGTCAAAAAACCTGGTCTGGTTACCATGTCACCGAAATCAAGTGTGCAGGAAGTTTTATTAATGGCGGGTGGTACAACGGATCAATCTGACCTGCAACAAGTAAAACTGGTGCATAAAAACCAAGGTGACGAAAATGCCAGCTATTATGATCTCCAAAAATTCATGTCTTCCGGAGATCTGTCTTTGCTTCCCAATCTTTCCGATGGCGACAGAATAATTATCCTCTCTTCAAAAAAATCCAAGTATGTAAAGATACTGGGTGCAGTTAATAAGCCGGGCTTCTACCCTGTAACAGAAGCCGCCGGCGTCTTCGACATGCTTTATCTAGCCGGTGGACCCAGCCCTGACGCCAACATGTCCAAAGTGCGCATCATATCTGCGCCGGGAGGCCAAAAGGCAGATTTTGTGCTTGATATGCAGAAGTTCATCGATGAAGGCAAAACCGAAAACCTTCCTTTGCTTTCGGAAGGAGACATGGTAATTGTGTATGCAAAAATCGTCACGCTGACAAAGACTTTGGAAATGGCGCGGGACATTGTTGCCCTGCTTACCGCCTGGTACATCATCACCTCCGTGGTTAAGAAGTGAATCAGCAAGCCATCAAACCCCAAAGAGAATTGGCCTTTGGGGATTATTTTCGAATCCTGATTAAAAATAAATACATCCTCCTTTTTGCGGTTTCCGCTTTCATTGGACCAACTTGGTGGTTCCTGAAGTTACTCCCTGCCGTTTATACCACCAGCAGCCAGATGGTCATGGACGAAAAATCTAACGGGTCGGCCAGTCTATTGATGGAAAACCCTACCAACCAAAAGGACATAGGGTACTATCGAGCCTTGTTGCAAAGCACCGCTTTCCAGGACCGGATTATTCAAGCTGTGACCCCGGAATTGGTTAAAGCCGGCATCACTAAAGATTTGCGAACTTTTGTGGGCGAACATTTGTACCTCAGCGAAGGCAGTGTGCCTTCTTTTATTTCTTTGAATTCCAAAACCAATTCCGTTGACCTGACTTATGCCTTGGTGCAGAGGGCCACGGATAGTTTGATGGTATTCAGCCGCAAGGTGGAAAACGAAGAGTCCGAAAAAGCCATCAGCGCCATAAAAGAACAAATCGATGTTTGTGTAAAAAAACGCGAAGAGATCCAATTGGAGCGAACTAAAAAGACTGGCATTTCCCAGTTGAACAGCCTGGGCGATGCCGCGGGCCTGACGGCACTGGAGAAAAACTATCAGGATGAACT
>JAYUHW010000287.1:0-12135 GCA_043766615.1 Fibrobacteria bacterium | reverse complement strand
TCCCGTCGCAACCTATCGGGCCAGGGGAAATCGCGTAGCCGTTATCGGAAGCGGCCCAGCGGGCTTAGGTGCGGCCTTGGCATTGGCTCGCAAAGGTTTTGCCGTGCATGTTTTTGAGCAAGGGAATGAAGTGGGGAAGAGGTTTGGGGATATTCGCCGTTTTATGAAGGGCGATCAATTCAATCCCTATTCCAACATTCTTTTTGGAGAGGGCGGTGCCGGTACTTTTTCGGATGGAAAATTAACTTGCCGGACGCGCACACCTTATACTGAAGCTTTTCTCCGGGAGCTTGTGGCATCAGGTGCGAATGAGAATATCACTTACCTATCCCATCCTCACATCGGCTCAGATCAGCTGCAATTCATCATCAAAGGATTTCGTGAACAATGTGAAGCGGCGGGATGCCGGTTCCATTTTAATGCTCATGTCTCTGACCTTCTCTTTTCCGATGGTAGGATTTCCGGTATCTTGACCGGCGGCGTAGAAGAGAAATTCGATGCGGTTGTGCTGGCAGCAGGGCATTCTTCTCTAGCGCTGTATCATAAGTTACGGGAGCATGGAGTGGCCATGGAACGGAAGCCTTTTTCCGTTGGAGTGCGCGTGGAACACCCACAGTCCATGGTTAATGCGCGCCAACTGGGCGATCGAGTGGATACCTGCTTGACTGGGGCAGCTGAATATTATCTGACTTGGAATGCCGAGGCCGAGGGCCTATCCGCGTATTCTTTTTGCATGTGTCCGGGTGGCCTGGTCGTCCCGTGCGCGGACGCCGAGGACGGATTGTTTACCAATGGCATGAGCTATTCCAATCGCGCCGGTGCCTTTGCCAATTCGGCTGTGGTGGTGCCTATTGCTCCACAAGATCTCCCGGGAGATGCCGTTCTCGCTGGATTGGAGTACATCCGCGACTTGGAGGTGAAGGCGTTTGCCATGGGTGGGGGAGGGTTTACTTATCCTGCGCAAACCATACAGGCCTATATGGAAAATCGTATTGATACGAGCGAGATCCCAAAGACGTCCTTTTCAAAGCCGCTCAAGTGGGCAAATTTTAGGGATTTATTTTCGCCTAAGGTGGCTTTGGCTTTGCAAGAATCGTTTCGCAACTTCGATCAGAAGCTGCCCGGATTCATCGCAAAAGGATTGATTATCGGTCCGGAATCACGCACCTCCTCTCCCGTCAGAATTTTGCGCCATCCAGTGACGCAAGAGTCCCTGTCTACCCCTGGATTATTTCCTTTAGGTGAGGGGGCCGGATATTCCGGCGGGATTGTCTCTTCCGGAGCCGATGGCTTACGCATGGCCGAAGCCTGGTTGCCGGCGGAATTAGCATCTCAACCCGGTAAGGATGGAATCTAGCATGCTCATTGAAGTGCCCGTAAACACCAACGATGCTGGTCAAAGGGCGGAACGATTTCTCCGCAAGTATTTCCCTTTCATGAGTTTGGATAGACTTCAATCTTTATTCCGGCGAAAGGAAATTAAAATTGCGCGTAAGCCCATTCAGCGTGAGTACAAATTGCAACCCGGCGATTTTTTGCAAGTCTACGGTGTGCGAGAAGAAGATTTGGTAGAGCCCAAACTTGGGGAAGAACATGCCGATACACAAGGGGATGCTCGACCCCGGGAGCCTATATCAGCTCGCCCGGCTCGCGCGTCCAGCAAACCACCAGCGTGGGTGCAATCCTTTTCCATTCCCATTCTTTTTGAGGACAAAGAATTACTGGTGTTGGATAAGCCTTCCGGAATGGCCGTGCACCCGGGAACCGGAATTTCGACTGGGGATTCACTCATCGAAAAAGTTTGGGAATATCTTGCCATCGAGCGCACACCGGGAGAATTGTTCCAGCCATCGCTGGTGCATCGATTGGACAAGGATACATCGGGAGTGCTGGTCGTAGCCAAAACGGGTGGCTGCTTGCGGCGATTGAATTCTGCCATGCGTGAAGGGGCTTTCAAGAAACGGTATTTGGCATTAGTGGAAGGAACCATGAGTCCACCGATGGGCGAAATTTCCGGTATGCTGCATCGAGTTGACAGCCGTGATGGGGGAGCCAAGACTATGGTGGCGGAACCGGACGGGGAAGGAAAATGGTCTGTAACCCGCTATAAAACGGTCAAAGAATTCGAGAATTTCAGTCTGTTGGGAGTTATCATTGAAACAGGTAGAATGCATCAGATCAGAGCACATTTTGCGCATGTGGGACACCCCTTGGCTGGCGATTCCCGCTACGGCGATTTTGAAAAAAACCGAACCTATCGCAAAACCTTGGGATTGAAACGCACCTTTCTTCACGCTGCCGATTTGGATGTGGATCTCGGAAAAGGCGGCAAGGTTTCTTTTCATGCTCCCCTGCCTGCTGATTTGTCCAAAGTAATTGAGACGCTCAATAATCGGGGATCCGTATCACTTCCCTAAATCCCAATCTAGGAGCCTCCTCCCTGGTTGCCGTCCAAGTAGGTGGCAGACTGGGAAAGTACGTTATCCTTTCTGAGCTGGGTCGCGGCGGCATGGCAGTTGTTTTCAAGGCCCACCAACCTGACCTCGATCGACTGGTAGCCATCAAAGTGCTTTTCGGTGCTGTGCTGCAACAACGCTTTGTGGAACGGTTCCAGGCGGAAGCCCGCGCCTTGGCCAAAATGAATCATCCCAATGTGATCCGAATCTTTGAGGTTGGCGAACAATCCGGCATCCATTATTTGGTTATGGAATACATTCAGGGTGCGGACTTGCTTGCCTATTTGCATGAAAAAAAACCCAGTTTCAACGATGTGATTGAAATCGTCAGTCAAGTGGCTGAGGCGCTTGCCTATTGTCATCACCAGGGTATCATCCACCGGGATTTAAAACCGACCAATATTCTGATGCGGGGTACCACTCCTATTGTCATAGATTTCGGACTTGCCAAATCTGTGGACCCGGCGCTGGATGTTACCTTGACCCTGACGGGTGAAGTCGTGGGTTCACCCGCCTACATGTCGCCGGAACAGGCGCAAGGTCAGCTGGTGGGAACTTTTTCAGATATCTGTTCTCTGGGCATCATTATGTACGAACTGATTTCGTTCAAGAATCCCTTCCTGGATCCTCGCTCCTTGCATCAAACCGCACTGAATGCCATTAAGGCCGAACCGGTACCGCTGCGTTACCTCACTCCCTGGCTCGATCAGGACTTTGCTGCGATTGTCAGTACATGCATGGCGCGCGACTATCGGGATCGCTACCAAAGTATCGATTTGGTACTCAAGGATTTGTACTCGTATCGAAACGGATTGCCCATACTGGCCAAGCCTCCCAGTACCATGAATCTGGCATGGCGATTCATCAAGGCCAATCCGATTCTCTATTTAGGAGCAGGATTCCTGGTGGTCATGGCGGGTTTGATTCTAGCCTTCATCAGTATCCAGCAAAAGAGCAAAGAAGCCCCTTGGGGCCTAGTTCAGGAAGAAACCTTTACCAAGGTCGATTCCGGATTGAAGTTCCAATCCTTTGATCGAGTGGCCAGCTCTTGGCAGCCTTCCACATCCTGGAAAGTGGCACGCGGCCGCTTGGAGGCTTTTTCCACGGGCCAATCTTTTGTGGTTGCCAATCAGGAGTTCTTTGGTGATGTAAAGATTGAATTTACCGTAAAGGGACTGAACGGCAGCAATAACGACTTCAATGCCTTCCTTTTCGGTTCCACACCTGAAGAAGGATTTCGGTTTTCGCTCGGAGAATGGGGAAGCTCGGGTGCTACCATTGAATATGGTGGTTACGCCCGTTATCCCTTCCATCCCGCTCCGGTAAAGTTGAACAGTGGAATTACCTATAAAGTTACGCTTCTCAAGGAAGGGGACCTGTTCAAGTTCTACCTAAATGATGTGCTTCTCGTCAGTCGGTTTTATACCTTGCCCGTTAAAGTGGAACGCGGCAGTCGCTTCGGGTTTTACACCTGGAATTCCAGCCTGGCCATCGATGATTTACGAATTTTCAAAAAGGCCGTGGCTCTATCCGCTAAACCTACTGTAGTTGCCGACGCTTACCTGGAAGAAGGGTTCATATCCAATAGCATACCCGCGTTTAAACATGTGATTGATGCCTATCCCAATCGAAGCATCAGTTATGAAGCCCATTTAAAAATGGGAAAATGTTTTATAGTGCTTAAGAATTACAGTCAGGCGATTCAAAACCTCACCCTTGCTGCCAGTCATTCCAAAGATCCGGAAGTTGTACCGGAAGCCCTCTTTCACCTGGCCCAATGTTATTTCGATTTGGGTAAGCCGACATTGGGATTTGACAGGCTGAAGCTTTTGCCTGCTTCCTACCCGGAATCGGAAATGAATGAAGTCGTTGTTCAATCCCGCGTGGAAGCGATTTACCTTTGTCTGAATAGCGGCGAGAATCCCGATCATTGTGCCTCCAAGATGGTAGATGAATTCCATTTTCTGATTGAAGTTGAAGATGGCAGGAGGCAGGTATTCGGTCGGTACTACGCCGATCTGACGGAGATTTTTCGCAGACTTGGCCAAACCATTCCTCTACAGAACGCCCAACATTTACTGACTTATTTTCAGGAGAATGAAGACATTACCGCCTCCCTGCACTTGACTCTATGTCGTTACTACGTAGGATTGGGAGACATGGCCAATGCCAATTTGATGCTGGAGGGGATGCCTCACAGTGAAAACCAAGCTCGGGAGATCAAGGCCCAGAGCGATTTTTTAACCGCCCAGATTTCCTTTCTAAATGGGAAAAACTCGCGTGCGGCAGAGCTGTATGAAAGTACCTATCGTCAATTCAATTCAATGAATGGCTTGGCCTTCAAATGCATGCTGCATTCCATGGTCATCAAAGCCTTGGTGGATATTCCCGTTTTAGCTATGGATAATACTCTTTTTCTCAACGAAGCGGTTTCACGAAAAGAGCGAATCCAGCTCAGTTATGTGGCCGATAAACTTCAGTCGAACGCTATCGATGGCAATGTACCCGCAGGAATCGGTCCCCTGGAATCGCTTGAAGATGCTTTGGTCGCATTCTTGAAAATCAACGCCACAGAAGGACCAGCCAAAGTCGCCGCAAATCTTTCTGTATCCTTGTCCAGATTCCCCAAGAATTCATTTGAGTATTACTATTTGGAGTTCCTGCTTAAGCGTTATAAAGAGGAAAAAAGAGTCTGATTCGGCACTATCCCTTCTCACGCCTTATTTTGAAACTATTTCCTTGCTTACTACTGGGCTGCTGCTTGTTTTTGGCCTCTTGCGAATTCAAAACATATCGGCTCGTTTACCGATTCGATCATAAAAACGAGTACCGCATTGAATACTCCGCTAGCCTTCAGGGAAAACAGGAAGGGAGGTTGGGTGGCCATCGCTACCGGACCACCGCAGATGCTGTCTTTATCGTCCGAGAATCCTTCGATAGCGCGAAGGGTCAAGTCGATCTTGGAATGACGATTGAACATCTTGAATTTCATAGTGCAGAGAGGGCAAAGGACGAAGACGCTTACATGACCGGGCTGCTGAGTAAGTATCACATGCATGTGCTCGCAACCAATCGAGGTCAAGTATTGTCGATGACCGAAGAGCCTCATTTGCCTCCGGTGGAATTTTCACCGCTTAATTTTGGGCGATTGCTCCTTTTTGCACTGGCGACCTTTCCTGACTCGGATCTCAAAGTTGGCGGACACTGGGAGTCGGAACAATCCCTTTTGGATTCGTTTCACCCGGAAGCGAGGCTGAAGAGGTCTTTCAAGCTAACCTCAGTCCGGGAGGCGACCCAAGGATCCATAGCGGAAATTGAAGTCGGTTTTATGGCTTTTCTGGAAGCTGGGCTTGGCCATTCGCCTGCCGACAGCCTTTCCAACTTATCGGGCAAGGGAAAGCTGGAGTTCAACTTGAATACCGGCCACTTGATTTTTTCGGATTTAAGGATGGAAGGCCATTTTATGGGTCAAACGGCGGACAAGGCTACTGATTCCTCACAATTTGAGACCCTACCCTTGTACCTGCAGGAAAACCTGCGCCTCCACTTTTCCGAGTAAAACCGACTTCTGGGGGGCGAATATCGAGCATCCGTTTTTAGGGGTCTTGGAGTTGGACCGGGAACGGATTATCTAATATATTTGGACTCCTATTGAGCCATCGATTGTTCCAGACCTACCAAGCCTTTACCTCCAAAGTCTGGCAACAGAATGCGGATGCATCAACCGATCCCCGCCGAATTCTGGGTTTTGTTTCAAGTCTTACGGACCCGAACCACACGGTCCTTTTGCGCGCGCTCCTGGATAGGGAACATCAGTTTCGACAGCACACATCCAGCCTGGAAGGTGTGGCGGATTTGTCGGCAGGTCCAAAGGCTTATGCCTTGGCGCAAGATCGCCTCGAGTGGGTTAAAGAAGAAAACGGATTGAAATTCTTTGAGTTCCGGGAAAAATGGCGCAAGCGCTTGGCTTTTGTACAGCTCCATCCCTTCCTGCAGAGAAACCAATGGTTTGTAAAGAATGATGCAGGGTTCGTCGTGTTGGGCAAAGGTACACGCAAGGAAAGCAAAATGCTGTATTTGCAAACCTTGCACGATATGGCTTCAGATGCGGAGCGGCAGGTCTCTTCCATCACCGGACATTTATTCCGGTTGCAAACGGAAGTTGCCACGGTTTGGCACCAGGAATCGGTTACCGACGACCGCAGCCGGTTATTGCCGGTTCTTGAAGAAGCGTTGCGGCCGGGCGAGGCGGAAATGTGCAAACGCGTTCGTCTGTCCATCGGTGATTTGGCTTCGGAGACTTTTATCGATCGCGTAGGAAAATGGGATAAGCGCAGCCATGCCACGGAAGCGGAATTGTTCCGTCAAATTGCCTGGCCATGGTATCATGCCCGTTACTCCAGCGGTTTTGAAGGCTTCATGGAATCTTTCGCAGATTTGGTAGAAGCCGTGAGCAATTCCATGATCAGGCATTATCAGGGCAAATGGGACCTATTCCTACGCGGATTAGCGCCTTTGGCAGACACGCCACCACAAATTTCATCGGGAGAAATAATCCATGTCTAAAAGAAAAAATTACGGACCGTACTTTCTCATCGCCAGCCTGGTCTTGGGGGTACTCTTGCTGACCGGCTCGTTCATCTGGATGGCGGACAAATCCAATATGCTTTTAGCTGTCTTCGTGCTCATCCTTTACGGTGTGGGGCAGTGGATTACCGTGGTGTATTGGCAGAATATTCAAAATGATTGGGAAGCGACCGGAGTGATTCTGGGCCGTTTACAAGCCGCCGTCAGCGATATTCCCACCGCCTTGGACAGCAACTTGAAGGCGATTTCCCAGCACCTTTTGGATGGACAGCGCGTCGCTCTTGCCAGTCTTCAATCCGAAGTCACCGGTACCGCACAACAAACTTTGCAGCAAGGCGCTTCGCTCATTTCCGCTAGTCTGGAAAAAAACTTGGTAGCCCCGCTTGAGGCCATTCAAACCTCCCTGAACGCCTGGCGCAATCAAGCAGACACTCAGGCGCAAGCCACACTTGACTTCAGCAATGCGTTACGAAAATCACAATCGGAATGGAGCCAGCAAACTCAAGGCCTGGTGACCGGTTTGACATCGGACCTCAATAAATTGGTCGTCGCGCAGACGGCTGAACTTAAGGGCCTGGTTACAGGACAGACTTCTGAATTCAAAAGTTTGGCAGCCATACAAGCGACGGAACTCAAAGGGCTGGTTGCCGGTCAGACCACGGAACTTAATGGTTTAGTCACTGGGCATACTGACGAAATCAAGTCCTTGTCCGCTTCCTTCACAGCAGAACTCAGCGGTTTGGTAAGCGCGTTGACTGCTGAATTCAGGGCCTTGGCCAGTGCCAGCAGCTCGGCCGGTGAAGAATTGCAGCAGGCATGGTCTGAAAAGGCCGCCGAACTTCAGTCGGAATGGGAAGACAAAATGCAGAAAATGCAGGTGGGCTTGGTCGCAGCCGTAACCGCTGAAAGTGCCAAGCTGGGCTCTACGATTTCAGAAGGTACCGAGGCATTCCTGTCCCGCGTTGAGGGGCTTCAGTCCACTCAGGTGGAAATTCAAGGTGAGGCATTGGAAAAGGTGATGGCGGGAATCGAGTTGCAAAGTCAATCAGACCAAAAAGTGGCGGAAAAAATTTCCGACTTAACGGAACTGATGAGTTTGGGGACAAAGGATTTTCAAGAGTTGGCCCATCTCGCCCAGGTCAATCAAGTGGAAATGCAAGCCGGGGTGGGGATGCTCAATACGGGCCTTTCTACCATTCTGGAACGGCTGGAAAAACAGGCCAATGCCGGAGATGGCTATCAAAATTTCATGTCCGACTTGTCTCGGGCGCTCGCCAGTTTCCAAAAGGGCGCATCAGATGTATTGATTGAAAACGCCATGAAAACTCAGGAAATCCTGATGGAAGTGCTCAGTCAGGCAGAACGCAAAAATGATTCCGAGGCTGTCGCCACAATTTCCTGAACCAAAAATAAAAGCTTAGAGCAAAAGCCCAATGGAAAACCATCCCCTGATGCCCGTGACTGAAGCGATTGAAGCAGTTGCAGCGACTAAAGCGTCCGAAGCGTCCGGTACGACTGAAATGTCTGTGGTAGCCGATGAGCTGGCAGGGAAACTGACACGTTACGCAGGGCCATCCTATCGAAAAGCCTATTTTACCAACCTCCTGGCGAGCGGTAGCCGCTTACATGCCGCTGGGGATATCCGCGCCGGCGCTTACTGCTTTGAAAAAGTTGCTGAAGCAATGCTGGAAGTGTCTTCGCAGGTCACGGAAAATGCTCCAACGGCCGATGCCGCCCCTCTTATTGTGCCAACTCCGACCTCAGAGTTGGAACAAGCCTCGCCTCTAGAAACTATTCGGCACCGAATGCGTAAGGATCACTTCACTACGGCAGAGGCCATATTGCGCAAGCAAGCCCGTCGACTGTCCACTTTAGAGAATCAAATCTATCGTGAAAAACTGGATGCGCTTAAGTCTGCTGGGGATGCGGCCGACACTCTCGCACAGGTTTCCAAGATAGATGATAAGCTCTTGGACCTTCGCCGCAAATTGTACACGCGCATTCTCAAGGCTCAAAAAACGGCCCTGCGAAGCCGGCGTGTCCGGCCCACAACCGTGTTGCAAATTCAAGGACAGGAAGCCGCTGCTGCTCCGAAGTTTATCGTTGGACCCTACAATGATGTGTACAATCTTGGGGATCTATTGTCCTTAATCGGCAAAACCGATTCCCCCTGGGTGGAGGAGTTTTTGGATTTGTACCGCAGCTTTGGAAGTCTTAAAGGCTTGACCCCGGTGGGTCCAGCTTAGTGGGCCTTGGTGGTGCGGGATTGGATTCCCGTTCCCAGGAAAATGCCAGACACTCCTGAGAATTTTTCTCCGACCTGCAATCCACCTACTTCGATTTTATATTCGCGAATATCCTTGTCGTGGTCGCTTCCACGCATTTTGAGCACCATCAAACAACGCTTGATCTCGGAATCCATTTCGAGATAGCGCAACAGAATATACGTATCTACAATGAATGGGATTTTGTTGGTGGCCACATCCCATTTGCCCAGGACATTGGCGTTTTCCTTGAGAAAAATAGCCGTCATGCCCTCGCGCTTCACGGCGTTGACTATTTCCGTTTCAATGGTGCGGAGTTGTCCAATATCCCGGGATAGCCGTTCAAAATGGGTGATGCTGTCTAGTACGATGCGCTTGGTATTATGGACGGAAATAAGTTTGGCCAATTTACCGTTTGGATCGTCGATCTCTTCCAGAAACTCATCTGGAGTGGTAAAAATGACTTTGATTTTGTCTTCATTTTGTAAAGCGCGCAAATCCCATCCGAGTTCACCCGCACAGTCGTAGTACTGCTCCGGATATTGCTCGAAGGTGAAAATGATCCCGTGTTCCTTTTCCTTAACGCCCTGCATAATGAATTGCATTGCCAAGGTGGTTTTTCCGGTGCCGGCGGAACCTTCTATAAGGGTGGCCGAACCTTCCAGCAGCCCGCCTTGCAAGACCTTGTCCAGTCCCGTGCAGCCTGTTTTGACTCTTCTCGTTGTCACGGTCATGGGACCCTCCTTGACTTCAACTTATCGATGCTTTGCTTAGAATGATGCTTTGCTTAGAAAATAGATTAAACCATTCCCGCGAAGGCCATTTCAACCTCGAACCGATGCGGATATTGCCCTCGTTTCAACTCGATCTCCAGTCTTGCCAACCGGGACAGAAGTTTTTTCCAAGTTTCCGCACTGCGGGTGCGCGCCTGTTCAAAGTAGCGCTCCTTCTGAACGATAAAGGAAGGGCGCTTGATGATGGGAATGATTTCCGATTCCCTCACCCCTTCGTCCAACAGCGTTCTTATCCTCAATAGGGTCAGAAAATGGTTGAACAGGATTTGGGCAACCACAAAGGGTGCGTCCTTGAATTCATTTTCCAGCAGGTTTCGGAGCGTGGGCAGCATATCCACTTTTATGCGAAGCCCCATGGTCTTCTGGAACTCGAACATACCCGCCACTTTTAGCGGACTGACGAGATCGTGAATATCTACAGCCGTAATGGCAGCTCCTTTAGCCAGAAAAGTATCCAGTTTTTCCAGCTCATGATCCAAATCGGTCAGATTTTTGCCTACAATATCGAGCAGGAGTTGGGCGTCGATGAAGTTTAGCCTGCGACCGTATTTTTGCTGCGCGCGTTGTTTCAGCCAAGGAGGAATTTGATTCTCGTACGGAACCTTGAATTCTTGGACTTTCCCGGCAGCGGCTACGGCCTTCCGGAGGGAGGAGCGGCCATCCCATTTTTCCGCCATTAGGAATACGGCCACGCTGGAGTTGTCACCTCGGAAGACTTCCTCCAGATTTTTTTGATGGGAAGCATGCAGCTTGTCCCAATTTTTTATGATGATGGATTTACGGGATGCGAAAAGATCCTGAGTTTGAAAGGATTCTGCTACGGATTCCCAACGCATGTCCTCACCGAAATAGACCTCACGCAAGCAATCTTGGCCACTGCCATGATCCGCTTCGACAGCCTGCCACTGGGTCAAAGCCGCATCCAATGCCTCTTGCTTGCTGATGTCATCGTCCCCCAGGAAGGCGAACAAATTCATATTCAGCGGTAGTCCAGGATTTCCAGTTTGAGGGTGCCCTTGGGGATTTGCACTTCCACGATGTCGCCGGATTTCTTACCCATGAGGCCTTTTCCGATAGGGGACACAGACGAAATTTTTCCAGACTCGACATCCACGTCTTCGGTTCCAACCAAGGTGTACTGCAAGACTTTTTTGGTGTCTAAATTTTTAACCGATACCACTGCCCCAAAAATAATATGGTCGCTCGATATGGGATCAGAAGAATAAATTTCTCCACGGTGGATTTTGTCTTCCAGCTCGCGGATCTTGTCTTCAATGACCCCTTGTTTTTCCTTGGCGGCATGGTATTCCGCATTCTCGGACAGATCCCCTTGGGCCCTGGCAGTGGCGATTTCGGAAATAATATCCGGACGGTCCACTTTTTTCAGGGTTTCCAATTCCTGGCACAGACGATCGTAAGCTTTTTGGCTCATGGGAATTCTTTGATTCGACATATTTACTCCAAGCAATCCTAATTACCGAAAGGCCAATAAAGCCCACGGTAGGTTGACGACAACCCACAATGAAGACTTTCTCTTCATTAGGTTTTCGGGAAATACAAAACCAGGTCACCTTCGTGAAGTAGTCAACACTCACGACCGGCACTTTAGCCGACCTGTCAAATAAGTAGAAATTTATCCGCTTTTGCGTATAAATACCTATCTATTTCGCATATTTTCCGGTGAAAAATGCCTTTTTTGAGGCAAAAGGGAATGATGAAAGGAGTGACTTTGGCAGAATACCATGTCTCCTATCCTAAAGGCTTTAACGCTTGGGGATTGGCTTGCGGGATTAAAAAGACGGGAAAACCGGATTTGGGAGTCTTGGTCTCCCATCCACCCGCTCAGATTTTTGGAGCCTTGACTCAGAATTCCGTAAAGGCCGCACCTGTTTTGTACTGCCGAAAAATATTGGATTCGGGTAAAAAAGTCAGCCATGTACTCGTCAACAGCGGTAACGCTAATGCGTGCACGGGTTCCCGCGGGTATGAGGATGTATTGGCTGAAGTCGCTTTGCTTAAGGAGGTAGCGAAACC
>JAYUHW010000286.1:0-3737 GCA_043766615.1 Fibrobacteria bacterium | reverse complement strand
CGCACTTCATCCTTGATGGGAGAATTGATTTTATAGGTTTTCAAAACCTTGTCGATGGACTGCTTGGCTCCCGGTACCAGGATGATCTTGATACCAGTTTGCTGCAAAAGAACGATGTCCTTGATCAGTAGGGAAAATAAAGGGCGGCTCATCAAGGTGTCGTCCACTTTAAGCACAAAAACCTGATTGCGGTAACGACGTAAATATCCGAACACTTCGCGTATGGCCTGCATCGGCGTGCCTGCAACAACGGACTGGTTTGAACCTGTCCGAGCGATTCTTTTCTTGCTAATACCTTCCGCCACGTTATTCCTCCCCAAACAATTTAGGTAATGCCTGTCGGCTCAAGGTAAAACCCGCTCGAGCATCTTTGGCCACTCCTGCCGCCCACAAAAAAACTGCTAATTGATAGTGTACCGCCCGCATCATCCTTTTGTCACTTGGCGTTTCCAGCCAAGCTTCCCAGTGTGGAAAATTGGCCAAAGTATAAATATCCGGCGACAATTCTAAACCCAGATCCATGGGGGCGGTTTTTTCCTCTTGCACCTGATTGGCCTGCATCGTGACGATGGCTGTTTCTTTATGCAGAACCAAATCGACTGTGCCATGGTTGCCGAGAATAATCCAGCCTTCCTGTCCCAGGCTAGCTAGGGTTCCGGCAAGACGGAGAGCATAATGCTGATGCGAAATTCCCAGTAGCATAGGCGAACTCGGCCAAGGGTTTACCAACTTTTCGGCCGTGTGCAAGCAGGAACGGAATCCCAGTTCTCCACGCAGCGCATCCAAACTGGATAGGCCTGTTACTAGAGAACCGGTGTCGACTGCTATGGGTGCAAAAGCACTGACACGCATTCCCATTGTTTCCGTTTTATCCAAAATGGATGCCAGACTCCAAGAGGTAGCGAAGGACATCCGATTTCCACTAAGGACAGGCGTGCTCTGAATCAGCCCCACGCCTACTCCAAAACGACCTAACAAGTGCGCGGCCAATAGGGATATGAGACCGCCTTTACGGGCAGTGTCGGAGGCTAGGTTGACTACCAAGGTTTTTTCACCGGACAAGGGTGCGAGAACCGAGGTCCGCCTTCTGAAAACATGGGCTAAGCCATCCAGCTCAACTTGACTCAGCTCCTTGATACGCAAAGCCTGCAGAAAAGCGCCAGTCTGTGCAGCTGTGAAGCGACCATCCAGCAAAGCCTCAAAGGCTTCACGACTTTCTTCAGCGGTCAGGTGCTGGGAAAGAGTCTTGCCCTTCCCCACTTTTTTGACAAAATCAAGCGGGCGCAAAGGACTTGGCTCCAGTATCAGGCCATCACCGTGTGACCGGCACTGCAAACTGGGCAATTGGCTTGGTTCTGACACACTTCCTTGAAAGGCACACCGGATTCCGCGAGGGCACGATTTTCTGCGGCCAATGCGCGAGCCTGTTCAGGAGCCACAGCAAAATGTTCTGGTGCTTCGGGGGATTCTGGCTCTGGTTCCGGTTCGACCCAGGCCTCCAACTCCGCCTCTTGAGGTGCAACTGGCGCGTTGGCTTTGGAGAATTGCGCGAGAACCACTTGCTGCATTCGCAATTGAATCCCACCTGCACACAAACTTTGGGCGACTTTTTGGAGCAAAGCCACATTATCGTATTTCGCAACATCGGCCCAGCGAACTTCCGTGGATAGAAATACGCGAAATCTTCCTAAATCTTTAGTATGCGAAAACAGATTCACTACCGTACTTCTTGCCTGCCAGACATCGCGGAAGGCTAGAGCCTGCGCGCCTTGAGCGTGGCCGTAGCTGGCACTAAACTCCCAATCATAATTCGCATTGCGGATTTTAATAGGCATGATTGTGTACCAGGTTAAGCCGGCACCAACGTGCCGGTATGTGCGGATGGATCCGATTTCAAGGGGACCGACACCGGTATGCTTCCAATCTTCAATTTATTCTGCTCGAAGCTGAATCGGATCAAGTCTTTTCCATCCTCACTCTCCAAAAAGAAACGGTCAACAGGTCCGAAAACCGTTGCCAACTCCTCTGAAGTACAGGTAGGTAAATAAACGCGTAGGATACGAGGATCAAAAAAGCGAAAGGCCATAGTCGAACCGGATTCGCGTTTTACCATAAGCAAGCGCTGAAAATGCTGCCGAAGCACGGTGAGATTAACCTTAGATTGAAAAAAAACACCCCAATTTTTTCCCCAACTTTCTTGCACATACCAGCGGGTATAGGAAGATAGCGCCGCAAGCCGAACCAAATGCGGGGCTGCCTCCAACAACACTTTCGGCAGATTGCCTTGGTAGAGACAGGCGTTGTCGGCCATGGCAAGAACCAGATTAGGATAAATGCGAGAACTAGCGGCGCAATCCTGAATGGAATAAACACGCAGAAGTTTGTCTTCCACGACATCCCTCCACAATGCGCTCAGTAAAGTATCCACCACCATATTCAGTCACGCCCTTCAATCCTAATGAACACAACCAGGAAACACCTGGAGGCACCAGGAAACATCTGGAGTCACCTGGAAAGCTACATTTTTCCTTTGCAGAGGTTCAAATAAATCACGGGTGAATATAGCCCGTCAGTATGGGTCCTGCTGATTTGCTTCCCTTTTCCTCCGCAACAAATCTTCACGAATACGCTTCTCGCGTTGTTCTTGAATCCGCGCCGCTTCCTTGCGGTATTCCTCATCGACGAGTTTGCCACCGGAGTTTTTCCATTCCACCAAGCGTTGCAACTCCCCCGCATCCAACCAAATGCCATGTCCGTGGCACTGGTCCGTGATCACACCACTGCGTTTTCCAAAATTGGTTCGATTCATGATCTTGGCGCATACCGGGCATTTCCGGTAGGTTATTTTAGTCTCAACGGGTGAGTTGCGAGTCAGGTCCGTTAAACGCGGCATGTCTTTGAGGAATCCGAACCGGGCCAAATCGTTAAGGACGATTTCGAGCTTGAAGAATGGAAAAAAGAGACCGAAGCAGGTTGCACATTGGTCTGCGCAAAGCGGTGTATCGCCTTCCATTCCCAGCTTGATATTCCGCATTTCACCGCCACATACAGGACAGAGCAATGTCGATGGTCGGGACGAAAGGGGCGCATTCATGAGCAGGTCGCGATCCACATTGTTGTAGGACCCACAGTATTCGCAAGTGCCCTTGAATGCGGAAAGCGGTGCCGAACAGTTTTGACAACGGATCATGGATGCTGTCGTACGATAGGGACTAAACGTCCTTAAGAATATCTTGCTTTTTTGTGGCGAACTCGGTTTCGCTGATCAACTTTTCATCAAACATAGTCTTGAGCTTGCGCAAACGACTTAGAGCGCCTTCCGGGTTCTCTCCACCGGGAGACTTTGCCTCCGTGCTCGTACTGAGCATGCGCTCCAATCCGGCTCCGGTTCCCGCGCCCACCAATACTCCGGCGGCGCCACCTTCGTTACGAGCCGCATCCCGCAAAGCCATGAGCCGTTGCAGCTCAGCATAGGTAATCCCCAAACGCTCCGCTGCATTCCGGTCCGCAAGCTTATCCGAAATTTGACTGATGCGTTGTTTGGTCGCGTCGTCGAAATCAGTCCCTTCAATACGAAAATCCGTGATTGCGAATCCGAGTTTAGCAAAGTCCGGACCCAGACGGTCCAACGCCACAGATGCTATCGACTGGCGCTTTGAGTCTATATCGATGTAGGCTAGTTTTTTCTCGGCCAACAATTCCCCTATGATGGGAACCAGCAGACTCAAAAGGGTTTC
>JAYUHW010000285.1:0-2513 GCA_043766615.1 Fibrobacteria bacterium | reverse complement strand
GCCGCCTTGGTTTCATTCATCTTGACGGGACTTCAAGTATTCTCAACACCGGCCGGACATATCGGCGGAAACTACCGGGTGGATCATGATATGAGCTTGCTCATCCCGGAACTCTGGAGCCGCATGACGGCTGAAGAACGGGATGCAGGAAAACTCATCAGCAATGGTTACCTATCCCGAATGAGCGATTTCCAATTCAAAGGCCGCCTCATTCCCGCTGGTAGACTTGGCTTTCGTATCAACGCCCGATTTGTGCACGCCTTCTTGGGCCGAATATTCTCGGATCCCTTGGCGGTCTTTCCGGAAGATATGTTGGAACCGGAAAAACAAAGCCAGGCCCACTTTGCGGACGGAGTGGAAAATATCGTCGCCACCCAACAGGCTTCGGCCCAATTTTATTTCGAAGACGGCAGTATCGAAGCCGCCTGCCCGCCGTTGCAGGCGCTACTGCACATCATGACTAAAGGTTCCTGGGAAGGCAAAACGCTCCGCAGTCCGGAGCTTCGAAAAATGTTCACCCGCGAAGAAATGCTCAAGTCCGATTGGTACCACCAGCGACTAATTCGGCAAATGGAAAAGGATAAATCGCTATGGGAAAAACATAGGGCTTATCTCAAGGATTTCATCGGTAAGGATTCCAATCGAAAATCTGTCAGTCAATTGGGTCTTGCGCGGCGCCTTGCCTTGGTGGAAAAAAATATCCGTACAGTTAAGCAGTCGACCTATCTCAAATCTTTATCGGGAAGTTTGGGAGTGGATCCCATTCTCTAGACATTATTTATAGACAGTATTTAAATAAGCCGGGCCGCATAATTTTCGGGCCCGGCTTTTTTGCTTCAGGCTGATTTTTTAGGGAGCATAAGTAGGATTTCCTGTCTTCCAGCTGATTGGATAACGAACACAGGCCTTATTGATCACGCCATCCACTGGCGCCGGATAAAAATCCGGGTAGGAATATATTCCATAAGGGTCGATAAAGTACCATTTGCTGTCTATCGGGTCCCGGTGGGCAAAGAAAATATGCAAATGGGTGTTGGGTCCTGTTCCGCCGCTCATGCAACCGCATCCACCAGGGCCGGTGCTTCCGCTATAAGCAATTGTCTGGCCAGCAACCACGCTCGTTCCTAGAAGTGCCATGTCTATTTTTTTCGCGCTAACTCCCCACCAATCGGATTTCGGGTTACGGAAGGCGGCACTTTGCGAGCAGCCGGTATTGTTCAAATAGGTTGAATACGTGGCCTTATCCGTAGCGTTGAAATTCGGAATGGTTTTATTCCAAGCATTGTCGCAATCATTATAGGGATCGTTTTGCAGGTGCATGTAAATAGTGCGATAGACGTCTTTCTTGAGGCCTACATCATGGCTGATAACCATGGTATTTCCCGACCACCAATCCCAACCAATATGGATGACTTTGCCTGGCGCAGCAGCCACAATTTCAAAAGTCTTTTTGTCGTTCCGTTGATAATCAATGGCATGATGCCAGGATCCCGGACTATACAGCCACGCATTATGCCAAAGGTCCGTAGCAGGAATTTTAAAGGGTAAGGTGAAAATCGGATCTTTCGCGTCATAGAGAACCGAGTTTCGAGAATATACTTCGGACCCGATTTTTAAATTCGGCCAGCTATAGATAACTGCATCACCGGGATTTGCAGCAGGACACGTGGAAGGATTGCCTTCGCAATGGATGGGGCCAGCGGTAATTCCATAATCATACCCATCACGCCCATTTGTGGCCGGATTATCTGGCATCAGAACATGGTTTAGGCAATTGGGGTCACAGCCACCCGCATAGGTTTCCAAATCTATTAAACGCAAGCCTGATGCAGCATTTTCAGCCCACTTTGAAGTAAAACTTTCCCAATCCACTCCACCCCAGAGGGAATAGCCATCAGCGCCTTCACGCCAAACACCGAGGTAAATTCTTTTACCGTTTTCCACAAAGGACTCCACGTCAATCAAGCGTTCATTCTGCGCGCCGAGATCTTTCCAATACGTGACGAATTGATTCCAATCCTTTCCGTATGGGGATAAAACATATCCTCCAGTTCCACCGCGGAATACACCCAGAAAACATCGGGTGCTCCCATTCATATACGATTCAATATTTATGAGCCGCAATCCTTGACTGCTGGCCGTCCCCCAAAATGTGTTGAACGCAGACCAGTCCAGGTTAAGGGGCGTAAGCGCATATCCATCGTTACCCCCTCGGAAAACACCCATGAAATAGGTGGTTCCATTATCGACGTATGTTTCAACTTGAATGAGCCGGAGCCCTTTCTTGCTATTGTCGCTCCAAAATGTGTTGAATGCCGACCACGTTAGATGCAGAGGCGTAAGCGCATACCCATCCGTTCCGCCTTCCCATACTCCCGTCCATTTGCGCACCCCACCAACCGTATACGTTTTAATATGGCTCTTCGGGCGATCGAGTGGGTGAAATAGCGACCGAAATCTTCTGTAGGCCAATGTAGGCAAGGGATTTGTTGATTTTATGGATTCTAAAAATT
>JAYUHW010000284.1:0-4048 GCA_043766615.1 Fibrobacteria bacterium | reverse complement strand
AATGATAAGGATGGGATTTGCGATGCATGGGTCAATGAAAAAGTCCTGTCTGCCAAGTATGCCAATGTTTGTATCGGTTCCGATAAATGCGGGGAAGTTGCCGAGGACAAGGATAGTTTTGAAGACGAGGATGGCTGTCCGGAAGCTGACAATGACAAAGATGGTCTAAAAGATGAAATCGATAAATGCCCGAATGAAGCCGAGACCATGAATGGTGTCGAAGATGAGGACGGATGCCCGGATAAGGCCATGCCAGCGTTCCTGGCCAGTCAAAGCTATCCTCTGGTGCGCTTCCGTCCCTCAACAGCAGAATTAACGGTGGAAGCAGAACCTGCTCTAGAATACATCGCTAAACAGCTCAAGGAGTATCCGGAGAAGCAGGTGGAAATACGGCTCTTTACTTCCTATAAGGGTAAAAAGAAGGAAGACTATCTAAATCAGTTGCAGGCGCGTTCGAAAACGTTAGTGGAATTTTTGGTCGCAAAAGGTGCCGCACCAACCCAGATAAAAGAAGTGCAATACACGCTTGAAAATCTGGAAGCCTTCAAGGGCACGGAGCAGGATTTCAATCAGGAAAAGCCGATGGAGATTCGACTGCTGAACTAGACTCGTTCTATGTAGTTAAACCAAGCGGCTACTTCAGGGTAGCCGCTTGGTAAGCGGTGGACTACTTAGCGGCCTTCTTGGCTCGCTTTGCATCTTTCTTTTCTTTCATAGTCTTTGCCGGCGCTTTTTTGGCGGCTTTCTGAGCATTGCGTTCTTTAGACATATTCTCTCCTTTGAGTGTGGCATCAGCCGTGTTAAGCCATGAATTGGCTATGCAAAATTATAACCTAACCCAGGAAAAAATGGATTATTTTTTTTCGAAACGGTTCTTGAGCTCGGCAAGTTGGCAAGTGCCCTTTGCCATCTTGATAAGGTCGGAGGAAAAGGCAGAGATGGAATCCGGCTCCAAGTAATCGATAGGGAAGTGCGCCTCCGCAATTTTTCCTTGATCATCTTCCAATCCGTTTAGTCGGACCCAAACCTCGCACTGAGTTGTGCCACCCACTGTTTTAAAATTGAACTCGGCTTTGCCCTTGCCCGCGCCAATGACATACTCCACCCTTTCCTGGGTGGACTTGGGAAAGCCTTTCAGTTTTTGCCCGAACTCCAGAAGGACCTTGTTTTCGCATCTGAAACTGGTTACGGCAGAAAAGGAAGGGCTATTGGCCAAGGCTTGTACATGGGAAAGTTCATCATCGCGTGAAACCAGATTGAGCACCACTTTACCCATTTGCCACCATTCCCTTCAAAAGTTCGTTCTAGCCGTTTAGATTCTGATCTTAGTATAAATCTATGCGAAATTATTGTCCAACGGTAGGGCCAAGGAGATGTGTTTTTTGGTTTCATGTAATTTGAATTTGGTAGATTACCGTCGCCAAGCCACTAGGAGCAAAAATGCACGAACGATCTCCGGTACGTAGAAGTGTGGGAATATTTTTGGGCTTTGGCCTATCCCAATATGCTATTGAAGGCGGTGCTTCCCCTCGCAAAGAATCCGTGCCGGTCGAGCATGCGTCGCTTTCCTCTGTTAAGGCAAAACCCCAGGCTTGGCTGGGTATCTCTTTTGCTGACGTACCATTAGCAGCCCTACCTCAGGGTTTTGCTCATCCTTCTGCGGAAGGGGCTGTAAAGATCGAGCAAGTGTTTAAAGGCACCTCCGCTGACCAGGCAGGCCTTAAGGCGGGAGATTATATCCTGTCCATTAATAAGAAAGCCCTGGAAGGCCGCAAGACCTTACTCGATACCATTCACTCCAAAGGTGTTGGGGATGTAGTGGAATTACGGATTGGCCGGGATGGAAAAGTCTCGATGCAAAAAATGGCCTTATCGCCCAAGCCGGAAGATATGCGCTCCATGACCCAAATGCTGGTGGGGTCTGAGGCCATGGAATTGGAAGGAAAGTATTACTCCGGTGACATCGGCTCACTTGTCAAAAATAAAGGCAAAGTAGTGGTCCTTGATTTTTGGGCAACTTGGTGCGGACCCTGCCGTTCCACTCTCCCAACTTTGGATGCGCTACAGAAAAAATATCAAACTAAGGGCGTGGTCATTATCGGGATCAGTTCCGAAAGCCTTTCAGAGTTGACAGCCTTTCAAGCCTCGGGCCAACATGGCTATTCTCTTTTCAATGATATCAGTCAGCTCACCACCAAAAAATATCAGGCATATGCGTATCCAACTATGGTTCTTATAGACCGCAAGGGAACCATTCAGCGGATTGAAGTGGGCGCGCACCCGGCTGAGCACATAGAAAAATGGATACAGGAACTTTTGTAGAGCAGATGGCGATCGGCGGATAGATCTCGTCTGGCTTCAGACGAAATATCCTGGATATTTTTCTCGTAGGGATAGGAACCCATTTTCCGAAACGATTAAATGGTCGAGCAAGGGAATACCCATAGTCTTGCTCACTTCAACCAACCTTTTTGTCGCCACCAAATCTGCCTCTGAGGGTTCCAGGTTTCCGGATGGATGGTTATGGGCGACAAGAATGCTTACCGCCCTGTCTTGAATAGCAGGGAAAAAAGTTTCTCTAGGATGAATGTGGCTTTGATTGGCCAATCCCACGGTGATGCAGTGTCGATTAATGATTTGATTGTTTCCATCCAAAGTCAGTACCACTACACTCTCTTGAGCGCCCGTTCTTAAGGCTGCCAGCATCGGCAACGCATCCTTTGGCGTGCGAATTTTAATTTTTTTGCGTACGAGTAAGAAACGGCGGGAAAACTCGATGCTGGCCATGATTTGACATCCTTTGGTGGGGCCAATTCCTCCAATGGCCTGTAAGGCATCCAAAGTCAATTCAGACTCCAAGTGCATCAATTTTTCGACTACTTCAGCGGCGAGGGTCAAAACATCCTTCCCCGGCCGCCCCTTTCCAAGAACGATGGCCAGTAGTTCCGTATTAGATAGGCTTTCCGGGCCATATTGTTGAAGCTTCTCTCTTGGACGAGATTCGAGGGCTAAATTTTTCCAGATTACCGGCATAACTTCTCCGTTTTTGTTTAATTGACGTTCTAATTGACATTCTAATTGGCTTAAAAAAGCCTGACTATGATGGCAATCACAGATGCAAAACGCAACTTGGAGGAGAAAAGGCTGATTATAAGGGATAAATGATCACAATGGATTTGATAAAACCTTAAAATTGGATGTTTTAGCCAATGTTTGGCTATATCTGACATTTTGTCTTTGAAACAATGGCCATTAATCAACAAGTTGAGTTAAAATTGCTTGTAATTGATTTGAATACAGGTTATTTTTAGGGATAGTTAGATAAATGTTGAGAAGGAGAATTGAAAATGGCATCTAAAACCTGCACAGGCGCGGAAGCCTTAATCCATAGCATTCACCAACATGGGGTGGAGTACATTTTCGGACATCCAGGTGGTGCGGCTATTCCCATTTTTGACGCTTTGCTGGAATCGCCGATTAAGTTCATTCTCACCCGGCATGAACAAGGTGCTACCCACATGGCTGACGGTCTAGCCCGGGCCACAGGCAAAGCCGGTGTTGTCTTGGTTACATCGGGTCCAGGGGCGACTAATGCCATTACGGGAATCATGACGGCCATGATGGATTCTGTCCCAATGATTGTAATAACCGGCCAGACGATTCAAAGCATGCTGGGCCTTGATGCTTTTCAGGAAGCCGATGTTGTGGGGATATCTGCTCCGGTTGTTAAGCATTCCTACCTGGTTCGCAACGTCAATGATATTCCTCGCATCATCAAGGAAGCCTTTTATATAGCCGAGACCGGGCGTCCGGGCCCTGTGCTCATCGATATTCCCAAGGATGTTTCCAGCGCCCTTTTCGAACCCAATTATAATGTGGATATCGATTTGCCTGGGTACTCTATCCCTACTCACGGTGATGGCACAGCCATTGCAAAATGCGCCGAACTCTTGTTCAAAGCTAAACGGCCACTTTTACTGGTGGGGCATGGCGCCGTAATTTCCGATGCAAGCCGCGCATTAAAGCTATTGGCTGAAAAAATGCAAAT
>JAYUHW010000283.1:0-2259 GCA_043766615.1 Fibrobacteria bacterium | reverse complement strand
TAGCATGCCTGCATGTTTACCTGAGCACATATCCGCCAAACCGT
Source organism: Fibrobacteria bacterium (assembly GCA_043766615.1). Taxonomy (GTDB): domain Bacteria; phylum Fibrobacterota; class Fibrobacteria; order UBA11236; family UBA11236; genus Chersky-265. Next base: position 2,215 of record JAYUHW010000283.1, on the reverse strand, counting down.
CTCCGCAAGCCAGTGCATCTTTGGACAAGCTACATTTGGCCAAAATGCCGTCCACTTGGGCGATTTGTTCAGGCCCGCCGGAATGGGAACCGCATATAATTGCCACCTCTTGGTCGGTCAATCCAAAGGCTGCAGCGGCACCAGTGGTTAGCACTGGCAAGGCTTGCAGGGGCTTACCTGAGGATCGGAGAAAGGCGCGCATTTCTACAGCGCCCAAGGACCAAAGAATGTCACCTCGGGCATCTACCAGGCAGGCCGAACCGGTGTGCATGACATCCGATTCCAGGCCACGGGTTACAGTAATCAAACGCGCGGCGCCTTTTCCCCAGGCTGAGGTTTCATCATTATATGGCATATTTTATTTTATCGTGACCCTTCATACAAACCCGGGCCGCTGGTTTATTCCAAATGTGCTTTATGCCCTTTAGAATCGACATAGAACCAGGTTTCACCGATGCGAACTCTTGCGAGGCCTTTATAGAAATTGTAGGCTTCGTCGAATTGCGGTTTGATGGCCATGACTCCGACGTTATCGAGATAACCCCATTTTGCTCCCACCCGGACAACCGCCAGATTTTCCGCGAACCAAGATACATACTCAAATTGCGGACGGATCATATACTTGCCTGTTTTATCGATAAACCCCCAATGTCCTCCTACTACTCCACCAATGCGACTTTGTCTCCCACCCATATTGATGCGGGCAAAGCCTTCCGCAAAGGGATAGGCAAAATCAAAGGCCGGTTTAATGACAAAGCTTCCGGTGCGATCAATATATCCCCATTTGGTTGTTAGGCCAAACCAAGCCGGAACCCTTACTGCGGCGAGGTCTTCATTGAATGAGCCCGCCATTAAGAATCGGGCTGGAATAGCAAATGCTCCTTGCGGATCGATATATCCCCAGCGAACCCGTTTATCGGTCGTTTCAATTTTTACAGCCGCCATCCCATGGTAAAAATGTCCCGCTTCTTCGAATTGGGCGGGAATGCAAAATAAGTAAGAGCGATCCACATATCCCCAGCGGCCATCTACCAAGGTCCTGGCGCGTCCTTCGGAAAACAGCAAGTTGTCTCTGTGACCTTCAGGGATAAGCATGACGCCGTTGGAATCCAGATGCCGCCATTCTCCACCCATGAATTTCACTCTGGTTATTCCATGCGTATAATCCTCGGCCTCATCGTATTGAGGTTTGACGATGAATTGGCCTTCTTTGTCGATGAAACCAAATTTTCCATGCGGGTATCGGCCCACTAGGACTCGGGCGCGATCTTCTTTAAATCGGAACGCCTTGTCGAAGCTTGGTGAAATCCGAATGCGGCCTTCGATATCGAGATAACCCCACGGCGCCAGTTGTGTGGACTTATATGCTGCGAGACCTTCGGAAAAAGAATCCAGATCGTTATGGCCTTTTGATGCTTTTACCACGCCTTGTTTATCGACATGCGCCCACTGACCATCCACCAAACGAATACGTGCGAATCCTTCCCGAAATCCATCGGCGTGAGCGTATTGTGGTTCGATGGTAACCTTACCGGTACGGTCGAGAAATCCAGCTTTCCCGTCCATCCACATTACCGCCAAGCCCTCGGAAAATTCACCTACTTTTTCAAATTGAGACGCAATGATTAGCTCACCGGATTTATCGATATAACCCCACCGGCCTCCCGGACCGGACTCTGTTGCACCCGCAACGGTTTTTACAGCTGCCAAGTCCTCGGAAAAATCCATCGCCTCCGCAAACCTAGGCGTGATGGCCATTTCTCCATTTTCGTTTAAGTAGCCCCAGGCCTTGGTCCCTGGGCCGAGCACGGCCACGGCTGCCAGTCCTTGTGCATAGCGGGAAGCCAAATCATACTGCGGAGTAATGACGGGATGGTTATGCTCGTCGCAAAAGCCCCATTTCCCTTCTTTTTTGAATGGCCTTAACATCCTAAAGTTTTGGCGAGATGATACGGATTTTTCCGATTCCGGTGCGGATAATCCGAGGCTTTATGAGGACATTCGGCATACTGGGCCTGGACGTTGCTACCGACCGCAAACATTCGTACTGGAGGTGATAAAGAAAATCAGACACCAGTTGCCCTTGTTCAAAGGCCAATGTTTCCAGCCGCTTGCCTGCTTTGACGGCTTCTGGAGGGTTCTTTTCCAGGTTGATGAATACGTGGGAAAACCGATCGTTGATTTCCTGTTGCTGAGTCCACATGCTCTTGATACT
>JAYUHW010000282.1:0-2555 GCA_043766615.1 Fibrobacteria bacterium | reverse complement strand
CCCGACTTGTCCATTTTTAACGGATAGCCCAGTCGTACACCATCCCAGAATTCTTTACTGGGGTCTTTTGGGGCGATGAACAATATTTCCTTATAGTTGCTTTTCGCCTTTGGATCCAATACCAGAATGACCTTTGCCTGATTGATACCGGTCAAATGAATAATGGCGGGCTCCTGAAATATACGGAGGCCGCTCATGATCCAAAGATTTTCACTTCCAGGTTCACGCGGTAACCCGGAAAAAATTGCAAAACTATCCAGACTTTTGAGGTGCGCGCGCCTTCTAGCGATGAGCCGGGCCGGGTAGCCGGTTCCAACCGAGCCTACGGGAAATACTTGGGAATATTTTCGCAGCAAACTCTCAGTAACTGGAACTTTTACCGATTTAATCGGTTTGGCCGATTTAACCGACGAGTGTGCCACGCCCAGATTTACCAGCCGGAAACGTAAGGAAGGTTGGCGGCTACAGTATCAATGGTTTTTAGGTTCGTGAGCAGCTCATTCAGGGAATTCCATCTGCCGCTTAAGAATTGACTTTTGGGTCCCGGAGGAAGGAAAACAGGTTCCTCAATCGGGCCATTGATACGTCCTGCGGTCAAATCCACATTCCATTCTGAATTGGGCGAAGCTTCGGCTTTTGCCATCAATCGCCCCATGGACTCTTCTGAAGCGGTTAGGCATGGAATGCCGAGCGAGACACAATTACCAAAAAATATTTCCGCAAAAGATTCCCCGACAATGGCCTGGATGCCCCAGCGCATTAAGGCTTGCGGGGCATGTTCACGTGAAGAACCGCAGCCGAAATTTTTATTCACAAAAAGAATACGCGAACCCGTGAATTTGGATGCGTCAAAGGCATGCACTTGACCCTTGGCTTTGAGTCCAATCCGGTCATCCTCAAAGGCGTGTTCGCCTAGTCCGTCGAAAACCACGCACCGTAAAAAACGCGCGGGGATGATTCGGTCGGTATCAATATCGTTGCCGCGAACTGGAATCGCAGAACCTTGAACTTTGGAAATGACCACTTGATCGCTCATGCTAACTCCTTTTCCATTGAAAACACTTTGCGAGCATCGGCGACCACGCCTGTAATCGCGGCCGCAGCGGCCATGGCTGGGCTCATTAGCAGTGTGCGGCCAGACGCTGAACCTTGGCGACCTTTGAAATTACGATTTGAGGTTGACGCACAGACTTGACGCCCTTTTAATTTATCGGGATTCATGGCCAAGCACATGGAACAACCGGGCTCCCGCCACTCAAAACCAGCCGTTAGAAAAATTTCCTTTAATCCAAGCGCTTCGGCCTGATGTTGTACAGCCCAGGATCCGGGCACCACTAAGGCTTTGACTCGGGCATTTACTTTGTGTCCCCCAACCAAACGCGCAACCTCTTCTAAATCAGACAGTCTACCGTTTGTGCAGGAGCCGATAAAGACCACATCCACGGGCACGCCGGCAATGGCTTGGCCTTCCTTGAGCGACATGTATTCAAGGGCTTCCAGGATCAAAGGTTGGTCATCGGTGGAAAAGGACGAGACCGCGGGAATAGCCTGTGAAACCGGCAACGATTGCGCGGGGGTTATTCCCCAAGTCACAAAGGGTTCCAAAGACGAGCCATCCAGCTCAACGATATCGGCATACTCGGCATCGGCATCGGAGGCAATGCTTTTCCAATAGGCTAAGGCTTTATCCCATTCTGCACCAGTTGGCGCATAGGTCCGGCCACGAAGGTAGGCAAATGTGGTCTCGTCTGGATTGACATAGCCAATACGTGCGCCTCCTTCGATGGACATGTTGCACAAAGTCATCCGTTCTTCCATGGAAAACGCCTCGATGACGGGGCCGCCGTATTCGTAAGCATATCCCACACCACCGTTAACACCTAGCTTGTTGATGATTGCGAGAATCACATCCTTGGCATACACACCTTGGCGTAACTTTCCGGTTACATTAATTCTCCGGACCTTGAGCTTGGACATGCTCATGGTTTGAGTTGCGAGAATATCTGCCACTTGGCTGGTGCCGATGCCGAAAGCCAGAGATCCGAAGGCGCCATGCGTGGAGGTATGACTGTCCCCGCAAGCGATGGTCTGGCCGGGCTGTGTCAGTCCCAATTCCGGCCCAATGACATGGATGATGCCTTGGCTTCCAGAATCTTCGCCGAAAAATTGGATGCCCGTTTCCTTGGTGTTGTTCTCAATGGCCACCAGCATTTCTTCCGCCAAAGCATCTTTCAAGGGACGATGACGTTCCAATGCTTCCGTAGGAATAATGTGGTCTACCGTTGCAAAGGTGCGCTTTGGAAAGCGAACCTTTAGTCCCCGCTGCTTAAGCAGGGAAAATGCCTGCGGCGAGGTCACTTCGTGAATGAGATGTAGGCCAATGAATAATTGATGCTGTCCCGAGGACAGTGTGCCCACCGTATGTTTATCAAATACTTTATGGTATAGGTTCTGGCCCATTTTTATTCTCCCAATGCCAATTGAACTTTGTGTTCAAGTTCTTGTTCTGGTCTTAATCCTTGCAGTTTTTCACGGATGCGACCGTCCTTACCGAT
>JAYUHW010000281.1:0-3313 GCA_043766615.1 Fibrobacteria bacterium | reverse complement strand
GAATCATTCACGGACAGGAATAGATGCGTAAAGATTTTGCCTTCAGCCATATGATAGAGCAGGTTTTTGGAAATCTCCGGCATCAATTTCTGGTCGATGATGGTGTCGATATTGCGCGCGCCGCTTTGGGAAGTGGTACATAGCATGACGATATCTCGGACCACCTCCGGCGCCACAGCAAAAGCCAGTTTATGCCTCTCCATCAGGCGCTTGCCTAGTTTCATGAGCTTCATGAAGACGATGCGTTTGAGCACTTCCGAGTCCAGAGGCAGGAAAGGAACCACCTTGCAACGGGCCAACAGCGCCGGGGCAAAGTGATCGGTCAATTCTTGTAATATGGCCTGACGATATTCATCCAAGGAGTTGGCGCTGCCTTCCGCATGGACGCGAGTGATGGTGTCCAGACCTAAATTACTGGTCATGATGATGACGGTATTGCGGAAACTGATGTCCCGACCTTCACCATCGCGCAGCATGCCCTTGTCAAAAACCTGGTAGAACATGTTAAGGACATCCTTATGGGCTTTCTCAACCTCGTCCAGAATAACCACAGTATAGGGTCGTTTCCGCACTCCTTCGGTTAGCACGCCGCCGTCTCCATAACCCACGTACCCGGCACTGGCCCCTTTAAGCTGGGTGATGGACATGCTGTCCTGGTATTCGCTCATATTGATGGTGACCACAAACTTTTCACCGCCGAACAGAATGTCGGAGATGACGCGAGCCACTTCCGTCTTGCCTACGCCTGAGGGGCCGGTAATCAAAAAGACACCCATAGGCGCTTCGGGATTGCTGAGTCCTAGTTTGGCGCTCCGCAAGGTAGAGGAGATTTCCTCGACACCGGCATCTTGCCCCACCACGCGTTCGATGATGGTGCGCTCCAGTTCAATTAAGGACTGGGCTTCATTTTTTAGCATGTTACCAGCTGGGATGCCGGTCCATTCGCCGATGATCTGGGCGATCACTTCCGGACCCACGTGGGCATGCACAGTGGCATTTTCGCCTTGGAATTCTTCCAGGGCCTTCCACTTGCCTTCCATATCCAGACGCAGGGCGGTTTCTTCTTCCTGTGTAAGTGGAACAGGTGCTTCTTTGACCTCTTTGGCCGCGCCTTTGGCAGACTTGGAATCCTTGTCGGCAGTGGCGCCAGGCTTGTTCGCTACCAGCTTATCCTGAATGGCGATGATATCCTTGACCATTCCCAGTTCCGTGGACCAGCGGGATTCCACTTCGGCGGTTTCCGTTAAGGCAAGTTCCAGGCGGGCTTTGGTATTCGCGAGAATTTCCCTGTCAGTTAGGATTCCGGAGGCATCGTCCTTTTCAAGTGCGATGATTTCGATTTTCATATTCTCGATGGCTTGTTCCAGATTAATGAGCACAGGTGGCTTGGCAGACAAACCCATTTTCACACGGGCAGCTGCGGTGTCCAGGAGATCCACAGCCTTATCCGGCAACTGTCTACCGGCGATGAATTTATGCGACAGGTCGCAAGCCGCTTTGACACCGTCATATGTGATCTTTACGCCGTGGAATTTTTCATAGTTAGTACGTAGGCCGCGAAGCATGATGGCTGCCGTTGCGGGATCCGGTTCTTCGATGCGCACCATTTGGAAGCGGCGTGCCATGGCAGGATCTTTTTCGAAATACTTCCGGAATTCAGTAATGGTTGTGGCACCCATGATTTTGAGTTCCCCGCGAGCCATTTCCGGCTTGAGCAGATTGGCAGCGTCGTTTTGGCCGGCTTCTCCACCTGCCCCAATGATGGTATGTGTTTCATCGATAAAGAGGATGACTGGCGTGGTAGACGCCTTCACTTCCTTGATCACACCTTTCAGCCGGTTTTCAAATTCGCCGCGTACGCCCGCACCTGCGGCCAAAAGCCCCATGTCCAACATGCGGATTTCCACATTTTTTAAAATGTCAGGTACTTGACCCTGGGCAATGCGTAAAGCCAATCCTTCGATCACGGCCGTTTTTCCAACGCCGGCTTCACCAACCATGATCGGGTTGTTTTTGCGGCGGCGGGATAAAATATCGATGATCATGCGGATTTCATTGTCACGGCCGAAGATGGGATCGATTTTCCCCTTGCGTGCCATTTCCGTAAAGTCAACGGTGAAACGAGATAAGGACGAGCCTTCGGCTGTAGTACCATCTGCGTTACGGTCCGAACCTTGCGGCGCGTCTTCCGATTCCTTGGAATGGGCGGTGATTTCAGCGAACTTGGCGAGCAAGGTTTCTGGATTGATCATGGCCAATTGATCGGCGAGTCCTGGAGATACGGAACCGGGCGCGCGCCTTAAGGCCAGGAGAATGGCGGCCGTGCGGATTTCACTTTGGCCGAGATTGAGCGACGCTTCCGCCCAAGCGGATTCCAACATCGTCATAAAGGTGGGTGAAAAAACCGGCTTACCGGTATTCCCGGTACGCAGTTCCTTTAGATCTTGTACCAACGCATTTTTGAAAAGGGCGCCGCTGACTTTAAAATAGGCTAGGATGTAGGGAAGATCGCCTTTGCCTTCTTCCAAGGCCTGGGTGAGTATATGGCTGGCCGTAACCTCATAATGCGATCGCGTGACGCAGGACCCCACAGCGCCTTCGAGCATGCTGCGGTTATACTTGTTCAGTTTTTCCAGGATGGAACGGACGGAATTGGCAATCATGCGGATCTCCGGACTGGGTTTCTACGATGATATGTTTCATCGCAGGCAGGCCCCAAAAGTTAAAAAAACCCGGTTCTTCCGGTAGGCGTACGCCCCGTAAACCACGCAAATTTTTTAAATTCTGTCAGGAAAAGTCCGATTTACAACCCGCCTCAAATTTGTGGCAGAAGGTTATACTTTAATCGGTCACACCTTAATCGGTTACCCGCAAAGGCGCTGATAATGTCAAAACCGGGAAAGAGCACCACCCAACTTAAATTTGGTAGGTACAATGCCCTAACCAAACTGGGTCAGGGTGCCATGGCCACCGTTTATTTGGCCGAAGATCCAGCTCTAAATCGCATGGTGGCCGTTAAGGTCATCCACTCCCATCTTTCCACCAATGCCAATCTACTCGACCGCTTTACAGTCGAGGCAAAAACGGCTGCAGGACTTAGAAATCCCAATATCGTGGAAATATTCGACTATGGTGTCGAAGGGGATATTCAGTATTTGGTGATGGAATATATCGACGGTCCAAATCTACAGTTTATTCTGAACCTACTGGGTGGTCAACCCATGGAACCGGAAGTCGCCGCCGCCGTTATTTTCCAGGCCGCAGAAGGCCTCCAAACCGCCGAAAAATTTAATGTCGTTCATCGGGATATCAA
>JAYUHW010000280.1:0-4613 GCA_043766615.1 Fibrobacteria bacterium | reverse complement strand
TCGCGAACCATGGAAGGCCGCTTGTCCAAAAAGGGAATTCCACATCTTGCGTACCTGCCCTTTGGAGTGCCAGCGCGGTTTTTAGCCCCACTTCCGATGCGGGAGAAAAAAAACATTCGCATTCTGTATGCAGGGCGATTGGATAGGGAAAAGGGAATTGAACTGGTCTTAGCTGCCCTGCCCCAAATACTGCGGGACGATGACGTGAAAATTTCCGTGATGGGACGGGGCAGCTTTGCGCATCGCTTCATGGCTTTTCAGCATCCGCGATTTACCTATCTCGGATTTTTAGAAGGGCAGGAGGAGGTGTGTCGCGTTTATGACGCGCACGATATTCTTATGGCTCCCGGCCCCTTTGAAACCTTTGGTCTGGGGGTACTGGAGGCCATGGCCAGAGGCATGGTGGTCGTAGGACCGGATGCCGCCGGCACTGGAGAAATGTTGCGCGAGGCCCAATCTCCGTATATTTTTAAGCAGGGGGATCTGCCTGATTTTTTGCGTGCCTTAGGTGCGGCTAGAATAGGAGAGCACGCTGCCGATTCCGCCGCTGCTCGTGAATTGGCCCAAGGCTATGGCTCCTGGGATGATGCCGTGGAACGAATGGTGACCTACTATGCGAATGTGGTAAAGTCCGGTGAGTACTTTTAATTCCAGGGATATTGAATTTATGCCTGTGAACACGCCACTTAAAATTCTGATTTCCATGCATGATGCCACACCCTTTCATTTGTCGCGACTGAGAAAGGCTGAGGCTTTTTTTCTAGAACTGGGTCTGGAAAAGGTGACCTATCTATTCATCCCCGAGTACCATGGAAGTCACCTTGCTTCCAGCAGCCCCGAATTTATCAGCTGGTGCAATTGCCCTAGACCATTTCAGGTACAGTGGCATCTCCACGGGTACCAGCATCTGGAGACAACGGTTCATTCTGAAAATTTGCCAAAGGGCACCTTCGCAAAGCAAGTTCTGCAACGCAGATTTATGACTGCTGGAGAAGGGGAATTCTTGGCGCTGGATACGCGTACTATTGAAAAAAAACTTGAACAGGGGCGCCAGGTTTTTCGCAGCTGTTTGCAAGTGGATCCGCTGGGTTTTGTCGCTCCCGCTTGGTTGTTCAATTCCAATCTGCCCGCCGCGCTCCTCCAACAAGGCATTCGCTACACGGAAAATCACCATACTCTTTTTGATTTGGTTTCCGGTGGCACTCTCCCCAGCCCAGTGATAACCTGGGCCACTCGTTCGCTTCTGCGAAAATATGGATCCTTACTGGTCTGCCCCATACAAGCCAAGCTATGGCGATCCGCTCCGGTACTGCGCGTTGCCATGCATCCATTTGATTTCGATCATTCGGCTACGGTGGCGAGCATTCGCTCCGTATTGAGCGGATTGCTGCAATCCCGAGATCAAATTTTCTGTGATGAACTGAAGGTTTGAACACGGATGCTAAGTGAGAGAAACCAATCTCACGTTTAGAATTTAAATTCCTTGGCTTATGACTTTATGCGCAAGCTTGTGAAATAGAGTTGGCGAGTTGGAAAGCTTTCCCAGATTATCCCTAGTAAGCGTGGCCGCAAGGTCCTTGTGATTGCTGGAACACCAATGGATGACAAAGGTCGAATGGGGTAGGGTGGCGGCTGGCCCATAAAAGAATCGAAAGGTCTGGCTGGGGGGGATGTTGTAAAAATAGCTGGAATCGAGTCGATATATGTCCTGACCCGGTGCCAGGTCCCAGGTTCGATTCATGAGAATGGGTCCCAGTGCGTATTTGACTGTAGGATTGGTGTCCGGTATCAAGGCGATGACTCGCGCAAAAAAAGCACTGCCGGCTTCACAACCCAAAACCGCATTGTTGAGTTTCTTGTCGCTCCAACCGCGCATCAGCAAGCGATTGAGGGCATTTAATAAGTAAGAATCCCCGAACATGCGGCAATTCCAAAGGGATAGTGCGTAACTAAGACCAAAGAGTACGCCCGTCGGAATAATTGCCAGTTTAAATTTTCCCGAAACCCGGTCATCATCATATCGAAAGACAGCCTCTTCCCCGATAAAGGCTGGATGGGAAAGCAAGGGTTTAAAATCCCGAATGGTTATCGTGTCGAAATCGAGATAAATGCCGCCCTCTTTGAAAAGTATCAGGTAGCGCAGGATATTGCTGCGACCAGCCAGGTACCCGGAGGAAATGCCTTGCAGAACGGGAACTACCGAAGCCATGGATGGCGGCAGCCCGGACAGTAGGCTATCCATGTCAATGGGCTGGAAAGTGACTTTTTTTTGCAACGCCAGCCAATCGGCATTGTCTGGTGGATCCTGGAAATGGATGGTAATTTTGGCGCCGGGATTGGTTTGCAAGAGCGATTCCACCGCTATCCGGTTTACAAAAGGGAAATGGCGGCCAATCCAAATGAGATGGAAATGATGTGGAATCAGGAAAGCCTCCCAGAGCAGGGCCGGTTAGCCGCCTGGTGGCAAACCGCGTGGAGAGTATTGTAGTAAAAATTTTGTGATTTTATGGGAATCAGTAGGTTACCATATCCTTGGAATCATGCGTTTGCCCACTACATTGGTTTTATTGCTTACCTCGTGCTACTTGGCAATCGGGAACCCAACCGGAAACCCAATCGGAAACCAGTCTGAAATAAACCGCCCATTTTTACTGGATGCTTGGCAGTACCGAGTGGACGCCAATCATGGCGTGCATGCATGGAATCGAAGCAATGACGGCATGCGGGTATTCCAGGAATGGATCACCTTGCTTACCAAAGCACGCTCCGGGACAATGGAACAGCAACGCCAAGTAGGTTTGGCGTTGCAAGCTTATGTAGTGGGGGGCAATATTGGGCCGCTGGGATTTATTGGCACCAGTCTGCCCGTGCCGGGTTATGATCAAGGGGACTTTGATATGTCCTTACTGGGGTGCTCTTCTTTGTTGGGCCTCTTTATCGAGGATCCTTTACTGCTCACCGATGCGACGCTTATTCACCTTGTACAAAAAGTGGTTCGCACCTGGGGTCAAATACCCAAAGCGTACTTTGATGTATTGTTCGTCAGTGTCCCGGAAACCGAGAATCACCTCTTCATGACGGAATCCACACGCTTCCTGACCAATCAAATCCTATATGAAAATTCTCGGCACCTAACGAAACTCAAGACGTTACGGGATTCCCTCGTCTCAGCAGGTTTTGTCCTTGACAACCAAGAAGGCATGCTGAAACAACTTCTACTCAAGGCCATGCAGAAATCCATGTGCAAAGGATTTTTCGAATTCAATGCGCAAATCTACCAACGCTTTACAATCCATGCCCTCGATAATCTGTACTCCTTCGCCCACGATTCAGCCATCAACAATGGGGCCGCTTGTTTGCTCGATTATCTGGCAACGGTTTTTGCTTTTCAAAGTATAGGTTCCATTCGTTACGGGCCTTACAGAAGATCGTCGGAAGTGTTCATGGACAGTGTTTTAATGGCCAATGATGCCACAGGAAGTTTTTTTGCCGTGCAGTCGGGTGCCTTCAGTTCGTGTGTGGGGCTACCTAGAGATTTTTGGAGAACCAAAATTGCACATGCCTCCATGGGCTTATATTCCACGGTGCTCAAATACCGGGTGCCGGATCCCATTTTAAATTTTATGCAAAACCGAATTGGGGAATATCGGGCGGAAATTCGCTCAGCTTATGCCGGTGAAGGCAATCGGGAACAGCTTACCGAGGAGTACTATGGCTCGCAGAATTTCTTGCTCACCGCAGGCGGCCGCTACGAAAATAGTACAGGCCCAAATTTTCCCACCCTCCAAAATTGGTTTGGCGCAGCTCCTTGGGTGTACGACGTAATTACCCGTTCCGGTTCCTTACTGCTCAATCCTGAAAAGGAAAACCCCCGGATTCTATTGGACATCCTGCATTTCCGCGGATCACAATGGCGTGCCAATAATTTGGCAATTTATCGGAACTTCCTCTATGGTTACACTGCTGTCGATGTTTATAACAGTGCGGAATGGCCGCAGCATGTGCCCGACAAATGGATCAAAACTGGAGATAGTCTAATCGCTTATACCACCCGCGATTTTGATTTTCGTTTTTTGGATCGAAGCTCTGCTGGCGTTTACATTGTTTTGGGGCGATTGCGTTCATCGAGTACTTTCTTACACTGGCGCTACCAGAAATTTTTGCGTGGCACCATTGAAGTTGTAGACACTTCGAGAGTAGCCACTTTATCCGCGCTTAAAGACAGCATTCTCAAGTTAAATACGTCTAAAAATATCTGGACTTTGGGCAGGCATCGTTACGTCTACGTTAATTTTGGTGGGGAACGGATTCACTTGAATCCTCGCTATGATGATGAACGGGACGGGATAGTCATGGTGGAGGAAAAGGAACAGGCCTATGACACTTTAAGTGCCAATATTGTCCTACCCTTCCAATGGCCGGCGTTTGTGGAATTTCCCTTATTTCAAGTGGACTTCTACACGCCCTGGAAAGGAAAGGCGGCTGTATCTGATGGCAAGGGTAACATGTATGTCTTCAATCCATCCACAGGTGGGTACCTGATGGAAAATTTTAATGAGTGGTGGAATCCCAGACGTAAATTAGGAGTCGGAAGCGATTCTTCCTCGGGTTTG
>JAYUHW010000279.1:0-14639 GCA_043766615.1 Fibrobacteria bacterium | reverse complement strand
GTTTTAAGTGCGTTGGATTTTAATAACGCACGTTTCTCCTTAGTCAGCGCAGCCACCCACGCTAGCGCATGCGTGAACTCAATTTGATTTTCCCTAGATAAAAGTCTTCCGTTAAATCCATCCCGAACCACGTCTTCTACGCCCGGTGCCCGGACGGCAACCACCGGAACTCCGGCAGCCATGGCTTCTGCAATCACCAGCCCTTGGGTTTCCGACTGGGAGGCAAAGGCGAAAACGTCCATGGCATGGTAAAGCCCATGCAGAACGCTTCCATTTAAGTTGCCCAACAGAATAATACGATTCCCCACATCGGAAGCCTGGTAACGGCTTTTCAATTCGTCTTCCAGGGGGCCGGTTCCCGCCACCAGAAACCAAGCTTTGGGGTTTTCTTCCAGAAACGCCAACACGGCATCGCTTAGAAAGGTCAGGTTTTTTTCCGGCGCAAGGCGGCTAACAAAGCCAACCGTAAACGCGTCTAGCGGAATGCCGTAGTGCTTCCTAAAGGCAGTTCCATTCCCCTTGGCAATGCCCACAACATCCACACCGGTTGGAATAATATCTATGGGTTTGATCACATTCCGTCTGCGAAGTTCCTCTGCAACGAAATGACTGGGAGCAATGACATGGTCGCAGAGATTTGCATATCCGGCCACCATGGTCGTAACAAAGCGCTTCGTGGCTTCATTTTCTCCTCCAGGGACGTAATGGAGATAATGCTCGTAGAAGGTGTGAAAGGTATAGATTAGGGGGATTTCCAAATTCACAGCCAATCGCAAGGCCGTATTACCCAACAAAAAGGGATGTTGGGAATGGATCACATCCGGTTTGAAATCAGCTAGAAATTCCGACAGGTAGAACGGGACCGGCAACTGCACGCTGAATTCTGTGCCATTAAAATGTTTTAAAGCAGGGACACGAATTACGTCTTCTTCCTCTTCTTGTCCATCAAATTCCGGCGCTACGATTTTCACAATGTGCCCAAGCTTACGGTATTGGCCGGCAAAGGTGTCAATAGAACGCGGTACGCCCCCGGTGAAAGGACGATAGGTGTTGGTCATGATCAAAATCTTCACATTCGTACCTTCTGAAACACGTGGCGATGCGGCTCTTTGCTAATTGCCACCCATCCGTGTCCGGGAAACCGCACCTCGATTTCCGGTGGTTTAGCAAACCAATCTCCGGACCATAGCAATTCTACCTCATCACCGGTAACTTGCAAGGTTACAGTTACCAGGCCAAAACGGGTGGGGGCAGGGCCAAACGATGCGGGCTTACCTCCTGCACACCATTCTGGATTGAGTCCAGCGCCTAAAATAAGTTTGTCGGAAAATTCTTCCTCAAACAAGAAACAATTGCGCACCATCATAATCCATTCCGCTGCAGCCCAAGCATGTTGGCCATCGCCCATGCAACCGGTTCCCAATTGGGGATGGATGGCTTCGGGCCATTGTCCCGTTGATGTTGCCAAACTTGCGATGGACTCCATTATTTTCTGGAAGCGAGGATCTCCCGTTCTGAGCAGGCACTGGGCGATATGCAAGCTGAGATAGGGGTTGATGCCCGAATGGCTGATGTCGTGATAGAACGCGTCTTTAACAAAGCAATGCCCATAAAGAAATTCCAAAGTGGCGAGCAACCTTGGGTCACGGGACGGCCATAACTGGAGGGGAAAGCCAACAGCCACAGAACCTACAGCTCCACTGTCCAGCCGTCGATAGGGCGAAGCGGGCATGGCCACGGAATGTAGGATTTCGGAAACCAATTTCAGGCTTTTGTCCACGGCCTTGCTCAACAATTCCGCTTCTTGACTCGCTTGAACGGCCGTTTCCGGATTTCCGGTTTGGGAAAGCATTTCCTCAGCCAAACGCAAACCGCTGATGGTCCAAAAATCATCCCAATAGTAATAGTCATTCGGACCCAAATGTTCGGCGCTAAAACCGGCGGGTAGGAGCTCGGAATGGCGCTTGCCGGAGTCCGGTTTCAACCGTTTATGAATGATCCAGTGCACGGCCTTGCGAATGGCGGCCACCCAACCAGGTTTGGGACTGACGTTGAAAAGTCGACAGTACCGGCCCAAGGCCCAAAGCACTTGCCCATTGGAATCCCATTCGCCTTCTTGAGAACGGAAATAACCGTTCGCCGATTGATGGTCGATAAAGTAGTCGAGAATTTTTTCCGAAAGTTGGCGGTGCCCGGCGCACATCAGCGCATGCAGGATGATGGCAGCATCGCGATACCAGAAACGCTTGTAAGTATACGGCCCCGCGAATACCTCTCTTGGCGATAAGAGTAAAACCGTAGATTTAGCCGCTGCAAAAAGAAACGGGTACCGACCCGGGCCACCGGAAAAATCGACTCCGGAATCATTCGCTTCGCGCCATTTTTCTTCAGCTTTAAAAGTTAATTTTTCGCATTTGTTGGAATCCATCAATGGTACCTTGAATGTTACCTCAGACTCTCCTCCCGCCTCTACTCGGTACAGTGCTGCACCAGTGGCCATTCCCACTTGACATTCGACTTTGGTTGCGCCCTTAAACTCGCCGGACCTCAGCGACAAGAAAACATCACCATCCCGATACGCAGACAGCGTGTGTTTATCGGGTGGCTGGGAAAAATGCACTTTATGCACACCGTTGATACTCCAGCCGCGGCCATCGTCCAATAGGACAAGTTTGTTGACGAAACTGACGCCTTCTGGATTGTAAGGACGTATAGAACCTACCAGCCAGCCGGAAACATCCGCAGCGGCTCTGAGGCGTAAGAGGCACGTAGGAACACCATCCTCCACCACCACTTCCGCGCACATTTTCAAATGCATCCCCGTTTTCTCAAATTCCGTGGTAACGCGAAGATTGCCGTCCATCTCTAACTTTTGTGACGCCTTTTCCATTCTACTCGGGATCAGCGTCTCGCCGTTGTCCGCCATGAACCAGGCGTCTAAAGACCAACTGTCGAAAAAAGGCATCAACAATCCACGCCCATCCACTATTGGCGTCTCCGGGCTTTCCGGGTAGCCAACTGCGGTCCAATTCCTCTGCGTGAGATTTATATGTGTTAAAGCAAAGGCCCGTGGAATAAAGGCGGGATCACGCGGATTAAATTGCTTGTGTACCCAGAAGGGCCAAACCCAATCCAAATTGTGTTGGATAAAATTATTATTAATGAATCCGCGGGCGTGCAGAACCATTCCTGCCCTCAGAAGCTCCATCGGTGCCACAGTTTGAGTGGGCTGAGACACGGCGTTGAACCGAGCCAGAACGGAAATCGGGTCTATGAAGCCTTTTTTTTGGGCTACGGACCGCAATATGTACTTCCACGGAATCCAATTATGCCACATTATGCATACCCACGATAAAAGGACTCAAGTCCAAGAACCAGCGATGAGATTCCTCCATACCTATAAAGAAATAATATCACCAAAGAAAGGCCACCTTTTTCGGCGGTGCACGAATTGTTACTTTTAACCTTTAAGACCCTGGAATTGTCTCAAAAATCCAAAACGCCTACCAAGTGAGAAACGACTCATAGCAGGTTCATGTTCTCACTGCTGAGGCAAATTTTTTCCAAGAAAGACACGGATGGAGATGGAAGCCCAGGCTTTTCGTACCAAAGTTTTGGATTTGGGTGCTCTTTCCCCCATTGCTTTGCGCACTTTCCAGATAAATATCGGCAAAAAATGCAACCAGGCCTGCTTGCATTGTCACGTTGACGCTTCTCCCGCAAGGACGGAAAGCATGTCCCTGGAAATCATGAACGCATGTTTAAAGGTCATCCGGGAAACAGCTGGTATAGAGGTTGTAGACATTACCGGCGGGGCTCCGGAAATGCATCCGCATTTTAAATATCTCGTTCAGGAATGTCGTGCGCTCGGCAAGCATGTCATCGACCGTTGCAACTTGACCATACTTGAGGAACCGGAATACGCCTTTCTTTACTCGTTTCTGAGCGAACATAAGGTGGAAATTACCGCTTCGCTTCCTCATTTTTCCGAAGCTACCACCAACAAGCAACGTGGAAATGGTGTTTTTTCAGCGTCCATCAAAGCCTTGCAAAAGCTGAATGCCTTAGGGTATGGTAAAACCTTGCCGATCAATCTAGTCTATAATCCCAACGGATTTTATTTAAGTGCCTCGCAATCCCAATTGGAATCCGAGTTTAAAATTAAACTCAAGGGCCTTTATGGAATTGAATTCCATAATCTTTATTGCATCAATAACATGCCCATTAACCGCTTTCTGGAAACATTAATTCGACGCGGAAAATATCAGGAGTATATGGAACTTCTGGTCGATGCATTCAATCCAGGCACTTTGAATGGATTAATGTGCCGCCAACACATTTCCGTAGGCTATGATGGATCAATATACGACTGCGATTTCAATCAAATGCTCGAAATGAAATCAGAACCGGTATCGCATATCTCAGAGTTTTCCCAAGTAGAATTCCTATCCCGAACGATTCGAGTGGCAAACCATTGTTTTGGCTGCACGGCTGGAGCGGGCTCTAGTTGCGGTGGAGAGACTTCGCGTCCATAATTTTTGAATGGAACACCCATCAAACGCACTATCGTTCGGAATGTGGAACTCCAGCTTTTAATTTCATGTCCACTTTTCCATTTAAATCGATGAATCTCTCATCCTGGTCCATTAGTCTTGGAAAACCTGAGGAATTCCAGACCAAGGCGGAACGAGAGTATCGATACGGATTCATTTGCTTGCGCCTTGACGTTCCCGTACTGCCTCGAGTCGCCATCACTCCTGCGCGTATGGAGTCTTGCCATGCTTGCGGCATGCCGCCAGGCTGCAGCCAAGTTTCAGTGCCTTCAAGAAACAGCCAGGCCATGCCGTCGCTGCGTCTTAGTGCCCGTTCAACGGTGGTTCGCATGATGGAGGGATTCATGCGATTCTTTACCGAATCCGGCCAACCTAGATTGTAAACGCCGTAGGAAATATTGACTTTCTGTTTCCATACAGGCCGCAGTGCGGGTGGAATGAAAGGGCAATTTGTGGAGTCCGATGCCATTCCATTTTTTCTCCATTGATAAGATCGTTCAAAATCCAGTGCAGTCCGGTAGGAGTAGACTTCACCCCCATCGGTTAAACTAGCCTGAGCGCCAAGTCCTTCCAGCATCCCCGCAAAAAAGGCACCGCGTAAATCCTCGTAATTTCTCCCCGCCTGATCCATGGTTACCCACAGTGGAGTTTTCACTTCGGATACGTAAGGTCCATGGTAGACGTGCATTTTAACCTTGGGAAACCTAGCGCAAACCGCTTGCATGATTTGTTTGCCGCGCAAGGCGGCCTGGGTACGATACTGATCCAGTGTTTTGGTTTTTTGGGAGACATCGTCCGGGTAGGTCCATAACTTTCCAGTGTATTCTTCGTTGTCAAAACTTAAGCCTACGCAACCGATGCTGGCCGCACCTTCGGCTATCAATTCCCAATTTCGAATGACTTTGGACCAGTCGTCAAAAAAATCAGCAGGCTTATCGACAAAAACCACTAAATAATTTTGATTAAATTTTTTGAAAATGCCATTAAGCGGCTTGAGCCAACTATTCCAAAAGGTGATGGAATCCACTGAATAATTGGGTGACATCGCCGACCAGGATTCCGGGGTATTGATGGTCATGCCATCGAAAGGCAGGGACTCCAGATAAGTAATATGCGGGATAATGTTTTGCGTGCGCGATTGCACATTGTGCTGGGCGACAATGAATACGGGATCTGCAGCGGAAAGTTGTGAAGCCGATACAAAGCAAAAAAGCAAGCCGATGAAAATCGAAAATTGCACAGAGCCTCCCTTTTCAACGAATTTTGAATGATAAACATACAATGAAAATACCACTTTCGATATACCTTGTTGGCAAGCACCAGTTTCGAAAGCGTTATGTCCAAGCGAATTTCTGTCCTTCCCATTAATTTGGGCTTCAATCTCGCCGATAGCAGCAAACGGAATGTATGTCATGAAGTCAAAATTCTAGCTTAGCATTTTTTCAATCATTTCACATTCAGACTTTGAAATTCATAACGTGATGGGATTCCATTAAATGAAAAAGCCCGGAGCCCTGGCCATCATGGTTAAAACACCTGGCCTTTCTCCTGTCAAATCTCGATTGGCAGTGGGTATCGGTGAAATGGCTGCGCAAACCTTTCACATGAAATCTTCTTATTCCGTAGCGGCAAGTATGCAAGGTGCTGCACGGATTTTGGACCTACAACCCTTTTTCGCTATTGCCGAATCGGACGCCGTTGGGATACCACTTTGGCGAAGCATGCCCAATCTTTTTCAAGGAGAAGGCGGATTAGGCCAGCGCATGCATAAGATTTATACCAACTTGCAAAAGTCCCATGGCCACGTCATTCTGCTTGGCGCGGATACTCCGCAATTGGAAATCGCGGACCTTATTTCAGCAGCGCAATGGATTTCAAATACACAGGAAACCCGGTTTGCTTTTGGTCCGGCTAAGGACGGAGGCTTTTGGCTTTTCGGAGGCAACGCTCCCCTTCCGCTATCACTATGGACCGATGTAGAGTATAGTCAGCCCACTACAGGCACGGAGTTCCGATCCAAATTAACGCCACTCGGCCATTTGCAAATCCATCGAACCCTCAATGATGTAGATGTTATGGAGGATTTGCCCATACTCTTAGATGATTTAATTCGTCTGCCTGAACCCCTTAAGGAACAAACCGAATTGAGGCATTGGATTGAGAGTCTTTTCGCCCCTGGCGACGGAAAATAAAGGCTTTGCGCCTATCTGATTTTTTCCAGGGCAATCATGGTCATGTCATCGTACTGCTTATATCCGCGCACATGCTGACTGATATCGGCCAAAACGTCTTGTATCAACTTGACGGGTGATTTGGCTTGTCCATTTTCCAAAGCCTTAAAAAGCCTTTCCTTGCCGTAAGGCTGCTGCTCGGAATTCATCGCCTCATCCACTCCGTCCGTGAATGCAAAAAATCTATCGCCAGGGTGCAAAGCTAGGCTCACCTCTTCCAGCCTGGAGCTGAAATACTCTCCCGTGGACATTCCCATAGCCACCCCTTTGGAAGGAATAGACTTGGGGATTTGACCGGATCGGCCATACGTCACCAGGGGTTGATGGCCGGCCCGGCTGAAATTCAGTTTATCTCCGGTTTTTGAAAGGATAATGCATAGACACGTGATGAATGATTTTTCTCTTTGCAATTCATCCGTTAAAAGGCGATTTACCAGAGTTAATAGTTCTTTGGAGGAAGACACCCGCCGACCTTCCGAGCGCATACAACTACGCAAACTGGTCATCACCAAAGCTGCCGGGATTCCCTTGCCACATACATCGGCAATGACGATTACCCAATCCCCATCCGTATTCTGAAAATAATCCAAATAATCCCCACCGATTTCCAAAGCAGGCAAACAAACGCCGGAAATGGAAAAATCGGGAATGGAAGGGTTTTCCGGAACGTAATGCATTTGGATTTGCCTGGCCACTTGCAATTCACTTTCCATCCTGGTCTTTTCTCCCAGTTCCAGAAAATGGTTGGCATTGACCAAGGCTACGGAAGCTTGCGTGGACAAGGTGCCTAATAAGGAAAGATCGCCGGCAAGCCTGGACTCAAAATTTTCCGGCACAAATACTTGGATACCCCCTAAAAAACCGGGGCCGCTGAAAAACGGAATCCATAGGTGGCCGGGATAGTGCGGCAAGATTGCGGATTCGTTGGAATCCAGCAATTTAAAAACGATTTCTTTTTCCATGCGAATTCGAACGCCATCCAATAAGCTCAGGCATTGGCGCAAATGCATAAGGATGTTGCGGGAGTGCTGGGTGCTTTTAAAGGATTCGCCCTCCGGTTCGATCAATTGGATTGGGCATCCGGGAAATCGCCCTGCAAACGTATTGAAAATCTCCGCTAAGACATCTTCCCGGCGTTGCAAACGCGCGAAATTCCTACCCTTTTCGTTTAGGTAATCCAACTGCTCGATATGCACCTGCATTTCCTGGTTGGCCAGTTCCAGCTCCACAGTGCGTTCCCGTACCTTTTCCTCCAAACTTTCATTGGCGCGCTGCAACTGCGCTTCGGCATTTTTAATCGCCGAAATATCCTTGAAAATTCCAACAATAAACGAATTTCCACCTGGGTCTATATACAATTGCTTGCGCGTCAAAATGGATTTCTTTTCCTGGCCAGGAACCGTGAGCGTTTCTTCGCTGATAAGTTCCCGACCCGTTAGAAAAACCGTTTCATCCCGTTCATGGAAAGCATCCGCTTCACCCTTGGGGAATAAATCATGATCCGACTTTCCGAATAAAAGGGCTTTAGGCTTGCCCAAAGCAATGCTAATCGCAGCATTCATCATTACCAAACGATGTTGTCGATCCTTAATGAAAATGGCATCACCAATCAATTCGAAAATTTTTTGATAGACGTCTCCCGCTTCACCACCTACTGTGGAATGACCCAACAAAGGACTCCACGAAATGCAGTTCCAGAGAACGAATTCACCGCCGTCAGAAAGCCTTATGAAACTGGCGTGTACATATTGATTTAGGATTTTTTTGCCCTGGCCTTGCAGGGTGGCTAATTCGGTCAAACTGCCAGCCGTTCTGATTTTTTCCCACCAGCTGGACCAAAGTTCAGCGGAAATATCCGTACGGATTTGAAAAGCGGGTGATCCCGTGATCTCCGTCCTGGACATTTCCAATAATCGGCAGGCCGCCTTGTTTATGGCGGAGATGACGCCGTTGGCATCAACCCAGATAAGGGCCTCATGGAAGTTTTCCACGGTTTCGAAAAACAATGCTGTATTCACGGTGGTCAAGGTAGGAGCAGAATAACATTATTCTCCTTGACGGGAAAGGGTAAGGATACCTATTGAGAACTGTGTCCCCAATCCTGGGAACGGCCGTTTTGGATTTCGGTGAGGATTTTAAGCAATGAATTTTCACATTTTTTTAAAAATTGCAACCGAGTCTCTTCCAGCGATACTTCCTTGCGCACAACAAACACCTGTTTTTCATGCGCCACTAAGGCAAGGATATATTCGTGCTCCAACCATTGGCTGAAATAGGCTACCAGCGCTTCGGTATTAATGAAATTATACTTCGTTTCCTCGCGAGACGCGACGTCTTGTCCAACCGACCAAGGCGCATATTCCGGGTTGGGAGGATAAGGATAAAGCATGGCCATATGTGAAATTATTGGCGCGGCGAGGGGTGGCGTCAAGAACGGGACGCACGAAGGCGTAAATGTGACCGATTCTTGACCTCGAAAACCCCCAAGAGCCTTAATTACTATATTATATCGGCTATTTTTGCCTTTATTAACACTTTCGACTGGACCCCAGCATGAATTTCGACATCAAAGACCTGCTTTTTTTTGGACCCATGATATTGATAATTTATTTCATGATCTTTTTGCCCAAGAAAAAAGAACAGCAAGCCATGACTAAAATGCTTGGTTCACTCAAAAAGGGTGACCGGGTATTGACACATTCAGGCATGTATGGGGAAGTGGCCGCCATCAAAGAGAATCTCATTACGCTTAAGTTTTCCGATAATGTACGTATCGATTTCAACAAAAGCGCCATTCAAAAGGCTGTTGATGAACCGGTAGAAACCAAAGAAAAAGCCTAACTCTAAACGACTGTCACAGCGAGCACTTTATGATATTGCCCATTTACAAATACGGCCAAAAGGTGCTCCGCAAACGTGCCGTGGATGTAGGCGCCATCACACCCGGACTGGTCAAACTAGCCGAAGATATGCTGGAAACCATGTACGATTCCGCCGGAGTCGGCTTGGCTGCGCCTCAGGTAGGCAAATCTCTGCGATTAATTGTGGTGGATATTACTTCGGAGGAAGAGGAGCGAAAGCCGTATTATCTCTTTAATCCCGTGGTGATAACCTCGAGCAATCCGGTAGGGGCAGAGGAAGGTTGCCTGTCGGTACCCGGCATTTGGGCGGAAGTGGAAAGACCGGAAACCATTACGGTAGAGGCGCGTGGGCTGGATGGGAAAAAGGTGGTCCTTAAAAATATTTCCGGCCTGCTGGCCCGCTGCATCCAACACGAAATTGACCACCTTAACGGGGTGCTCTTCGTCGATAAGATTTCCGATGCAGATAGGACATTAAACGAAGTGAAACTCCAGAAGCTCTCCAAGGAATCAAAATCGGCCCCAAGGTGATACTTTCTCTGCGCATTAGAAGACTAGGAATCGCGCAGCTTGGGTTAGGCCTCCTCAGCTTTATTTTTTCTTGTGCTACAGCCCCAGTCAAGCCAATTGAATTACCAAGCCGCAATTTGCCCATTTCCCTACCCTATCCTGAAGTTGAAGATACGCTGGCATGGGACCCCGATCCCATTCATGATTCTGACCGGACCGGTTCTGACACGGATTCCACCTATGCCACCCATTCACTAGGCACTAGTGGCTGGTCCAGTCCGCCTGTTTCATCCGACTCTTCTTCATTGGTAACTTCGCCGATACCCCTTCCCGACGGAATCCGAACTCAGCCTCGCCCCAAGGATTTACCCGATAAGATTCGAGTTTTGTTAAGCCGCGATGCCCGCACTCTTTCAGTGTATTCACTCGGAGAGTTGCAAATTCTGAGCGAAAGTGTCACCCTAGAACCTAACCCTGCCCTGCGCTCCTGGACTGCCACTAAGCTTGTGACTGTGCGGGGAGCGATGCTAATCCGTCGCCAAAACCTTGGTTTTGAACTTAGCCAAAATGGTAAAACCCTAGCAACCACCACATCCACACGACTCAGATTGATTTCCGTTAATCGGTTTAACCTCATCGATTTGAATGGCTCCGTTTACCGAGGTGGTATGCATTTATTGGGACAAACCGATGGAGGTATTGTAGCCATCAATGTGTTGGGTGTGGAAGACTACCTTCGCGGTGTTTTGCCTTATGAACTCGGCACCGTAGACCGCGGATCCTTGGAAGCATTAAAAGCCTTGGCTGTGGTAGCCCGCACCTATGCATACAAACGCATGCTACACCCGGGCAACCGCGACTTCCACGTCTTTAGCGATGTTCAGGACCAAGTCTATAAAGGCGTAAAAGGCGAATACTTACTGAGCGATCGTGCTGTTTGGGAGACCCGAGGCCTGGCCGTTTTATACCGGGACAGCTTGGCTCAATGCTATTACTTCTCCACCTGCGGCGGCCACACCGCCAGTAAACATGAGGTGTGGGGAGGGGAAAGTGTTCCCTACCTGCTTTCGCGTTCAGACAGTGATGACAAGGGCCAAGCCTATTGTCGCGCCTCCAAGTATTCTTCCTGGACGGAGAATTGGAATCAAATAAAGCTCGCGGGAATACTCAAACGAAATCTAAAATCTGCAGGCGTAAATGATGTCCCTGGTTTTAGTCGCATCAAAAGCCTTGAGGTCACTACCCGAGCCACCTGTGGTCGTATTCGAGTTCTTAAAATCAACACAGATGGTGGGCCGATCCTGGTCAAGGGAGACAAAGTTCGCTGGGCGTTAAGGCCCTCCGCCAACGAAAGCAAAATATTGCCAAGCGCCTCGTTTGACCTGAGAATGGTCGATGGCCAGGTAACGGCTGAGGGACGAGGATTCGGGCATGGAGTGGGCCTGTGCCAAATGGGAGCCATCGCCCGCGCTAAGTCGAATCAAAGTTTTAAGCAAATCATCGACGCCTATTTTACTAATGTTCAACTGGTGGAATACCGTTGAAGTTGGAGAGGTAAATTGTGTTGGTAATTCGAGACATGCAGGTGCAAGCGCTTAGCGAGTCGATTAGGTCGCAATTCGAAGGGCGTCTGCAAAACCATTTAGTCGAAGCCTTCCCACGCCAGTGTGCATTCCTCGGTTCAGCCCAAGTTCGGGAAATTATCAAGCTGGGAGTATTGCGCGCGAGTCGTTTTGGTTTTAAAAGCGAAGCGGATGTCTTCTTATACCTCTGTTTAATGATGATGCTCGGCTCCTTTTTCGATGAAGATCCCCTGCTGCATTGGGTACCACGCTATTTGAATGTGCCCGTTCGATCAGAAATTGCCGGGGAACATGAAAAATTATTGCAACTCCATGCTGCCACCATGGATTACCTTGACCATATAGCAGGTGACGAGAACGAGAGCCTCATTCGTGCCCTAATACGTTTTCGTGATTTCGATGTCAATGCCTTCCGAAAACTATCCGACGTCGGTCTCCCTCAGGCTCTTTGCGACATTTGTTCTTCGCTCTATCCACAGAAGGCAGCTTTTGCCGGAACATCGTCCATCACGACTTTTTTTCAACGTGCAGTCGCTGATGCTCGACGTCATGGTTTGCTTACCGCTTATGGCCAAGGTATATATGCTGCAACTGCCTTTATGTTGGGCCTAGGATTTAGGACCGATCCTCAATTTACTTGGGCGGAACATGCACTCAATCATCCCGTCCAAGGCAACGGTGAAATGGCCGCGATGCAACTCAATACCGAGGCCAGGAAATACCTCGCATTTGGCCTTACAGGCGGATAGTCCATTATGTGCATACCAAAAAAAGAGAAACGCAAAAACCAAACCAAGCAAGTTGTTTCTAAGCAAGAACCGGTAGTCAGCTCAAAGTGCCATCGGGATTCCGTTGAAGAAATTTCAGAAAAAACAAGTTCGGAAATCTATGATCTAACCGCAATTACTTGTGATTTGCCTATCAAACTTACGGATCGCGATTTGCACTGGAAAACCTATTCCGCCCCAGGTACTGCCAAGGTTACGGTGACCACCGATCCGAATCAAAAAGACGTGTGGGATCTTTTAAAATGGAGCGAAGGCGCTCCTGGTGCATCTGAAAACGAAAAGCTAATAGACTTAACAACCCCTCGCGATGCAAAAATAAGTGTAACCCTCGAACAAGATACACCAAAAACCCTAGTTGCCGATCTTCATATCTGTCAATGGCCTGTACTTGAGGTGCAGCTTATTCAATTCAATGCGATTTCTGTAGTTGAGGATGGAACGCCTCGCATCGACAAGCTCTTATCGCGCCGTTGGGAAAAAGGAAGAGCGAAACAAAATCCAATATGTTACGCAGCGGGAAGTAAGATTAAAATAGACGCCACGTTAAACGTCACGACTGTATCCACCGATGATGAAGACGTAAAAATAAAAGCGGTATCCACATTGGGTGGCAAGGTTTTCACCTGGGAGGCTATTGCCAAAATACAAGCGGGAAAGACAACAGTGGAGGTGAAAGCCATTAGTTGCGATGTTGACTTAGAAATGGGTGTAGCCATTTACGACGCAATGACTCTCGACTGGTCCATGTTGGGCTCAGACGGCGTCACCTGGACGGCAATTGGCAGTACGGTGCAAACACTGTATGTGACCTTAGGTACGCCCGTAGTCGGCACAAAAGCCTATTGGACTCTCCTTGACGTTTCCTGTCGGGCCGCAGCGGGTCAACTAACCGAAAATACCTTTGTTCCAGCCGCCTTTACCGCATTTGCAAATAGTACTGGAGATGGAAGAGGCATGGTACGCAAAGGCGACGGAGTTCGTTTGTCCTACTACAAATTTGGTGCGAAAACTTCTGGAGATCAAACCGAGCCTTCCGTATACAGTACTCGCGGCATTCTCAGTCGACCTGACGGAACCGGGCGTTGCGGGGGATGGGCAAATCTCTTAATCCACCTTTTCAAAATCCACGGTATCTCGAGTGCTAGGCAACTCCTATTTTTCCGCCCGTACGATGTCAAACCGGATATTTACAATCGTTTTTTGGTTAAGAACTGTACATTCGCAGGTGCAGGCACAGCCAAAGCAATGGCGGGCTATACGCATAAGGGGAATACGGAGTGCATAAAGCAGGATGGCCTGGCAGGCCAGGGCAAAACAAACCCACAATTTGATTTTGGCGATCATGTTGTAGTAGAGCATGACGGAAAAATTTACGACCCATCGTATGGCGCTGGTCCAATTCTCTCACAGCGAGCCTATGAAGATGGCGCCATTGCTGGAATCGGAAGAATTACCACTGGAATCCAATTCACCCAATTGGATGGAACAAAACAGTTTATTTCTGAAGTATGCGCGGAAGGGTTTATTGCCCATAAAGTTACCGGTGTCGAGACCATCGCAGATATTGCTTTGGCATATACGGTTGCTTCGGTCGTTCAGCTTTTTGATCATCCCTATAATCATCATTTAAAGACTACAAGAATTACTGCGGACAAAATTGTGGCGGGAGATATAGTGAATATTCCACGTGATAGGACTACAAAACCTATACTTTATACCCGCTATGCATGAACTACCTAAACCAAACGTTCTTCAGTTAAGCCGCAGAGGAATACATGCTCAGATTCAGGAACTCACCTGCGGCAATTCTAGTCCTATTTTTAATGATGGCAATAGGCTGTACTATGCCTCGATTGGCGGCGAGGAACAAAACTATGGAATTTAAACTTAAACCCATCTCGCAGGGAAGTATTCCCGGCCTTGGCGACACCTCATTGACGGCTTTAAGACTGACCAATCTAGATGGTCCACAGATAATTGCTGCTCATGATGATGAGGGTAGACTGGTTCTTTCGCTTTCAAACTTGATCCACGACAGCCTAACTAGCGAATTTAAATCGGTGGTTTCCACAGCCCAATCATTGCCAGAGTTGGCAGGTATGCCCGGCCCATT
>JAYUHW010000278.1:0-8000 GCA_043766615.1 Fibrobacteria bacterium | reverse complement strand
CCGGTGCGCAAGGCAGTTGCACGTAGCGAATCCAAGAAGTTACGAGTGCGGGCGCTATCGGCGGCTTCCGGAATCAGGCGGACTAAAATATGCGAGGTACGGATCTCATTATCTTTTTTCCCCGTGACTTTGATGATGTGGTAACCGAACCGGGAATGAATGGGAAACTTGGTATAATCGCCGGCATCGAGTGCAAATGCGGCCCGTTCATAATCGGGATCCAATGTCCCCCGCTTGGTATATCCGATATCTCCGCCTTCCTTGCTGGAAAAATCATCAGAATATTTTTTGGCTAGGTCGGTAAAGGCTTCACCCTTGTCAAGCCGTTTGATTAAGGAATCGATTTTCAGAAATGCCGCTCTGTCCAAGATTCCGCTGGGTTTGGTTTTGATTTGCACATGCGAGAGACGAAGGCTGTTCTGTTGCAAGGGCAGACTATCCTTGTACATTTTGAAAAAATCCCGCACCTGTAAATTCGAAGGTTCATGATCGCCGACGTACTTGAACTGCAGCTTTTGACGGTAGCTCTGTTCCAGATATTGCTGGTTCAGCCGGGCCCGGAACTGGGTGAGATTCATGCCGTTGGTTTGCTTGAGCAACATTTCAAACTTCTTTTCGCCTCCTTGCTGTTCCACATAATGGGCAATGGCATCTTCCACGCGAGGCGCGATATCCTTTTCTGAAACCCGGATATTGGTGTCTAATTTGGCTTTGACCAGGACGATTTTGTCGTCGATGAGCCGATTCAAAAGCTCGCGACGCTGAGCGTCAATAGGTAAATGGGACATACCCGGCTGCTGTTCCGCGGCCACTTGGCGCAGTTCTTCCACTTCCGACAGTAGAATGATTTGATCATCGACAAGGGCGACAATGCCATCAAATGGTTGACGAGCGGCATTTGCGCTCCAAACGGGGGATAGGATAAGCGCACTGACGAAGGATAGCGTCGGTATATTCAAATATTTATTTGCCATTGGGATTCTCTTCTACTACGGGCCTGGGGTCGGCGGTATTTGGGGGAAGGGGTTCTGTTATTAAAGCAGGATCGGATTCGTTTGCACTCGGTTTGGATCGGGACGTTGTGGCAGCGCTTGGGGAAGCACTGGGCTTGGCGCGTTTTGACTTGGCAGTTTTCCGGACCGTGGGTTCGGGCGACTTCGTTTCTTGCGTTGGGGCTGTTGAGACAGTTGGATCTGTAGACTCAGTTGGGACCGAATCCTTGACGACGTTTACGGGTTTTGGCGATTCGATTTGACCGGGGATTTGATCCATATTATAGCCGATGTTCAAACCTTCTTTATACTTGGCAATGCGCGCCTCGGTGATTTTATCCTTGCGGCCTATGACGAGAAGGCTTCGGATTTCTTCTTTGGTATCAGCAAAGGGAATGTATGTGCCCGGTTCTTGTCTTTCTAAAACCTTCACCAGATAGACCCCATCTGGGCAATCAATAGGCAATGTCACTGCATTGACTGGTGTGCTGGGTATGGCCTGGGTCAGGCAAGAGGGGAATCCATCGAGTTTTTTGAAGCCAATGGAGGCATAGGCTTCCGGTGTCGGATCGAGCGAGTTGGCGGCGGCGATTTCTAGGAAGTCCCCACGATTTATTTTTGCCCTGAGCTCGGAAGCTTGTTTGGCAGTGCGTACCCGGAGGTGGGCTATTTTGAATTCCGCGACAGTGCGACGAAAATCCTCTTTGTGCATTTCGTAATATTGATTCATGGTCATTTCGTCAGGTTCAAAGGCATCCGTTCCATTTTCACGGGCTAAAAATTCTTCAATGAGAAGCTTTCGACTCAACTTCGCAAGTTTCCTGGCCACCACCGAGTCCTTGGCAAACCCAACCTTTTCCGCATGTTGGTAAATCACTTCATCATCGATCCAGCGTTTGATGAAATCCAGGTATTGCTGACGGCGGATAACTTGTTCGAATTCAATAGGGAAGCTTTCCCGTAGGTCCGCTAATGTAAGTGTGGCAGTGCCCACTTGGGCCAAAACCAATTCTTTCTCCTTTTCCTTTTGGCAGCCGCCAAAAAGCGTCAATGCGGCGAAAAAGAGCAGGAAAATTCGATTTATATAGGCGTTCTGCATGTCCTTGGCAACCAACAGGGAAGGCTCTAATGTACTTAAAAACCCCTGCAAAGCCTATTCCAGGATTGCAGTTTGGGCTTAGGTGAAGAGAGAAGAGGGTCGCGTTTCCGCCTAAGGTCCGTTCACGAGGAATCTAAAAATACGGCAGGCGTTGCCCACGCTTCCCGTGTTTTTGGCGGTGGAGGTTACGATTTTTAGTTCATGCTGCCGCCTTGGCAAATCCACGTTGAATAAAATCGTCCAAGGCAGATTCAATCCGGCGCTCCACTGTGTGAATTGATCCTTGGTACCCATAAACTGATTGTCGATATAATAATCGAGCATGCCCACATCGGGTCCGGCCGGGACTACAATTCCAATCGCCGTTCCTGTGAATACAAACTTTAAGGTGTCCCTTGCGGTTAAGGCCTCTAAGGCTGGAACGTTCACAAATCCGTCTCGCGTACCGCCCGAGGTAGGCGTCCACGAGGCTACGGATTTCCAGCCATTGACCAGTTGCGCGGCTTGTATGCTGTCCATATGGCCATTGGCAAAACACAGCGTGTCCAGCATTTTGACCGGTTGAAAATGTGCTAAGGGCTGCGTCACTGCGGATGCCGTATCGCTCCATGCAATGTTTAACATGCGGGTGATGGCTTCGCCATAGATTTGTGTACCTAAGGCCCCCGGGTGCACATCGTTGCCAAACTGCGACCATGTATAACGCTCAGCGACATATTGCGCCAGGTTGATGGAAGAAATCGCGTACTGCCAAGCTGATTTTTCATAATCGGTGACAAGGGGAATGGGTTGTCCTGCTTTTACATATGCATAAAATGCGTCGTGGGCGAAATACATATACGCCACGTCGATATTTGGGTTATGCCGTATCGCTTGACGAATAATGCCTTCATAGGCTCGCGTTCTTTCGATGGAGGTTACCCCATTGGATGTGTCATTCACCGCAGATTCAACGAAAAGCATGTCCACTTTCCCTCGAAAAAAAACATCCTTCTGGAGGCGGAAGGCATGCATTTTAATGTCCACACTGGGGATTCCAGCATTGATGAAGTCAAAGGTGGTCAATGGATATTTCCGACGCAGGTACGCCATGACGCTATCCCGCCAACCCGAATTGAAGGTGATGGAACCGCCTAGAAAGGCCACGCGGCCTTGTCGGGTTACTTCGAATCGATTTCGGCAGTTGGCAAAATTATCCCGGAGGATGGTTCGCGAGCTGTCCCAGAGGTCGATATGCTTGAGTTGAAAATCCCGAGTATCGCCATCATTGATGGAAAGGTTTCTGGCCTTCAACGGATAAATGCTTTTCCCATAAACCGTCACATGATAGAGGCGGGCGGCCGAGGGTTTGGTAAGCGCTAGCCCGGAGGAGGCTGTAAGCCCAGGTTGAAAGGCTTCTACGCGGCGTCCAAGCAGAGTATAACGACTCTGCGCGTGCCATCCATTGCTGCCAATCGAGTTTCGACTTTCCGGATGGATGGTCCTGAATGGACTAATGCCGACTGTTCCAGGCAGCGGTATCATGTAGTGGCCAACGGCATCCGTATACGTGTTGACTGAGAAGCTCGAATCAGCGGCATCTACAAAACGAACAAAAACATTGGGCATGGGGACGTTTAAATTATCGCGAACGATTCCAGTAACTGTAGTGTTACCTAAAGTGAATAGTGCAAAAAGAGCGACTAGAGACACTGCGAAATTTTTAATCATACCAACCTCAACCTTAAAAGCCCTGGGATACCTAGTATATAAAATTAGCCAAATACGCGGGAATTTGGGCAGAGTGGAGGCGTTTGCCCAAATCTCTGTAAACCAGGCGACCAGGGCCCAATCCAGATCAATGCTTCTGGCTTTTCCTATCGATGGTATAACCTGGCGTAAAACCAACAGATTGACCATGTGGTCGGTTTTTTCCAAGAGCATCTACAGTCGGATCTTGTCCTGGCCCTTTCTGACTGGCGCTGGCCAAGACTGGCTTCCCGTGTCTGATTGTCACGGTTTGGTTGACTGTGATTTTCCAACTGATATCCTGTTGTAACAAATCCATTTTTCTTCGGACCCAATCCAAGCTATAAGATGGAAAGGAACCGTGCACACCCAGGGAGTCCTTGCCACGATCCGAATAGGCCTTGGTCAGAACAAAATCATACGCATGGGCTCTCAGGGTATAGTCCCCGACTTTTGCAATGTATTTGACGGGTATAAAAGTTCCTCCGGCACCTTTGGCTACTAATACAGAATTTAAATGCCAGTCCACCTTGATAATACTGGAATCGATCACATCCACTTTGATTTGAACCGGGTTGACCAAGGTGGTCGTATTGGGTGTCCAACTGTCCAATGGGTCGGTCAAAGCATAAATATCCCAAACCACTTTTTCTCTGCCGATGGGATCATGCGCCACCACGGGCTTCGCGCAGTAAACATCCGCCATCATTTCGCAATGCGTGTTCAAAGGGCGGAAATAGATTGAGTTCTCGATTGGATAGGTGCCAACTTTTAATTTGTAGTAAGGCTCTGTATACCCGAGCCAATCGGCCCATTTCGTTCCTGTGGCATCCGATGTGGCATTGGGCCAGGAGTTGCCACCGGCATTGGCATAAACATCACCCAATCTATGCCAGCCATGGCCTATTTCATGCGTGCCGATGGCCTCCGGTTCAGTATCCATAGTTAGACCTAATTTTTCGGAAGCTAGGCCGACATTGCCGCCTTCACCAGATCCATTTTCTGTTGCAGCATTGTGTGACACAATATATTTCGGTTCCACTTGCGACACGAGCTGCGTGATGGTATTGATATAGTATTCAAAATTCGTTCTATTCTGCAAGTTGTCGGCAGGCAATGGCCGGTAGTGGTTGACTCTGTAGATATTGAAAAAATTTCGATATCGAGAATATTCGAGAACTCATGTCTATTGCAGTACAATAAACCGCTCTACCCGCTCAATACTCGATGTAGGCCTTCCAATTTGAGTTGGAGTCGCCGTAAAATTCACATAATAGATTCCCGGCGCGAGAAACTCTGACGGAGTCTTCCCATATAAAACGGAGTGTTGACCTGCTGAAACAATTTGATCTAAAAGGGTTCCGATATTCCGGCCAGACCAAGCATATACAGCGACTTTCACTTGCATATTTTCGGACACCGAGAATTTTATGGACAAAAGGCCGGATTGGCTCTGAATTTTATTTAGAGTGAAATCCGCTTTTGAACGAGTAAGCACAATTCCTGTCGTACCATAGTCGAAAGAAATAAATCCCGTTTGTTGATTTGAACCAACGGGAAATGCGCCCATATTCTGAGGTATTCGAGGCCAAGTATCTGTGGCCTCTAAGAAGTAAGAAACGGTTCCTGTGCCGGATTGTGCGGGGATTTCGGCTGCATAGAGTGCACCTGCCTTCACTTGCATCGGTACTTGAATCCACGCGCCTGTTCCAATTCTGTAATTCAATACCGCTGACTTAATTCCATTTCGATCGGTGA
Organism: Fibrobacteria bacterium; assembly: GCA_043766615.1. Classification (GTDB taxonomy): domain Bacteria; phylum Fibrobacterota; class Fibrobacteria; order UBA11236; family UBA11236; genus Chersky-265. Next base: position 2,423 of record JAYUHW010000278.1, on the reverse strand, counting down.
TGGTAGACTGGACCGCAAAAGGTCCTCGAACGGTCCCACCATTCCAAATAGTGGTATTCGAAAAATAGGGAGGTTCATTGTCCGTGGGCGCATATATCTTAATGTCGTCGACATACCAGTCTGCAGGCGCACTTGCCCCGCCTCGGTTGAAAAGAGTAAATCTGATTTTCACCGTATTCTTACTGTATTCCGAAAGTGAAAGTTCAGTTGCGGTCCAAGACTTACTCACCGTACCCGCTTCGTGTGAACCCGTTGCAGGAGAGATTGTGGTCCAACTTGTTCCACCATTCGTAGAAACATCCGCGCTCATTTCATAGAAAAATCCCGGATATCCAAGGGTGCTTTTATCCCAGAATGACAGTTTTAAATCTTTATTGTTCGACAAATCAATACCGTTCTTCAATGTGATGCTATTCACCGAATTATAAGCTCCAGAAAAGGCCGCATGCGTGGTTGAATGTGCTTGCGCCGTTGTGCGAGCCCAGTTCCCGGATTTGTCCCAATAAGTCGCAAAACTGTCGATGGCTCCTCCATATTCAAAATCATCTTCCCAAACCACATAAGGTAAAGGCGGCGTGCCGATGGTGAAGGAAAATTCCACCGTATCCTGAAAATCCAAACTGTCTTGTGGCCCATCGGCATGAATGATCAATGAAACCTTTACTTCATGCCCAGGAGGCGTCAATGCGTGTGCTAGTATTTTGAAAGGCTTCGCCGAATTGTTTGTCACTTGCTGCGGTGTCAAGTTCCCGAATGCAAAAGAACCGTCCTGTACTTCGATATAATTGTCATTCGAAACCACTCGAATTACAGTATTTGAGGCAGTAATCCCACCTTGGTTTTTAATACCCAAAATCAATCCTCTACTTTGCCCGGCAACGAGGGCAGTCATATCCTTACTCGTGACGTCAACCCGCGGCTTGTTTATCACCGGTGTGGCCTGCAGCATTTTATAAACATTCAATCGGCCCCAGCCAAAAGTATTGTTTGGATAGGCAATGTTGGGATCGGGGATGTCGACATTATCCATTAGAATATCGTAGAGCATATCCAAAGTGAGATTTGGGTTCTTCTGACAAATCAAGGCCACCGCTCCGAGAACATGGGGTGCAGCCATAGAGGTGCCGCTTTCTAATTTATATTCCCCATTTGGAACTGAAGAGCGAACGTTCTCTCCCGGTGCGGATATATTGGGTTTGATGAAATTCCAATCCTTCCGAATCCATTGTGTCATGTCATTGTAGGGTGCCTTTTGAGTGGCAGGACCCAATGAAGAAGTGGACGCGATTTTGTCGGCATTATCGGTATTTCCCACGCCCACCACAAACGGATAATCCGCCGGTGTTTGCACCGTTCCGGTTCCTCTTGCACCACTATTTCCATTGGAAATAATCACAAGTATTCCCAAAGCACGAAGCGCCTTAAAAGCATCCCAATAAACCTGACTGTTTGCCCAATTATTCCATGAACATGAAACGGCTCGTATATTCACGCTGTCCTTTAATCCCGCCATGTATTCAATCCCTTGAATAAATTGAACTATTTCGCCACCCCCTGTTTTATCCAAGACTTTGCCCACTGCAAATTTCGCTCCGGGAGCCACGCCAATATCATTTTCAGAAGGCCCTAAGCCATCACCTCCGGCAATAATTCCCGCAACATGGGTTCCATGAAAAAAATCATCATAAGGCTTATCCGTTTTTGGCAAACCATCGGCGACAAACCAATGCCCACTCCATTTGCCGGCCAAAGCAGGATGGAGAATATCCGCACCGGAATCGAGAAAGCCAACAATCACTCCTTCGCCGTTGTAACCGGCGGCCCAACATTTATCAGCTTCAATTTTACGGATATTCCACTCAACTCCGGCTGGATGCGACGAACTTGCTGTTGCAGAAGTCTCAGAAACATGCACCGAGTCATTTGTGAAAACCTGATCTACATCATCCCTCAATCCAATTTCTTGAATAATTGCTGGAGAAGCAACAACATGTATGGCATTCACCACCCAATAAGGATGCACACGCTTAACTTGGGATGTTTTTTCACCTAGCCAAGCAAGCAAGCTCACTTGCGATTTTTGCGCTAGGTTTTTGTAGGTCATAATACGAGAACGCGCTACCCCACTTTGATAGGCCGAAAACTCAGCAGCATTTCCCGAATTTTTCATGAGCACGATACACGAAATATCTTGATCGACTTTTGCATTCTGAAGCTGCTGATTCAGTTTCGGTGAAATTAAACCCGCATAAACAGCTATTGGCCATAAGAATAAGACGATTATCAACTTTATTTTTTTCATACTTTCTTCCGGTTTTTATTTTTTGTGAAAACACTTTGCCCTCTAATGGTTCTGAATCTTTCCTTGAACGCAATTTTACGGCAATGAGGGCTTCTGGATATTGCCTGGGATTTTATATTCT